>JBQCFF010000039.1:0-8873 GCA_051959485.1 Devosia sp. | reverse complement strand
CGGCCCTTCTTCACCTCGGCATCCATGGCGTCGACGAACTCGCCGACCGGCACGTCGAGGTTGTCGCGGTGCATGAAGTAGATGTCGACATAGTCGGTCTGCAGCCGGTCGAGCGACACGTCGAGCTGCTTCGCGATGACGTCCGGATAGCACAGCGGCGAATGCGCGCCCTTGCCGATCAGCACCGCCTGCTCGCGGGTGCCGCGCGAGGTGTGCCACTCGCCGAACAGCTTCTCGGTATAGCCGGCGCCATAGACGAAGGCGGTGTCGAAGAGGTTGCCGCCACGCTCCCAGAACGCGTCCATCAGGATGGCGCCCGAGGCGAAGGTGCGGAAATCCTCGAAGCCGAGGGCGACCGCGGAGGCCTGCTTGCCGAGCCCGGCGATCGAGCGCCTGGGAATGATGCTGCCGGCGCTGAGCGGCCGGCCGGAGAGGGTGTTCACCCGGCGAGCCGGTTTCTCCACCACGTATTCGATGCCGGCGTCGGCGCGCCATTTGTCGAGCACGCGGGCATTGCCGAGGCTGTCGGCCCAGGTCATGCCGGGGGCGGCAAACTCCTGGCGGCCGGCGAACACCGCCTCGGCCACCGCATCGACCTCGAAGGAATAGAGGTGGCGCTGCTTGCCGACGCTGACCGTCTCGCGGCTGCCGTCGTTCATGACGACGTCGATCTTGCCGTCGCCGCCGGCCCGATCGCCGTTGGCGAACCAGAAGTTGGGCACCTCGATGCGGCCGAGCGAGCCGAGGATGCGCAGCATGTTGTCCTGGTTGACGAACACCGAGCAGCTGACTTCGGCGATGATGCCGCTCTCGAACTGCAGCAGTGCCGCGGCCCAGTTGTCGGTGCCTTCGCCATTCAGCGTCGCCATGCCGGAGACCTTCACCGGGTCCGCGAACGGCTTGCCCACGGCGGCGCCGGCAACGAAGCGCGACATCGACACCGGATAGCCGCCGACATCGGGGATGCCGCCGCCTGCGAGCTCGGAGGCGAACAGGCGGTGCGTGGGCTGGAAGCTGCCCATCTGGAAGCCGAAGCTCGACTTGATGGCGCGGATCTCGCCGATGCGGCCGGAACTGATCAAGTCCCAGAGCTGCTGCGTCTGCGGATGCAGACGGTACATGAAGGCCTCGCCGGCAAAGGTGCCGGCCTTCTTCGCGGCGTGGAAGATGGCGTCGGCCTCGAAGGCGCTCAGCGCGATCGGCTTTTCGACCAGCACGTGCTTGCCGGCTTCGGCGGCCTTGATGGCCCACTCGGCGTGCCCGGGATGCGGGGTGGCGATGTAGACGGCATCGACGTTCGGGTCGTCCAGCAGCGCCTGGTAGCCATCGAGGATGCGGGCTTCCGGAAAATCCGTCCTGAGGCTCGGCTTGCCGGGGTCGCGGCTCGCGATGGCTTCGAGCTTGCCATGTTTCGAGTCGAGCACGCCGCGGCGGAAGTCCTTGGCGATGGCCCCCGGCCCGATGATGCCCCAGCGCAGGGTGTTCCCGATGGTCGTCACGTCGATGCTCCTCCTGATCCAGCGGGCGCGACTATGCAGGAGCGGGCGGCGGATGCAACTGGATCGGCTTGCCGGCGGCGAGTGCGGCATTGTAACGGTGCGGGCGATGTGAACCGGAGGCGAGACGGCATGTTCGTGGTGGGTGGCGAGAGCCTGATCGACCTCATTTCCCAGCCGGTGGGAGCGGATGGCGTGATCCGCCTCGTAGCGCACCAGGGTGGCTCGCCCTACAATTGTGCCATCGCGCTCAGCAAACTCGGCAACCAGACCGGGTTCATGTGCCCGATCAGCGCCGACGGGCTCGGGACCTACCTGCTCGGGCCGCTCGCGGCGGCGGGCGTGCAGCCGCTGCTGGCGGAGCGCGTCGCGGCCTACACGACGCTCGCCGTTGTGACGTTCGACGAGAAGAAGAGCGCGCAATACGGCTTCTACCGCAACGCCGACCGGGCCTTCACGCAGGAAGGGATGATCGCGGCGCTGCCCGAGAAGCTGGAGGTGTTCCAGGTCGGCGGGTTCTGCCCGATCGAGCCGGAGGACGCGGCGGCCTGGCTGGCGGTGGCGCACGAGGCGTCGGCGCGCGGCGCGACGCTGTCGATGGACCCGAACGTGCGGCCGTCGCTGGTGCCGGATTTCGCCGGCTACAAGGCCCGGCTGGGGCAGTTCCTCGAGATCGTGAACCTCGTCAAGGTGTCGATCGAGGATCTTGGGGCGCTGGAGCGGAACCGGGCGGTGAAGGCGAGCGACTTTTCGGCCGAAGAGACCGAGGCGATCGTCGGCAAATACGTCGAGGAGTTCCTGGGCAAGCCGAACATGGGGCTGGTGGTGGTGACCTTCGGCGAAGGCGGCAGCCGTGCCTTCACCCGTGCCGGTTCCGCCACAGCCGAGATTTTCCCGGCCGTGCCGTTCGGCGACACGGTCGGGGCCGGCGACAGCCTGATGGCCGGAGTGCTGACCTGGCTCAACGAGCGCGGGGCGCTGCGGCCCGGGATGCTCGGCACGCTCGACAGCGCGGCGCTCGGCGAGATGCTGCGCTTCGGTGCGGTGGTGGCGGGACTCAACTGCCAGCATGTGGGCTGCGTGCCGCCGACGCGAGCCGAGGTGGATGCGGCGCTGACGGCCGGCTGAGGCTCACGCGCAAATCAGTTGCCGGGTACCGGCGGCTCTGCTCAAGTCCGGCCCCGACTCGGGGGACAGGCGATGCGGGCTTGGCAGTGGGCGGTGCTGGTCATCGCGGTGGTTGGCATGGGCGTGGGAGCGTTCGTGTTGCGGCCGGTGAACGGGCCGGCGCGTGACCTGACGCTGGCCGGCGACGCGACGCGCGGCGCCTACCTGCTGCGGCTCGGCGATTGCATCTCCTGCCACACCGTGAAAGGCGGCCCGGAACTGGCCGGCGGACCGGCGCTGCCGACCCAGTTCGGCACCTTCTACGGCCCCAACATTACGTCGGACGCGGAGCACGGCATCGGCCGGTGGACCCTGGCGCAGTTCTCAAAGGCGATCAGCGATGGCGAGGGGCCGCAGGGGAACCTCTATCCGGCGTTCCCGTACCAGCACTACACGCTGATGAGCGACCAGGAAGTCGCCGACCTGTTCGCCGCGCTGCAGGCGACCACGCCCGTGGCGACACCGTCGCGGCCGCACGACGTGGGCTTTCCGTTCAACGTGCGCCTCGCCCTGGCCGGGTGGCAGAACCTGTTCTTCTCGCCCCGACGCTACGAGGGGGACGCTGCCCATTCCGAGCGGTGGAACCGCGGGCGCTACCTGGTGGAGGGGCCCGGCCACTGCGTCATGTGCCACTCGCCCCGCAACTGGCTCGGCGGCATAGATCCGGGCACCGAGTTGACCGGCAACCCGGCGGGCGGAACCGGCGGCAAGGCGCCGGCGCTCACGGCGGCTCGGCTGATGGAGCGCGGCTACGATGTGGCATCGCTCTCGAGTGCGCTGACCGATGGCTTCACCCCCGACTTCGACCTGCTGGGCAGCGCGATGCGCGAAGTGATCGCCGACGGCACCTCGCGCTGGACCGCCGAGGACCGCGAGGCAGTCGCAAGCTATCTGCTGGGGGTGGAGTAGGCGTCCCGGATACCTACGGAAGAACACCTAGGTAGTGGCTGTTCCTGTCCGGTCTGTTCCGGATATGCTCCTCGCGATTGCGGGGGCGCGGGTTGCCATACTTGGCACTGGCAGTGACGGATGAGTCTGAGCTCGGCGCATCCGCGGGGCGCCTGCCGATCGTGCCGCGCATCGCCTCCACCGTTCAGCGCGAACTCGGGACTCGGGCCCTCCTGTATCGGCGCACCGGCGCCGGCCGGCTGGACTATTTCGCGTCCGCTCGACTTGCCGCCATCCGTGCGCCCGAGGCCGGCGGCCGCCAGTGCGAGGTCGAAGGATTGGTCTGGTTCAACGAGCCGGTGCTCGACGACAGCGAGTCCGACAATCCCGCCGCGCGACGGATGCTGTGGCTGAGCCCAGAACGCTTCGAGCAGATTCTCGATCATGGTGGCGGAACGCATGGAGGTGAGGCGCTGGCGGAGGCGGGCAGCCTCGCTCTCGGCCGCAGCTTGCCTGACGGGTTTGCAGAGATTCTCCGGAACGAGGTGATTGCGCGCTGGGGCTATCGGTGCGCTGTCACCCGCCGGCAGTTCGACCCGGACGCGCTCGTTTCGGAGCTGCGCCTCGTTGCCATCCGCCCGCTCGAAAGCGGTGGCACTATCGAGCCCGACAATTTCCTGCCGATGGTCGAGCCGGCAGAACTCGCATGGCGGCAAGGGGCTCTCTCGGCGGGCCCTAACTGGGAGCTGCTGGGCAATTTCATGCTGCTCGAAGAGGGGCTCTGCAGCAGCCTGCGAGACAACCGACAACTGCTCCTGCCCAGGCGGCCGGATCATCAGCCGGATGCCGCGGCCCTGAGATGGCACCGGAACAACGTCTTCGCCAGTTCCTAGACCCGGACCTTGCTCATCTCCAGCATGCGCTGCAGGGCCGCGCGGGCTGGCGTATGCAGCGCGGGCGGGATCGTCACTTCCTCGCTCATGGTGTGGAGCGACCAGAGGATGTTCTCGAGCGTGATGCGCTTCATGTGCGGGCAGAGGTTGCAGCCGCGCGTGAACTCGATGCCCGGGAATTGGGTGGCGAGGTTGTCGGACATCGAGCACTCGGTGACGAGCACCACGCGCTTGGTCTCCGCCGCGTTGAGGTAGGCGGCCATGGCGTCGAGGTCGCCCGAGAAGTCGGAGGCCGTCACGACCTCCGGCGGGCACTGCGGATGCGCGACGATCCTGGCATCCGGGTAGGCGTGGCGGAGTTCGGCGATGTTGGCGGCGGTGAAGGTGTCGTGCACCTCGCAGGTGCCGGCCCAGGCGATGACCTTCTTGCTCGTCCGCTTCGCCGTGTTGCGGGCTAGAAACTGGTCGGGGACCATGATGACGCGGTCGCCGGGCAGGGCGTCGACGATCTCGGCGGCGTTGGCGGTGGTGCAGCAGACGTCGCTGACGGCCTTCACCGCGGCGGACGAGGTGATGTAGGCGACCACCGGCACGCCGGGATACTGCGCCCGCAGCGCCATCACGTCCTCGGGGGTGATCGAGGCGACAACCGAGCAGCCGGCGCGGCCGTCGGGCAGCAGCACCTTCTTCTTCGGTGCCAGCAGTTTGGTGGTTTCGGCCATGTAATGCACGCCGCACTGCACGATCACCGACTGCTTCGCCTTCTGCGCGGCGAGCGCCAGTTGCAGCGTGTCGCCGGTCACGTCGGCGACGCCGTGATAGATCTGCGGCGACTGGAAGCGGTGCGCCACGACCAGCGCATCCCGCTCCTTCTTGACCCGGTTGATCTGCAGGATCAGCGGCGCGTAGAAGGGCCACTCGATCTCGGGGATGTGGTCCTTGATCCGCTCGTAGACGCGGGCGGTGACGCGCTCGACGGCCTTGGTGAACTTCAGGTCGAAGCGCTCGGCGAGAATGGCGCGTGCCTCCTCGAGCGGGGTTGTCGAGTTGATGAGCTGCACGGCCGATCTCTCCCCAAAGCCACGAAGAGTTAGGTCCCCGCGCCCGGAATTTCAATGCGGTGATTGTGCTTGATCGGGTTGCCGGTACCGCCTAACGCTCAGGCGAAATCAACGAGGTTCGCCATGCCCCAAGATGTCGCCGCCCTTCGTCAGACGCTCTCGCTCGCACCCGTCATCCCCGTGATCATCATCAACGACCTGTCGCAGGCGCGGCCGCTGGCCGAGGCGCTGGTGGCGGGCGGGCTGCCGGTGCTGGAGGTGACGCTGCGCACTGCCCATGCCTTGCAGGCGATCGAGGAGATGGCCAAGGTGCCGGGCGCGGTGGTCGGTTCGGGCACCGTGCGGACGCCGCTGCAGATGGGGCATTCGGTCGATGCCGGCTGCCAGTTCATGGTGTCGCCCGGGGCGTCGCCGCGGCTGCTCGAGGCGGCCGAGGAGCATGAGATTCCCCTGCTGCCCGGCATCGGCACGCCGACCGAGGCGATGACGGCGTCGGAACATGGTTACTCGTTCCTCAAGTTCTTCCCGGCCGAGGCGCTCGGCGGGGTCAAGGTGCTGAAGGCCTACGCCTCGCCGCTGCCCGACATCACCTTCTGCCCGACCGGCGGCATCGACATGGCCAAGGCCGCGGACTACCTGGCGCTGCCCAACGTGATCTGCGTCGGCGGTTCGTGGGTGATGCCGGCCGATGCGCTGGCCGCCGGTGACTGGAAGCGCATCGAGGCGCTGGCCCGCGAGGCTTCGGGGCTGAAGCAGGCCGCCTGATGCGCAAGCCGCAGCCCGGCCGCACCGGGCTCCTGCACCTCCGCGTGGGATTTTCCGACACGTTCTACATGGGGCCGGGCCGGGCCGACCTCATGGCCTTCATCGCCGAAACCGGCTCCATCTCGGAAGCCGCCAGGCGGATGGGGATGAGCTACAAGCGGGCCTGGAGCCTGGTGCAGGCGCTGAACGATGGCTTCGGGGCGCCGCTGGTCGAGACGGCGCGGGGCGGCAAGGAGCAGGGCGCCCAGCTCACCGAGGCTGGCCGCGAGGTGCTCGAGCGCTATCGGGGCATGCAGGAGGCGACGAAGCGCGCGATCGCCCGGGACGTCGACGCCGTGGTCACCCTAGCCGATATTTCCGGCCGAAAATAACGCTTGCCGCGCGCTGCGGCGCTTGCCAAGACTTCGTTATCGCCGAACGGAAATAACGAGGGAAGCATGAAGCGTCTGCTGGGCCTTGTGGTCGGCGCCGGCCTGCTTGCGTCCATGGCCTCGGCGGCGGGCGCGGCCGATGTCAGTGTGGCGGTCGCGGCCAACTTCACCAGGCCAGCCGAGGAAATCGGAGCCGCCTTCACCGCCAGCACAGGCTATTCGGTGAGGTTTTCGTTCGGCGCTACCGGCATGCTCTACGCCCAGATCAGCCAGGGCGCGCCGTTCGAGGTCTTCCTGGCGGCGGACAACCAGCGGCCGGCCCGGGCGGTGGCCGAGGGCTACGCGGTCGACGGCACGCTCTTCACCTACGCGGTGGGGAAGGTGGTGCTCTACTCGCCCGGCATCGACGTCACCGACGGGGCGGCGGCGCTGAGGGCCGGCGCGTTCCACCACATCGCGATCGCCGACCCGAAGTCGGCGCCCTATGGCGCGGCGGCGCTCGAGGTGCTGGAGAAGCTGAATCTCATGGAAGCGGTCGCGGGCAAGCAGGTCACCGGCGAGAACATTTCGCAGACGCTGCAGTTCGTCGACAGCGGCAATGCCGAACTCGGGTTCGTGGCGCTGAGCCAGGTGATCGGCAAGCCGGCGGACCAGGTCTGGGTCGTGCCCGCCGAGGACTATTCGCCGATCCTGCAGGACGCGGTGCTGCTGCAGAACGGCGCCGGCGACCCTGCAGCCCAGGCGTTCCTGTCGTTCCTGAAGGGGCCCGAGGCCGCCGGGATCATCCGGAAGTACGGCTACGAAACCGCCCCCGAATGAGGAAACCGGGGCAGGCACTGCATGCTGGGCGATAGCGACATTGCGGCACCGGTCGCCCTGTCGCTGACCCTGGCGCTGGTGGTGACCGCGCTGCTGCTCGTCATCGCGACGCCGATCGCGTGGTGGCTCTGCCGGTCGAAATGGCCGGGGAAGGAGACCGTCGCGGCAGTGGTGGCGCTGCCGCTGGTGCTGCCGCCGACGGTGCTCGGCTTCTACCTGTTGATCGCGCTCGGTCCGAGCGGTCCGGGCGGCGCGATCGCGTCGCTCTGGGGCGCGCGGACGCTGGCGTTCTCGTTCGAAGGGCTGGTGATCGGCTCGGTCATCTACTCGCTGCCGTTCATGGTGCAGCCGCTGCGCAACGCGTTCGAGGCGTTCGGCGATGAGCCGATCGAGGCCGCCGCGACGCTCGGCGCCTCGGGCTGGCAGACGTTCTTCCGCGTGGCGATGCCACTGGCGCGCGGCGGCTACATGGCCGGGGCGGTGCTCACCTTCGCGCACACGGTGGGCGAGTTCGGCGTGGTGCTGATGATCGGCGGCAACATCCCCGGCCAGACCAAGGTGCTGTCGATCGCGATCTACGACTATGTCGAGCGGCTGGAATGGGGCAACGCCCACGTGCTGGCCGCCGGCATGGTGGTGTTCGCGTTCGTGGTGGTCACGGCGGTGATGATGATCGAACGGCGGGTGGGGAACCGGTAGGTGGTCCGGCCGGACGGCCCCCTCCCAGCCTCCCCCATAAAGGGGGAGGTGCCGCGGTGTGGAACACGCGGCCTTAGCGCGCACCCACGTCACCCTCCCCTTTATGGGGTGGGCCGGGGAGGGGCCGTCCTGATCGTCTGGGGCTACGCCAGCCGCAGCAGTTCCACGAACCGGCGTAGGGCCTTGTCGAGCTTCTTGCGCTGCTTGGCGTCGAGCTCGTCGAACAGGGCAGCGTCGAGCTGGTCCCAACTGGCGGAGAGAACCTCGCACATGCGTTCGCCGCGCTCGGTCAGGGCAAGGCCGGGGATGAGGTCGGGGCCGATGGCCTGGCGGATGATAATGTCGCGCTCGGCCAGCCGGGCGAGGCGCGGAGCGAGGGCTTCGGGGGCGAGTTCCAGCTCCTCGGCCAGGTCCGGCTCGGTGGCCCCGAGCCGGGTGTGCAGCGCGAAGATGATGGCGTCGTCCCCCGCCTCGAGCCCGCGGTCGAGCAGCGGCACGAGCAGCGCCCGACGGGCCAGCTGGCCGGCCTCGATCAGGCGATAGAGCGTTGAGCGCGCCTTGGGTTTCGACATAGGCGGATAGATAGTCTCATCGGCAGGATCGAGCGACATGTGGACCATCCTATCGTTAAAGCGCCAACGAAAGGGAAACGGGCGCCCGGGCGGCATTGTCGGGTGATTCCAGATCACCTATGGCTTGCCGAAGGCGAGGCAG
>JBQCFF010000038.1:0-5221 GCA_051959485.1 Devosia sp. | reverse complement strand
ACGCCGCGCATGCGTTCTTCCCGAACGACCCCGCCGACCTGACGGCGACGTTCAAGCTGATCGCCGACCAGCTGTCGAACCTCCGGCTCTCAAGGTAGATCAGGACGCCAGCACGAAGCGCGAGCCGCCGGGGAACCCCGCCAGCGCCACCCGCTGCTCGGCTTCGGTGAGACCCTCGAAGCGGACGAGCATGGGCAGTTCCGGCCCGTCGATCGGCGCGACCTGCGGGGGGCGCCGCACCTGGCCGTCGACGGCGGCGAGCCAGAGGCGGGGCTGGCGGCTGGCATGGGGCAAAGTCAGTCGCTGCACGTGTCGCTCCATACAAAAGAGAGGGCCTCGACCCGAACGGGCGAGCTGGATCGAGTGTCAACGGCCGAACCATGGGACGCGTTGCATGCCGAGGATACTCACATCCACGTCAGCGGAATTTGTCCTGACGCACGTTGAACGGCAGGCAACGATGTGTTCACACGACATTCACGCGGCCCGGATTTTCCTCGGGTCGATTTTTATTGAGTCGGCACGCAACCGATCCCATACCACTCCGTTGAAGAAGGTCGGCATGCCGGGAGTATGGGGTGAATAGACTGCACCGGGTATCTGGATCCCTCAGCGAGGGCGAGCAGTTTCGCCGTCTCGTCGAGGGCGTGACCGACTATGCCATCTACATGCTCGACACCGAGGGCCACGTCTCCAGCTGGAACACGGGGGCCCAGCGGATCAAGGGCTATCGGCCCGAGGAGATCATCGGGCACTCGTTCGCCACCTTCTACACCGACATCGACCGCGAGAATGGCGAGCCGGAGCGCGCGCTGCAGATCGCCGCCAAGGAAGGGCGGTTCGAGCGCGAGGCCCTGCGCGTCCGCAAGGACGGCACCCAGTTCTGGGCGCACGTGATCATCGATGCGATCCGGGAGCCGAACGGCGAGTTGGTCGGCTTCGCCAAAATCACTCGCGACATCACCGAGCGCGTCAACACGCAGCGCGAGCTCGAACGGGCCCGCGAGCAGCTGTTCCAGAGCCAGAAGATGGAGGCCATCGGGCAGCTCACCGGCGGCATCGCGCACGACTTCAACAACCTGCTGATGGCGGTGCTGGGCAGCCTGGAGCTGCTGCGGAAGCGCCTGCCGTACGACGACCTGCGGCTCACGCAACTGATCGACAATGCCGTGCAGGGGGCCGAGCGGGGCCGGGCGCTGACGCAGCGCATGCTGGCCTTCGCGCGCAAGCAGGAGCTCGACTTCAAGCCGGTGGACCTGTCGGTGCTCGTCGGCAGCATGCGGGACCTCTTGAGCCGCTCGCTGGGGCCGCAGATCGGGCTGCAGATCGAAGTTCCGCAAGGGATGCCGCTCGCCAACACCGACGGCAACCAGATCGAGACGGCGATCCTGAACCTGACGGTGAATGCCCGCGACGCCATGCCCGAGGGCGGCACCATCACCATCGGCGCGGCCGAGGCGACACCGCCGAGCGAGCTGGCGCTGCCCCCCGGGCAGTATGTGAGGCTGTCGGTCTCCGACACCGGCTCGGGCATGGACCCCGACACGCTGGCCCGGGCGGCGGAGCCGTTCTTCACCACCAAGGGGGTGGGCAAGGGCACCGGGCTCGGGCTCTCGATGGTGCACGGGCTCGCCGAACAATCGGGCGGCCGGATGTCGCTGGCGAGCCGGGCCGGCGAAGGCACGACCGTGACGCTGTGGCTGCCGGTGGCCGGTGGCGAAGCCGAGGGCGCGGGCGTCGAAACCGTAGCGGACACTGAGCCGATGCTGCCGGCCGAAGCCCGGCCGCTGGTGATCGTGGCGGTGGACGACGATCCGCTGGTGCTGATGAACACCACCGCCATGCTCGAGGACCTGGGACATACGGTGATCGATGCGCTCTCCGGACGCGAGGCGCTGGAGAAGCTGGACGACGCCGATCAGGTCGACCTGGTGATCACCGACCATGCGATGCCGGCGATGACCGGATCGCAGCTGGCGCAGCAGATTCGGGCGCGCTGGCCGAGTTTGCCGGTGGTGCTGGCAACCGGCTACGCCGAGCTGCCCCCCGGCGGCAACGAGGAGCTGCCGAAGCTCTCCAAGCCGTTCTCGCAGGCCGACCTGGTGCGCATGCTGGAACGCAACGTCCGTCCGGCAGCCTAGGAACAGACGGGAAGACCCCTCACCTCAGTTCCGCTATGGCGCTGGCGCGCCTGGCGACGCTATCCTCTCCCGCAACGGGCGAGGAGGCGCTGTAGCAGGCCCTGTGCGGGGTTCAGTCGTAAGTGGAGATGCTGGCCGAGGCCTTGCCCGTGTGCGGGACGGCTATCGGAGAAATGGTACCGCCTCCCCGGTTTGAACGGGGGACCCCTAGATCCACAATCTAGTGCTCTAACCAACTGAGCTAAGGCGGCCCAAAAGCGTGCGGACCATAGTTTCAGTTCTCCGCGCTGGCAAGGGTGATTTCGGGTCTCGCGACGCCCGTTTCAAGCGCCGGCTTAACCATCGGCAATGATTGGCGGTCGCGGGCGGCGGGGACGTATGGACCGCGTGGAATGCCCACGATATTTAGAAGATCATTAAGTTCCGAGTACGGTTTGTACCAATCTGGCACAGACCGGGAAGAGTGGGCGCGTGGACGCTGAGTGGATCAAATCGTCGACGGCGCGTCGCGTGTTGGCGCATTGGGCCGACGCTCGCCCCGGCTGGCTCTGGTCGCAGGACGGCGAAACGCTGCTGTGGCGCAACGAAGCCGCCCGATTCTTCCACGGCAAGATCAAGAAGCACGGGGTAAAGCTGCTGCCCGAGGCGGTGCCGATAAAAGGGCAGATTGCCCGGCTGATCCGCCTCGGCTCGCTCAACCGCTCCAGCCTCAGCCGTATCCAGTTCCTGGCCGGCGAGCGGCCGATTTCCACGACCTGCACCGGCACGCCGCTGATCCTGGCCGACGGCAGCACGGCGCTGCTGATCGTCGGGGTCGACCCGATCGAGCCCGAACTGCTCGAGGCACAGGACCTCAGCCAGGTCGACCCGCTGGCCGCGAGCCTGTTTCCTGCCGGGTCGGAGTTCCTGCTGGTCAGCGACGACAGCCAGATCGTCGGCGGTTCGCAGCCGGCGCTGGAGCGATTCGCGCCGCTCATCGAGAGCGAGGGACTGCCGGAGCTGGTCGACGACAGCGCGGTGACGGAGCTCGGCGGAGACGAGGTGCGGCTGACCCGCTTCACCGCCAGCCCGCAGGACGCGATGCTGCTGCTGTTCGAGCCGACCGGCGAGCCCGCGGCGGCGGCCGGCGAGGCGATCGCCGCGGTGCGCAAGGAAGAGGGTGCCGCGGACGCGGCCGAGGAAATCGAACCGCCGGCGCCGACGCCGGTGGCGGACGAACCGCTGTTGCCGATCGGTCTGCCGCCGGTGGCGGCCTCCGACCCCGTCGAGCAGGCGCTGGCCGAAGAGCATTGGGTCGAGCCGATCCCCCATGGCGATGCGCCGCCGCAGGGCACGCTGTCGACGCTGTTCGACCGGCTGGCCGATGATCCCGAGCTCTACACGGCGCTCGGTGCGCACGACGAGACGTTCAGCGGGCCGCCCCCGGTGCTGCCGGCCGAAGTGTTCACCGAGGCCGAACCGGCAGCCCCGGTAATCGAACAGGAAGCCGACGCGGGAGAACCGGAGCCGGTGACGCTGCCGGCCGAGACGCTGCTCGACGAGCCGGCGCCGATCGAGGACCTGGAACCGGCGACTACCGGAGACCCGATCGCGGAGATGATCACCTCGATCGAAGCGGCGGCAGAGGAGGAGCGGGAGCGGGTGACGACCTGGCGGATCGTCGGCCGCAGTTTCGAGCCGATCGAGGCGGCGGGCACGCCGGCGCCGGCAGCGGACGAGACCGAGGCCGAGCCGGCCGCAACCGCAACTGCGGCGGCGCCCGAGGCGATGCCGCCGGCACCGGATCCGGAGACGGTGGAACGCGTGTCGCGCTACAATTTCGACGAGTTGAGCCGGATCCTCACCGACCGGGTCAGCGGCCCGCCCGCGATACACGAGACGGAGCCGGAGACGGCCGGAACGGGCAGCGGGCTGGTCAGCCTCTCGGGCGAAACCTTCATCCTCAACCGGCTGCCGCTCGGCATCATGGTGTTCCGCGACCAGCAGGTGCTGTTCGCCAACCGGGCGCTGACCGAGCTCACCGGCTATGACGGTATCGACAGCCTGCGGGCGGCGGGGCTGACCGCCATCTTCCCGGCCGAGGACGCCGATGTGGGACCGGTGACCCAGCTGGTGCGGCGCGACGGCACGCTGTTGCCGGTCAACGCGCGGCTGCAGTCGATCAACTGGCACGGCAGGCCGGCGCTGATGCTGTCGGCCTCGACCGCCAGCGCCCGTGAATCGAGCCACGAAGCGGCGGTGAAGGGTTTTGCCGAGCTCATGGCGGAAATGGGCGAGGACGGGTTCTTCGCGGCCGACCGCAACGGGGTGATCGCCCGCGTGTCGCTGCATGCGCGCATCCTCTTCGGCGAGACGGAGCAGGAATTGGTCGGCCGGCCGCTGGCGCAGCTGATCGACGGCGGCGAGGTGCCGGACCTGCAGCGCTTCCTCGAGCGGCCGGCGCGCTTTGCCGAGACCGAGCGGCCAGCGATCATGCTCGCCAGCAACCGCCCCGACCTCCGGCTGACGCTGTTCGCCGAAGGCCAGGCCGGGGTGGTGACGGGCTATTTCGGGCTGGTGCGGAAGCTGACGGCGAGCGCGCCGCCGGTGGTGCGGCAGCCGGCGCCGCCACAGGACGAGCTCGAGCCTTCGATGCTGACGCGGATCACCCGGGGGGTACGGCGGCCGCTCAACTCGGTCATCGGCTTTGCCGAGCTGATCCGCGCGACGCCGCACGATTCGGGGCGTCACCAGGAATACGCGCGGGACATCCGCATGGCGGGCGAGGAGATCGCCACGCTGGTGGATGAACTCGACGACTTCGCGCGGCTGCGCGAGGGCCGCTACAAGGTGAAGACGGACGACATCGAGCTCACCGCCCTGCTCGACACCTGCCTGTCGCGCGTGCGGGTGCAAGCGGCCGAGGCGCGGGTGCTGGTGCGCAGCGCCGTGTCCGAGCGGCTGCCGGGGGTGACGGCCGACCGGGCGTCGCTGACCCAGGCGATCCTCAACCTCCTCGCCAGCGCCATCGACCAGACGCCGGCGGGCGGCACGGTGATCCTCTCGGCGCAGCGCGAGGATGACGGGGCGATCATCGTCAA
>JBQCFF010000037.1:0-3386 GCA_051959485.1 Devosia sp. | reverse complement strand
TCGGCGGAGAACGCGACGAGGTTGATGTTGCAGGCGAGCAGGATCAGCTCGATCGACATCAGGATGATGATGATGTTCTTGCGGTTGAGGAAGATCCCGACCACCCCGATGGTGAAGAGGATCGCGGCGACCGCGAGGTAGTGGCCGAGGCCGATGCCCGTTGCTGCCAGCATTTAGAGCCCCTGCCCCGACTTGACCTTGACCAGCTCCGTCGCCTCGGCGCGCGTGCGGTTGGACTGCTTGAAGATGTCCTGCCGCTTGACGTTGGGCTTGTGGCGGAGGGTGAGGACGATGGCGCCGATCATGGCCACCAGCAGCACCCCGCCAGCCGCCTGGAACAGGAAGACGTAGCGCGTGTAGAGCAGCTGGCCGAGCGCCCGGGTGTTCTCGATGCCGGCATCTATCGGCACCATGGCGGTAGCCGCGACCTCGGGCGAGAGCACGAAACTGCCGGCAACGAGCAGCAGCTCGAGCAGGATGATGGCACCCACGACGATGCCGACCGGCGCATATTGCAGCAGGCCGGAGCGCATCTGGGCGAAATCGACGTCGAGCATCATGGTGACGAACAGGAACAGCACCGCCACCGCACCGACGTAGACGACGACGAGGATGAGCGCGAGGAACTCGGCCACCGCCAGCAGGAACAGCCCGGCGGCGTTCACGAAGGTGAGGATGAGGAACAGCACCGAGTGCACCGGGTTACGCGACGCGATCACCATCAGCGCCGAGGCGACGGCGATGATCGAGAAGACGTAGAAGAAGAACAGAGGCAGCGTCATCTCGGGCCCTCAGCGGTACGGCGCGTCGGCGGCCATGTTGGCCGCGATCTCGCGCTCCCAACGGTCGCCGTTGGCAAGCAGCTTCTCCTTGGAGAAATACAGCTCCTCGCGGGTTTCGGTGGCGAACTCGAAGTTCGGCCCCTCGACGATGGCGTCGACCGGGCACGCTTCCTGGCAGAAGCCGCAGTAGATGCACTTCACCATGTCGAGGTCGTAGCGGATGGTCCGGCGGGTGCCGTCGTTCTGGCGCGGGCCGGCCTCGATGGTGATGGCCTGCGCCGGGCAGATCGCTTCGCAGAGCTTGCAGGCGATGCAGCGCTCTTCGCCGTTCGGGTAGCGGCGCAGCGCATGCTCACCGCGGAAGCGGGGCGAGTACGGCACCTTCTCGAAGGGGTAGTTGATGGTCTTCTTGGGCGCGAAGAAGTAGCGCATCGACAGCAGGAAGGCGCTGACGAACTCCTTCAGCAGCATGCCGTTGAGGAACTGGGTAAAGCGCATCAGACAGCACCTCCGTGCCAGCCCCAGCCGGTGAGCTGGAGGATGAACGCGAGGACGACGACCATCACCAGCGAGATGGGCAGGAACACCTTCCAGCCGATCCGCATCAGTTGGTCATAGCGGTAGCGGGGCACGAAAGCCTTGACCATGGCGAACATGAAGAACACGAGGCAGAGCTTCAGCACGAACCAGATCGAGCCGGGAATCCAGGTGAAGGGCGGCAGGTCGATCGGCGAACTCCAGCCTCCGAGGAAGAGGATGGTGGTCATCGCACACATCAGCTGGATCGAGATGTACTCGCCCAGCATGAACAGCAGGTACGGCGTCGAGGAGTATTCGACCATGAAGCCGGCGACGAGCTCCGACTCGGCTTCGGGCAGGTCGAAGGGCGGCCGGTTCGTCTCGGCGAGCGCCGAAATGAAGAACACGACGAACATCGGGAAGAGCGGCAGCCAGAACCAGTTGAGGAAGCTGAGCCACGGCACGCCGAGCATGTAGCCGAGGCCCATCTGCTGCTGCGCGAAGACGATGTCGGAGAGGTTCAGCGAGCCGACGCAGAGCAGCACGGTGATGATGACGAAGCCGATCGAGACTTCGTAGCTGACCATCTGCGCGGCCGACCGCAGGGCGCCGAGGAAGGCGTATTTCGAGTTGGACGACCAGCCGGCCATGATGATGCCGTAGACGCCCAGCGACGAGATGGCGAGGATGTAGAGGATGCCGACGTTGATGTCGGCCAGGGCCCAACCGGCATCGAGGGGGATCACCACCCAGGCGCTGAGCGCGAGGATGGAGGTCACGAGCGGCGCCAGCAGGAACACGGCCTTGCTGGCACTCGCCGGAACCACCGGCTCCTTGAACACGAACTTCAGCAGGTCGGCGAAGGATTGCAGCAGGCCGAACGGCCCGACGACGTTGGGACCGCGACGCACCTGGACGGCCGCCCAGACCTTGCGGTCGGCGAGCAGGATATAGGCGGTGAAGATCAGCAGCGCGACGAGGAAGAACAGCCCCTTGTAGATGAAGCCGACCTGCTCGCCCCAGCCAAACAGCGGGATGCCGAGCAGATAATCCAGCGCGGAGACGACGAAATCCATGTCGGGTCCTTACTCTGCCGCCTGCCGGAGACCGGCCTGCTGCGCTGCGCATTCACCCATCACCGCGGACGCGCGGGCGATGGGATTGGTGAGGTAGAAATCGGCCACCGGCGAGCGATAGCCGGCCGACTTGGTCTTCACCGCGGCGCCGGCCAGCTTCTTCACGTCCTCGACCGCACCGGACGCGACCTGGTTGATGCGCGCGAGGTGCGGGAACTCGGAGTAGAGCTTTGCCCGCAGCTGGCTCAGGGAGTTGAACGGCAGCGGCTGGCCCAGCACGGCCGAGAGGGCGCGGAAGATCGCCCAGTCTTCCTTGGCGTCGCCCGGCGGGAACACGGCGCGCTCGGCGAGCTGCACGCGGCCCTCGGTATTGACGTAGGTGCCCGACTTCTCGGTGTAGGTGGCGGCGGGCAGGATGACGTCGGCGCGGTGAGCGCCGGCATCGCCGTGCGTACCGACATAGACGACGAATGCCTTGCCCATTGCCGCGGTGTCGTACTCGTCGGCGCCGAGCAGGAACAGCACGTCGAGCTCGGCCTGGCCGGCGAGCTTGATCTGGTCGGCGGAGCAGACGCCGCCATCGTGCGGGACGAAGCCGATATCGAGGCCACCGACGCGGCCGGCGGCGTTGTGCAGCATGGCGAAGCCGTTCCAGCCGGCCTCGACATTCGAGCCGGTGGCAAGCCTGGCGGCGAGCGCGATGGTGTCGCGGCCGATCTGCTTGTTCCAGGCGGCGCCGTGCGAGACCGCGCCCTCACCCACGATGACCAGCGGCTTCTTCGCATTCGCCCAGGTTTCGGCGAACGGGCCCTTGCCGTCGGCGAGCTCGGCGAGCGTCTCGAAGCCGGCGCCGAGCAGCGCGTAGTCATAGGTCAGGGCGTCCTGCGAGCCGTTGATGACGGCGATCGGAATGCCCTTGGCGCGCCAGGTCTTGCGGATGCGGGCGTTCAGCACCGCCGCTTCCTTGCGCGGATTGGCGCCGACGATGAGGATGGCGTCAGCCTCCTCG
>JBQCFF010000036.1:0-2925 GCA_051959485.1 Devosia sp. | reverse complement strand
CCGGAGAGCGCGGCTGGTACGCCAGGCTGCCGGCAATCGCGTGGCTACTTTCGATTCCTGCTTGGGGCCTCGGCCTGTTCGCGCCCAATCTCTGGACCGCCTGGCCGCTGCTGGTGATTGGGAGCGGGATCAATATCCTGTGGCTGGGCCCGATCGTCACCGCCGTCCAGCATCTGGTGCCGCGACCGATGCGCGCAACCGCGTCCGCGAGCTTCCTCTTTATGAACAACCTGATCGGGATCGGGATCGGTCCCTGGCTGATGGGCCGCATTTCCGATTCACTCCGGGCGGGATACGGGGCCAACGCCCTGCGCGATGCCGCTGTCCTCTGCCTGGCATTCTACCTCGTCGCTGCACTGCTCGCGCTTGCGTCCGTGCGATCGCTAAGGGCCCATTGGGTCGTTGACGCGGAATAGCCATCTATCTGAATAGATTGGCAATTTAGGGTTCACCCTAGTGCGGTAGGTCGTCGGTTCCACTCGTTGAGCGGTGGGAACGGGTCGCGTTCCGATCCGTTTTCCCTTCCGACTAAGTGCGAAAAGGAGAAGATTGATGACCAGGCTTTATCTGGCCGCGGGTGTCGCCGCCATGGCGATTGCGGCCCCGGCGGCCGCAGGCCCCGGCGGACACGGTGGCCCGCATGGCGGCCCACAGGTACAGCAACAACAGCAGCGCGGCGGCGGGCAGCAGATGCGCGCGCAGCGCCAGCAGGCTGCTCCGCGGATGCAGGCGCAGCGGGCCGAGCGGGCTCCGCGCATGGCCATGCAGGCCCAGCGCCAGGAACGTGCCGCAGCGCGTCCCGACCGTTCGCAGCGTATGCAGCAGATGCAGGCGCAGCGTGCTGAACGCCAGGCGGCTCGTCCTGACCGCACGCAGCGCGTGCAGCAGGCGCAGGCCCAGCGCGTGGAGCGCACGCAGCGCGCCCAGCAGGCACAGGCCCAGCGGGTCGACCGCCAAGCGCAGATGCAGCAGCGCATGGCCGACCGCCAGCAGGCGCAGGCCAATCGCGTCAACCAGATGAACGACCGCATGGCCGCTCGTCAGCAGATGCAGGCCAACCGCGTCGCGATGCAGAATGCGCAAGGCAACCGTGGCCAGGGCTATGGCGTCGGCGGGTGTCCGCCGGGGCTCGCAAGCAAGGGCTGCATGCCGCCGGGCCTCGCTGCCCAGCAGGGCCTGAACACGCTTCGCGCCAACCGCGTTGCGGCGGCGCAGAGCCTTGCGGCGCAGCGTAGCGCCCTTGCGCTCCAGCGTCTCGACAATGTCCGGTCCCTGGCGCCGGTGCCGTTGACCCTCAGCGGTTATTCGACGCCGATCCTGCCGGTCGGACAGGCCGTCCAGTATGTCGGCCAGCCGTTGTCCGCTCTCAGCACGCTCGGCCTTGCGGCGATGCCGTCGGCCATGTCGTACCTCTACCCGACGACGCCGAACTATTATTACCAGTACGGCAATGGCTACGCCTACCAGGTCGACCGCACGTCGAACCTGATCTCGGCACTGCTTCCGCTGCTTGGCGGCGGCTACATGCCGGGCCAGTACCTGCCGTCGGCGTACATGAGCAGCTACGTGCCCAATTATTACGGGCTCAATAGCTTCTATCCGGCCAGCTATGGCTCGGGTTACGGCTACGGCTACGACAATTTGTGCAACCGTTATGCGAACGGCGTGGTCTACCAGGTCGATTGCGTCACGGGCATGGTCCAGGATGTCGTCCCGCTCTACGCCTCGGGCTATGGCGTCGGGCAGATGATCCCGTCGTCGTACGACTATTACAACGTGCCCTACCAGTATCGTTCGATTTACCCGGCCTCGGCCAGCAACGGCTATTGGTACGCCCCCGGCGCGATCTACAACTACGATCGCTCGTCGAACCTGATCACGTCGGTGGCGTCGCTGCTGACGCCGGGGCTGACGATCGGCCAGCCGCTGCCGATGGGCTACAGCACCTACAACGTGCCGTATGACTACCGGACGCAGTACGTCGACACGGCCAACGACTGGTACCGTTACAACAACGGCTACATCTATCGTGTCGACCCGACGACCCAGCTCGTCTCGGCGATCGTTGCGTCGATCCTGACCTAAACGACGCATTACAAAAGCCACGCGATGGCCCGGACATGGAACTCAATCCGTGCCGGGCCATTTCGGCCTCAAAACAAAAAAAGGAGGAATTGATGACCAAGCATGCGCTCGCGCTTGCGACTGTGGCGGCCCTGCTCGCCACCACCGCGTGCAACAAGGACGGGGACCACGGCAAGAACGCCCAGACGTCCGCCGCCACCAAGATCGCCGGCGACAAGACGATCTCGTCCGGCCTTGCCGCGGACAGCAAGTTCATGGCTTCGGCCAAGGCTGCCGGCCTCGACCAGACCCTCGCGGGCCCCGGTCCCTATACGGTTTTCGTTCCTGACGATGCCGCCTTCACCGGCGACACCGCGTCGACCGATCCGTCGAACCGGGCTCAGCTGACCGGCACCATCACCAACCTGATCCTTCCCGGCACGGTCCTTGTTGCCGACATCGACAAGGCGATCGACAACGGCAAGGGCAAGGACGTCATCGCCACCATGGGCGGCGGCACGATCACTGCCACCAAGGAAGGCGGCAAGACCGTCCTCACCGATTCATCGGGCCACAAGGCGACGATCACCAAGGGCGACGAAATGTATTCGAACGGCGTCGTCCACCATATCGATGGCCTGCTGATGCCGTCGAAGGACGCCGCGGCCAATGCGCCGAAGGTTGGGGACAAGGCCGGCAAGTAAGCCGGCCCTCCAAAACATCGCCATTCCCCCACTTCCGCACGCGAAACGGCTCGCTATAACGAGCTGACACGCGTGCGGATGATGGGGCTTGAACGGCGATGAAAGCGACGATTGAACGGGCGACACTCCTCAAGAGCCTCGGCCACGTCCAGTCGGT
>JBQCFF010000035.1:0-8604 GCA_051959485.1 Devosia sp. | reverse complement strand
GGTTGATGCCGTTGAACGAGGCGTCGTCGGCGAACTTGTCCAGCTGGTCGCGCAGTTCGTTGAACTGCTTCACCAGGTTGGCGCGCACGTCGTTGCCACCGATCGAGCTGGCGCCCGAGACCGTGCCGCTGACGCTCAGCGCCGTCGTCGACAGGTTCTGGATGCGCAGCTTGCCATTGTCGTTCGAGGCGCGGACCTTGTCGGAAACCGCGGTGTCCTTGTTCACCGCCAAGACGATCTCGTCGACCGACTTGGCGCTGTAGGCCACCGCGCCGAAGCCGAGCAGGGCGCCGGCGCCGGCAGTGCCGCCGTCGGTGACCGACACGGAGTTGCCGGTGGTGCTGGTGATCACCAGCTTGCCCTCGCTGACGCTCGCCTTGAACGTGCTGTCGGCGCCGGCCGCCGTGTTGATCTTGTCGGCGATGTCCTGGACGGTGTCGCCGGTGGCGAGCGCCACGGTGCCCGAGGTCGTGGTGCCGTCGGTGACCGTGAAGTTCTTGCCGTTGTCGCCCACGACTACGTCCGCCACCGCCGCAGCAGTGGTGATCGAGCTGTTGTTGATGTTCACGCTGGTGGCGGCGGCGAACGCACCGTCAGTGAACGTGATCTTGTCGCCCGAGGCGGCAGTGCGCGCCATGTCGATGGTGTAGGACTCGGTCTTGAACGACTTGTCCTGCCGCGCCTGGCGGAGCGCGGACTGCATCGACTCGACGGTCTTGGTGATCGACTTCAGGCCGTTGTCGGCCGCTTCGATGGTCTTGATGCCGCTCGACATGCTGTCGAGCAGGTTGGCCATGTCGGAAGCGCGGCTGTTGAGCGCCGATGCCGTGAAGAAGTTGGTCGGGTTGTCGAGCGCCGAGTTCACCTTGAGACCGGTGGCGAGACGCTCCTGCGTCTTGGCCATCGAGGCTGCGGTGGACTGCAGGCTCAGCAGGTTCGAGCGAACCGCCTTGGAGAGGCTAATATCGGACATGCGGTCTTCCTTCTGGCATTGGTGGAATCTCGTTCTGAGATTGCCGCACGCTACCGTCGGGGGCGCTTAGGAATGGTTAACGAGATGCTGTCCAGCGTAGTTAATTTCGCCTTCCGGCCTGCCGCGAGATTCTCCGTAACCGGTTGAACGCCAAGCGCAATCGCTGCAGCTAGGCAAATTCTGCAGTGTCCCGAACCGGGTCGATTGGTGAATCGGCCGCCTTCAGGGCGAGAGGAATCAGACCAGCCGGTCGTGCAGCGCCAGCGACCCCTGGGCCGGCAGTTCGGCGCTGCCGAGCCGCATCTGCAGCTCGTGCTCCGAGGTCGGCCTGGGCGGCAACTGCCCGGTGATCAGCGCCACGGCGAAGGCGGCGCCGGGCGGCGGGGCAGGTGCCGGCACCGGCGGCAGCGGCGGCTCCCTCGCCCGCTGCTGCGCTGCGTCATCCTCGGCGTGATCCTGCCGTCTCGTCCGTCCGCCGGAATCGCCAAGCGCCGTGCGCGAGCGAAAGTCCGCAACCGCGCGCGATTGGCTCTTTATGGGTTCGGGCGCTATTCTGGCGCTCATGACCGGCTCATCCTCGTTGGACCACGCGCCCGCAAGGATGGAGGTCCCGGTCTTGCCAGGGTTTTGTCGCCTCCCGCGCAATTTGAGCCAATTGCGAGGGTTCCGCGCCTCAGAGGGCGCGGTTGATCGACACGCCCGTTGCGGCCACCGGCGGCTGGCCGGCCATCGTGCCCGAGGCGCCATAGGTCCTGGGTCGAGCCTTGGCGCTCATCGCATTGGCGACGTCGGTGAGCAGCTCCTCGGTCACGGCCCGCGCCGTCGCGATCACCCGCAGGTTCTCCGCCATCTGCGTGGCGAACTGCTCGTGCCGCACCTTCATCGCCTCGACCATCGCCGGCGCCTCCAGCCGCAGCCGCGGCAGCTCGCGCTGCACCGAGCGGGCGAAGCCCATGTAGTCCTGCGCCAGCCGCGTCTTCTCCGCCGTCAGCTCGCCCGCCTCGCGTACCCGCCCCGCCCTCAGCAGCACGGTCTCCTCGTTGAGGATGCTCACCAGCCGGTCGAGGGTGGAAAGCGCGATGCCGCACAGGTCGCCCGCCGGCAGGGTATCGATGGCCTTCAGCCGTTCCGCTGCGCTGCTCATGGCTTTGCTCCTTTGATATTCGGTAGAATGGTCTGGCCGGCCTGGCTGGATTCCTGGATCTTCAGCAGGTCGCCCATGATCGCGTCGGCGAGCCCGACCCCGCCGGCCCTCGACACGGCGTCGGCCATCTGTTCGGCCTGCATGTCGCGCCAGGTATCCTCGGCGAAGCCGCCGCCCATGGCGTTGCTGTTCGAATGCAGCGAGGTGAACATCTCCTTCATCAGCGTGTTGAGGAAGATGCCCTCGAGCTCCTCGGCCTGCGCCCTGAGGTGGCCCATCTGCGCCGGCGACGACAGTCCGCTGCCCGGTGTGGTTGCGCCCCCGATCATCACAGCACCTCGATGTCGGCCTGCAGCGCGCCGCTGGCCTTGATCGCCTGCAGGATCGAGATCAGGTCGCGCGGGTTGATGCCGAGCGCGTTGAGCCCGTCCACCAGTTCCTGGATCGAGACCGACTCGCGGACGAGCGCCAGGTCCGAGTTCGTCTGGTCGACGCTGAGGTCGGTGCGCGGCTCCACCGCCGTCTCGCCGTTGCTGAACGGCGCCGGCTGCACCACCCGCGGGCTCTCGGCGATCGTCACCGTCAGGTTCGACTGCGCCACCGCCACCGTCGACACCCGCACGTCCTTGCCCATGACGATGATGCCGGAGTTCTCGTCGACCACGATCTTCGCCGGCTGGTCGGTCTCCACCACCAGCTGCTCGATGTCGGTGATCAGGTCGACGATGTTGCCGTTGAAGTTGCGCGGCAGGTCGATGCGGATCGTCGCCTGGTCCTGCGGCGTCGCGCACGGCACGCCGATGAAGTCGTTGATGGCGAGCGCCACGCGACGCGAGGTGGTGAAGTCGGGGTTCTTCAGCGCCAGTCGCAGCGTCCGCTGCGCCCCGAGCACGAAGCCGATCTCGCGCTCGATCAGGCCGCCCGCCGAGATTCGGCCGGTGGTCGGCACGCCCGAGACGATCGACGCCGCATCGCCCTGCGCGGAAAAGCCGTTGATCGTCACCGAGCCCTGCGCGATCGCGTAGACCTCGCCGTCCGCGCCGAGCAGCGGCGTCACCAGCAGCGTCCCACCCTGCAGGCTCGAGGCATCGCCCAGCGAGGCGACGTTCACGTCGAGCCGCGAGCCCTGGGTAGAAAATGCCGGCAGGTTCGCCGTCACCATCACGGCCGCGACGTTGCCCGTCCGCATGTTCTCGCCGCGGGTGTTGACGCCAAGCCGCTCCAGCATCGCCTGCAGGCTCTGCTTGGTGAAGGGCGAGTTGTTGAGGCCGTCGCCGGTGCCGTTGAGGCCGACGACGAGGCCGTAGCCCACCAGCTGGTTGTCGCGCACGCCTTCGATGTTGACGATATCCTTGATCCGCGCCGACACCGCCTGCGCGGGCATCGGCTGGATCAGCAGCGTCAGGGCCATCAGCCCTGCCAGCATGCTCTTGAGGTTGAGTTTACCCATTGCAGTCCCCGGGGTGTCGGCACGTCCCCACGCGCCTTTGCCGAAACTCTGGTTGCGAATTCCGTGCCAGTTTGGCTCACCCGCTCTCAACGCTATGAGAAAGCTGGAGATTTCTGGTTCGGATTGCCGCGTCCTGGCCGCTGCCGGGCAGTTCCTGCCGGGCGGGTTAACCTTTGCTTAACCGGTTGCGGCAGATTTTGCCGGTCATGGGGCAGGGGCTTGAGTCCGGTGCGCATCGACAACAATCGGCAGGTAGGCAATCTCGGCGGTCGCGCAGCCACCGCCCGTGCGTCCTCGCCCTTCTACGTCCCCGACGGATCCGCCACGCCCCCGGGGCAGGCCGCGACCCACGTTGTTCCGGTCGCCTCGCTCGATGCGCTGCTGGCGCTGCAGGCGGTCGAGGATCCGCTGCTCAAGAAGAAGAAACTGCTCCGCCGCGGCACCCAGCTCCTCGACACCCTCGACGAGATGCAGGCCGACCTCCTCAGCGGCCGCATCTCCGAAAGCCGGCTCAACCAGCTGATGGCGGTGCTGGGCCAGGCGCGCGAGAAAACCGACCCCCGCCTCGATTCGCTGCTCGACGATATCGAGCTCCGCGCCCGGGTCGAGCTCGCCAAGCGCGGCCTGTTCCCGGCCTGACACACCGGGACGCAATCCCAGTCACGTGTTAATCACCGGGCTTTTCTTTGGCTTGCGAGGGGTAGGCTTGCCCACTATAAGCCCGCTCATTAGGGGCGTTTTGGAATCGAGTCAGAATGTCTACTGAAGTTCTTGACTACCGGCCGACAGAAGACGAGCCGTTCATGAACCCGCGCCAGCGGGAGTACTTCCGGCAGAAGTTGGAGCGCTGGAAGGACGAAATACTCCGCGAAAGCAGAGAGACTCTGGAGAACCTCCAGGAGGAGAGCCAGAATCACCCGGATATGGCCGATCGAGCCTCGTCGGAAAGCGATCGGGCCCTCGAGCTCCGCACCCGCGACCGGCAGCGCAAGTTGATCAGCAAGATCGACGCGGCGCTCAAGCGGCTCGAGGACGGGACCTACGGCTACTGCGAGGAAACCGGCGATCCCATCGGTATCGCCCGCCTCGACGCCCGCCCGATCGCCACGCTCTCCCTGGAAGCCCAGGAAATGCACGAACGCCGCGAGAAGGTGTACCGCGACGAATGACCAAAGGCCCGCGACCACGCGGGCCTTGTCGTTTGGGGGGGAAGCAGCCGAGCCTGGGGCAGGGCAGTTTATTGCCCGAAGCCCGGCGTACGTTGCTCCCCCCTCCACCGGCTTCGCCGGTCCCCCTCCCCCCGGGGCCGGGGGGGGGGGGGGGGGGGGGGCGGGGGGGCCGCCGGGCCACGCCACCCCCGGGGGGGGGGGGGGGGGGGGGGCCGCCCGGGTGGGGGGGGGGGCGAGCACCCCGCGGGCGGGGGAGGGGGACCAGCCGTAGGCTGGTGGAGGGGGAAGCAACAAACCCGACCTCCGAGCGGGGCGGATTTCCGTCCTGGCGCTCGCAACAGCGGTCCGGTCGCGCCGCTTCCCCGCCGCGCTGTCGCCCCGGCTCAGGCCGGGCCCCATCCTGAGGGCTTTCGACCTCTGTGCGGCTGCGGCTACGCCTCAGGCTGGATCCCGGCCTCCGCCGGGATGACGGCGGTTTGCCTCACACCAGTTCATCATCCAGCGCCCCGACCATGTACTGCACCAGCTCCGCTGCATCCGTGCTCGCAGCGGCCTTCTCCGTCACCTTCCGCCCGCGATGCATCACCACCACCCGGTCGGCGACGGCGAACACGTCGGGCATGGTGTGCGTGATCAGCACCACCGGCACGCCCTGGTCGCGCAGCCGGCGGATCAGCTCCAGTACCTTCTGCTGCTCGGGCACCCCGAGATTGTTGGTCGGCTCGTCCATGATCATCAGCCGCGCCTTCCAGTAGATGGCGCGGGCGATCGCCACGGCCTGCCGCTGCCCGCCCGACAGGCTCTCGATCGGCTGGGTCAGCGTGGGGAAGACGATGTCCAGCGCTGCGAGGCTCTGCTCGGCCTCCTTCAGCATCGACTTGTCGTCCAGCGTCTGCACCAGCCCGCCGAGGTGGCGGCGCTTCGTTTCGCGCCCGAGGAAGATGTTGGCCGGCACGTCGAGGTTGTTGGCGAGCGCCAGGTCCTGGTAGATCGTCTCGATCCCGGCGCCGCGGGCATCGATCGGCCGCGCGAAGCTCACCGGCTTGCCCTCGAAGCGGATCTCCCCCTCGTCGGCCCGGTGCACCCCAGATACGCACTTGATCAGCGTCGACTTGCCGGCGCCGTTGTCGCCGAGCAGCGCCACCACCTCGCCGGCATGGATGTCGAGGCTCACGTCGTTCACCGCCACGAGCCCGCCGAAGCGCTTCGTCAGGTGGCGGATCGACAGCACCGGTTCGCTCATGTCCCCCTCCCGCGCCGGCCGAGGATCAGGTCGCGCGACTGGTCGATCAGCACCGCGATGATCACCACCGCGCCCACCACGATGAACTGCCAGAACGCATCGACGTTCAGCATCACCAGCCCCGTGGTCAGCACCGCGATGATCAGCGCCCCGATCACCGTACCTATGATCGAGCCGGCCCCGCCGAACAGGCTGACGCCGCCGATGATCACCGCCGCGATCGAGCTCAGCAGCAGCGGGTCGCCGATCACCGCCGAGCCCGCCGTGAACCGCAGCGTCGACAGCACGCCGGCCACTCCGGCGGTCGCCGAACTCAACATGTAGAGCTTGATGATGTGGCGATCGACCGGGATGCCGGTGCGCAGGGCCGCCTGCATGCTGCCGCCGATCGCATAGGTGTGCCGCCCGAACTGCGTCCGCTTGAGCAGGAACAGGCAGGCCAGCACCACTACCGCCGTGATCACCACCGGCCAGGCGAATATGCGGTCCATCGAGCGCAGCAGCGCGCCCGAGACCTCCGGCCGCTCGAGCAGGTAGAAGCCGCCGCCCTCGCCACGCACCCAGTAGAACAGCGCCTCGTTGCCGTAGTCGCGCACCCCCTCGGGCAGCCCGATCACCGTCGTGTTCTCGCTGAACAGCAGCGACAGGCCGCGCACGATGAACGAGGTGCCGAGCGTCACGATGAAGGCCGGCACCTTGAGCTTGGCGATGATCAGCCCGTTGACCAACCCCACCGTTCCCGCCCCGCCGATGCCGGCGAGGAAGCCGAGCACCACCGCGAAGAACAGCGGCACCCCGGCATTGAACGAGGCGCGGATCGCATGCGCCGAGAGCACCGAGGCCAGGCTCATCACCCAGCCGACGCTGAGGTCGATGCCCGCCGCGATGATCACGAAGGTCTGCCCCAGCCCCAGCAGCAGCACCGGCACGATCGCCATGAGGATGTTCTGGCTGTTGCGCACGGTGAGGAACGTGGCGCCCCCCACCAGCGGTACCGCGACGATGAAGAACACGATCATCAGCGCAAGGAAGGCCCACGCCCACAACTGGCTGGCGAGCAGCACGAACCGTCTGCCGGCCGAAAGCGTCGCTTCCGCCGATGCCGGCACTGTCCTTGTGTCGGTCACGACACCTCCCGGGAGATCGCGAGAACAGGGCAGGGCCGGGGGATCACCCCGGCCCGCTTCGGGTCGGGTCAGTTGCCCGTCTTGTAGATGAACCGCGAGTATTCGGGGTCGTTCTCGTTGCTCTTGTCGAGGATCGCGAACCCGGTCTCGACGCGGCGCGGCAGGCTGGTGACGCCGGCGGCATCGGCTGCGGCGAACTCCACCGCCATGTAGCCCATGTCGAACGGCTTCTGCGCCAGCACCATGGTGACGGCGCCCTTGTTCAGCAGTTCCATGGCCTCGAGCGTCGCGTCGTAGGCGACGACCTGCACGTGCCCGCCGAGCCCGGCGTTCACCACCGCGTTGCCGGCGCCGCCGGCGCTGAACACGTTGGTGCCGAACACGCCGGCGAGGTCCTGGTTCTGCTCCAGCACTGCGGCGGTCTGCTGCGCCGCCTTGTTCTGGTCATCGAGGTTGTAGTCGGGCCCGATCACCTTGATGTCCGGGAACTCCTTGGCCATCACCTCCTTGAAGCCCTGCTCGCGGCCCTCGACCGAGCTCACGTTCGGGTTGGTGGAGTTGATGTAGACCTTGCCCTTGCCGCCGATCGCCTTGGCCAGGCCGCGCGCCGAGATCCGGCCGCCCTCGACGTTGTCCGAGCCGATATACGAGATCGGGAACGTCACCGGCCCGTTCACGTAGTCGCCGTCCCCCAGGAACGTGTCGACGGTGATGATCTTGATGCCCGCGTCCAGGGCCGCCTGTAGCGGGGCGACCATCTGGTCCTTGTCGGTCGGCGCGGTGATGATGTAGTTGAGGTCGCCGCGCGCCACCATCGCATCGAGGATCGGCGTCTGGGCCTCGACGCCCCAGGTCGGCGGCACCTGCGTCACGACCTCGATGCCGAGATCCTTGGCAGCGGCCTCCACGCCCTTCTGCATCACCTGGTAGAACGGATCGACCACGCCCGGCAGGAAGCCGATCTTGATGTCGGCCGCCGAGACGGCACTGGTGCCGAGCAGCAGCGCGCCCAGCACGACGGCAGTAATACGCGACGCATTACGCATCGGAAATCCTCCCTCTATTGCTCGCCCTCGCCACTCCACTGGAGCTCCTCTGGCAGGGCTGCCGACGATAGGCCCGCTTGTCGGTAAAAGTAAACGGGGCGGGTGGCTTAGGGCGGGTCGATCGTCCGGTTGGCCGCGATCGCTGCGAACCAGTTGGGCGGCCGCTCGATCATCCGATGCACCTTCGGCCGCCCCTCGCCCTGGTGCAGCTGCAGCAGCGTATCGCTCACCACCTCATCGGCATGGGTGAGCCGCTGGTTGTGCCGGGCATATTCGACCCAGGTCGGGCTCTTGTAGCTCTCGACCCAGCGGTCGGTCTCCTGCAGGTCGCGGCGCAGCGTCCATTCGCGCGCGCCGTCGCGGATGCGGATGCGCTTGCGGTCCGCCATCACCCGCAGGAACTCGCGCACGTCCTGCGGCCGGATCCGGTACTCGATGCTCACCACGATCGG
>JBQCFF010000034.1:0-15964 GCA_051959485.1 Devosia sp. | reverse complement strand
GACAAGCTCGATGCCGAGCCGCAGGTCGGTGCGGTCACCGGTCTCGCCTGGACCTCGGTGGGCGGCGAAATCCTCACCATCGAAGGGGTGATGACGCACGGCAAGGGTCGCATGACCGTTACCGGTAACCTCAAGGAAGTGATGAAGGAATCCATCACGGCCGCGTCGGGTTACGTGCGGTCGCGGGCCACCGACCTCGGCATCAAGCCGCCGCTGTTCGACACACGCGACATCCACCTGCACGTGCCGGAGGGGGCGACCCCGAAGGACGGTCCGTCGGCGGGCATCGCGATGGCCACCGCCATCGTCTCGCTGATGACCGGCATCCCCGTCCGCAACGACGTGGCGATGACCGGCGAGGTGACCCTGCGTGGCCGGGTGCTGCCGATCGGCGGCCTGAAGGAGAAGCTGCTCGCAGCGCTCCGCTCGGGCATCAAGACGGTGCTCATCCCCGAGGAGAACACCCGCGACCTCAAGGAGATTCCGGCGAACGTGACCGAGGGCATGGAGATCATCCCGGTGAGTCGCATGGACGAGGTGCTGAGCCGCGCCCTGGTGCGGCAGCCCGAGCCGATCGAGTGGAAGTACGACGAGGACAAGCCGGCGGTGCCGGCCCCGACCGTCGACGGCGACGAGGCGAGCAGCAGCAGCCTGCCGCACTGAACCGACCACAGATCCAACCTGCAGAACGGCGCTCCTCGGAGCGCCGTTTTTGTTTGTCCGGGAGGTGAGGGGAGGGTGCCCGATGGGCTCCGGGCGCGGGGTGCGTGCTGTTTTTGCAACAGCTGGTTCCAATCCCGGTCGTACCCCCGCCGCAGCAACGCTTTGCTGAGGAACCGCGCCACAATGTGACCCTAAAAGAAGCCGAGGAGGAAGACGGGGCGGCCAGTGGACAACGGCGCAGTAAAATCGGCGCCGCAGCGAACTCTTCGCGTACTTGTCGCCCTTGTGTCAGGTCGGAGCAAAGCCCGATAACGTCGCCTTCAGCAGGGCGCCGGAGGGTTCCGGCCGGACAACTAGGACGAGGTCATGGATAGCAACTACGTCGACAAATCGCGTCTTCCCAGTCGGCATGTGACCGAGGGGCCGGAGCGGGCACCGCACCGCTCGTACCTCTACGCCATGGGCCTGACCTCGGAGCAGATTCACCAGCCGCTGATCGGCGTCGCGACGGCCTGGAACGAGGCCGCGCCGTGCAACATCTCGCTGCAGCGCCAGGCGCAGTCGGTCAAGAAGGGCGTCGCCGCCAATCACGGCACGCCGCGCGAGTTCACCACCATCACCGTCACCGACGGCATCGCCATGGGCCATGCCGGCATGAAGTCTTCGCTCGCCAGCCGCGACGTGATCGCGGACTCGGTCGAGCTGACCATGCGCGGCCACTCCTATGACGCGCTCGTCGCCATGGCCGGTTGCGACAAGTCGCTGCCGGGCATGATGATGGCGATGATCCGCCTCAACGTGCCGTCGATCTTCATCTACGGCGGCTCCATCCTGCCGGGCCGCTTCCGCGGCCGCGACGTGGTGGTGCAGGACCTGTTCGAGGCGGTCGGCCTCCACTCGGTCGGCAAGATGGACGACGAGACCCTCGACGAGCTCGAGCGTGTCGCCTGCCCGTCGGCCGGCTCCTGCGGTGGCCAGTACACCGCCAACACCATGGCGATGGTGGCCGAGGCCATCGGCCTGGCGCTGCCCTATAGCTGCGGCGCCCCCGCGCCCTACGAGATCCGCGATGCGCTCTGCGCCAAGGCGGGCGAGCAGGTGATGGAACTGCTGAAGGTGCAGCTCCGCCCGCGCGACATCGTCACTCGCAAGGCGTTCGAGAACGCGGCGATGACCGTCGCCGCCACCGGCGGCTCGACCAACGCCGCGCTGCACCTCCCCGCCATGGCGCACGAGGCCGGCATCGACTTCGACCTGTTCGACGTCGGCGAGATCTTCAAGAAGACCCCCTACATCGGCGACCTGAAGCCGGGCGGCAAGTACGTCGCCAAGGACCTGTTCGAGGCCGGCGGCATCCCGCTGGTGATGAAGGCCCTGCTCGAGGGCGGCTACCTGCACGGCGACTGCATGACGGTCACCGGCAAGACCGTGGCCGAGAACCTCGAGAAGGTGAGGTTCAACACCGAGCAGGACGTCATCCGCACCACGTCCAACCCGATCTCGCCCACCGGCGGCGTCGTCTCGCTCAAGGGCAACCTGGCTCCCGACGGCGCCATCGTTAAGGTTGCCGGTCTCAAGAACTTGCGTTTTGTCGGCCCGGCGCGCGTCTTCGACACCGAAGAGAAGTGCTTCGAGTGCGTCGAGAAGCGCGAGTACAAGGAAGGCGACGTGCTGGTCATCCGCTACGAGGGCCCCAAGGGCGGCCCCGGCATGCGCGAGATGCTGTCGACCACCGCGGCCCTCTACGGCCAGGGCATGGGCGACAAGGTGGCCCTGATCACCGACGGCCGCTTCTCGGGCGCCACCCGCGGTTTCTGCATCGGCCATGTGGGTCCTGAGGCCGCCGTCGGCGGTCCGATCGCCCACATCCAGGACGGTGACATCATCACGCTCGACGCCACCACCGGGGAGATCTCGGTGAACGTCAGCGAGGAAGAGTTGGCCAGGCGGGCGACCGCCTGGAAGCCGCGCGAGACCGAGTATGGCTCGGGCGCGATCTGGAAGTATGCCCAGCTGGTAGGGCCGGCCCGTTACGGCGCGCTGACCAATCCCGGTGCCAAGGGCGAGAAGGAGCAGTATGCGGACATCTAGGGCTCTGCCCCTGTCCATCGTCGCGTTCTCGGTTGCGCTCGCCCTTGGCGGCGCAACCTTGCCGGCCGCCGCGCAGACGGCCGGGGTGCTGCCCTCGGCGGCGCCGGCAACGGCTGCCGATGCCGCTCTTGCCATGGCGAACTCGCTCGATGGCGCCGGCGGCGGCATTTCCAGCCGCGACCTGATCAGCGCCCTCGAGGACGCGGCGCTCGCCGGCCAGCCGATGGCGCTCTACCAGCTCGGCCTCATGTACGAGAGCGGCGAGGGCGTCGCGAAGGACCCGGTGAAGGCCTTCGGCTATTTCAGCCAGATCGCCGACGAGCATGCCGATGCCGCGCCCAAGGGCGTCGAGTCCGACATCGTGGCGCAGAGCTTCCTCAAGGTCGGCGAGTACTACCGCACCGGCCTGCCGGAAGCCGGCATCCCGAAGAACGAAGCCTACTCCAACAAGCTCATCATGCACGCGGCGTCCTACTTCGGCGACGCCGACGCGCAGTACAAGGTCGGCGAGATGTATCTCGACGACAACGAACTGGGCGACAGCCCGCTGCAGAGCGCCCGCTGGCTCAACCTCGCCGCCCGCAAGGGCCATGCCGGGGCACAGGCGAAGCTGGGCAGCATGCTGTTCAACGGCGAAGGCATCGCGGCCGACCAGGTCGAGGGGCTGATGTGGCTCACCGTCGCCTCGCGCCGCGCCAAGGGCACCGGCGACGAGGGCTGGATCAACGATCTGCTCAACGACGCCACGTCGATCGCCACCCCCGAGCAGCGCAAGCGGGCGTTCAAGCTGGCCGACTCGCTGGGCACCCGTTTCGGCGGCCTCTGACCACCTCGTTCAGCGTGGGTTCAAACTGACTGCTCTATCGTGGGTTCAACCGCGATGGAGTTCTGTCATGCGTCTCCCCATCATCCTGATGCTGCTCACCGTCCTGCTGCTGCCCGCCGACCTCGAGGGCCTCGTGGCGCAGGTGCAATCGGGCGCCGAAACCGCGCGCGTCGCCGTGGCGAAGTTCCTCGACCGTCACGACGAAGTCCAGGTTGCGGAGGCCACCCCCAAGCTCGCGCCCGGCAGCAAGGTCACCGAAATCCGTTAGCGGCGTCACGCCTGTTCGACGATCTTCCAGTAGGAGTCCTTGCGCACCACCTTGCCGTCCCGGAAGGTGTAGAAGTCGCAGCCGCGCACTTCCCGGCGCACGCCGTCGCGAGCCGTGCCGGTCAGCAGCCATTTCGACATGCCGGTCGCCGCCGCCTCGTCGACAAAGTGTTCCGCGTTGCCGTAGCGGACGTCGGGCAGGCCCGCGAACCGCCCGGCGAGGGCCTCCCGCACCTGCTGCCTGCCCTCGAACCGCGATCCCCACGGCTGGCCGCCCCGCGGCATCTCAAGCACGCAATCCTCGGCAAAATAGCCCATGATGCGATCGAGGTCGTGCGCGTTGAAGGCATCGCACAAACTCGTGCAGCGCCGATCGAATGTCCATGTCGTCCTCCTTTCACGGGGGAGGGGCGATCTAGAACGCGAACACGCCCTCCACCGGCACGTGGTCGCTCGGCTTCTCCCAGCCGCGCACGTCCTGATGCACGATCACGTCCTCCAGCCGGTCGGCCGCCTGCGGCGAGAGCAGCAGGTGGTCGATCCGGATGCCGTCCTTGCGCTCCCAGCCGAAGGTCTTGAAGTCCCAGAAGGTCAGTCCGGGCTCGTCGGAGATCGCCCGCTGCGCGTCGGTCATCCCGAGGTTCAGCAGCGCCCGCCACTTTTCCGCGCTCTCGGGCCGGAACAGTGCGTCGCCGACCCACTTCTCCGGCTTCGTCGCATCGAGCCAGCCGGGGATGATGTTGAAGTCGCCGAGCAGGATGAACGGCTCCTCCAGCGTCAGCCGCTGCTCGACGAAGTCGATCAGCCGGTCCATCCAGCCCAGCTTGTAGGGAAACTTCTCGGAGTTCACCGGATTGCCGTTGGGCAGGTAGATGCAGCAGACCCGCACCACGCCCCTCTGCAGCGAGATGACGCCCTCGATCAGCCGCGCCTGCTCGTCGCCGTCGTCGCCGGGCAGCCCGCGATGGATCTCGTCGAAGCGACGCTTCGACAGCAGCGCCACGCCGTTCCAGCTCTTCTGGCCGAAGGTCTCGACGTTGTAGCCGAGCGCCTCGATCTCCATGCGCGGGAACGCCTCGTCGACCGACTTGATTTCCTGCAGGCACACGACGTCCGGCGAGGCCTCTTCAAGCCACTTGAGAAGAACTCCGTGCCGCGCCTTGACGCCGTTGATGTTCCAGGTCGCGATGCGCATGAAGAGACTCCCGTTTGGAACGGGAGCCTAATGGTCTCACAGCGATGCGTAAACCGCGTCGCGGATGTCCTCGCGGAACGGGCCGTTGCAGCCCTCGGGCGCCACGTTGGTGCACACGATGATCGACAGCCTGTTGGTGCGGTCGATGATCCAGTTGTGGCCCCACGCGCCGCCCCAGTCGAGCGTGCCGACCGGGCAGGGACTTCTCGCCGCCTTCGGATCGTCGATGATGGCGCCGAGCACGGTGAAGCGCTTGCCGGCATCGCCCTCGCGGCGTGGCAGGGTGCCGATCTGGTTGGTGAAGGCTTCCTCGACCGTCTCCGGCTTCAGGAACGTGCCGCCATTGTAGACCTCGAGCATCTTCAGCACGTCGTCGGCGGTGCCGCACGAGCCGCCGCCGCCTGACTGCGGTGCATCGGCGCGGAAGATGCGGTCCACTTCCCACGCCAGGCCCTGCCGGTCTTCCATGGTGATCCGCGCCGGCGGTACGATCGAGGGAGTCGGCAGCTCGCCATTGGCGTAGTTGGCGGTAACGCGGTCCGGGTCGGTGGGCGTAAAACCCCAGTCGACCATGCCGAGCGGCCCCGCGACGTACTTCTTCACCGCCGCCTCGAGCGTCGAGCCGTTGATCGCGGCGACGACGCCGCCCAGTACGTCGATGCTGGTGCCGTAGGCCCAGCCGGTGCCGGGCGCGAACAGCAGCGGCGCCTTGGCCAGTCGGCGCAGGTTCTCCTCGAGCGAGATGAACGGGCCCGACATCCCGGGCGCCACGTCGCTCGGCGTCGTCTCGTAGGCGAGGCCGGAGCTATGCGACAGCAGCTGCCGCAGGGTGATCGGGCGAACCACGCCATCCGGGCTCGGCGGCGTGAAATACGGCAGGTACTTCTCGACCGGATCGTCGAGCCCCAGTAGGCCCGCTTCCATCATCCTGAGTACCGCCGTCGCCACGATCGGTTTGGTCACCGAGGCGAGGCGCCAGATGGCATCGCGCTCGAGTTTCCGATTCGCCTCGCGGTCGGCCAGCCCGGCCGTGCGGGCGTAGATCTCCTCGCCATTCTGCTTGATCAGCACCACGCAACCGACAATGCGGCTGCCGAGCGCGGCGTCGATCGCCGCGTTCACCCTGGTCTCCAAAGTCATGAAAATCCTCCCCAGACTATGGGAGGACGCTACCGGTCGGCAGACGGGAAAGGCAAGGCGCCGAAAGGCTCAACCGTCAGGCGAGGGCGAAGCTGGTGCCGCAGCCGCAGCCGGCGACCGCGTTGGGGTTCCGGATCTGGAAGCTCTGGCCGATCAGGTCGTCGACATAGTCGATCTCGGCGCCGCCCATGAATTCGAGGCTGAGCGAGTCGATCAGCACCGTGGCATTGTCCTTGCTCAGCACCAGGTCGTCCGCGCCGGGCGCTTCCTTGACCAGGTTGTACTCGTACTGGAAGCCGGAGCAGCCGCCGCCGGCCACCGTGATCCGCAGCACCGTGCCTTCGCCCTGCTTGCCGAGGATGCGGCCGATGCGCTTGGCGGCGCGGTCTGTCAAAACGACATTATTGGATGTAACAGCAGCTTCAGTCATCTACATGCCTTCCCGGGCGGCACTCGTTGGGTACCTTGCCGCCGCTGGTGAACCTCAAATCTAATATCGTCTGTCGACGATGAAAAGGGTGTCCGTCTCAACAATGAGCGAACGCGCGCCTTACGCTTCCGATCCCGCGCAGAGCCGCGGCCGTCTTTACGTCCCTGGTTCGAGCCCGACGCGCTCGGAATTCCAGCGCGACCGTGACCGCATCATCCACTCCACCGCCTTCCGGCGCCTGCAGTACAAGACGCAGGTGTTCCTCCACCACGAGGGCAACCATTTTCGCACCCGGCTGACGCATACCCTCGAAGTCAGCCAGATGGCCCGCTCCATCGCTCGCTCCCTGCGGCTGGACGAGGACCTGGCCGAGGCCGTCGCGCTCGCCCACGACCTCGGGCATACGCCGTTCGGCCACGCCGGCGAGCGGGTGCTCAACGACAAGCTGGCCCGGTGGGGCGGCTTCGACCACAACATGCAGGCAATCCGCGTCGTCACCCGGCTCGAGAACCGCTACGCCGAGCATGACGGCCTCAACCTCAGCTGGGAAACCCTCGAGGGCATCCTCAAGCACAACGGCCCGCTGGTCGACCCGGCGGGCCGGCCGGTCGGCCGCTACGCGGAGGAGGGGCTGCCATACGGCCTTGCGGACATCCCGGTCCGCGCCGACCTCATGCTCTCGAGCTACGCCGGCCTCGAGGCGCAGGCGGCCGCCGTCGCCGACGACATCGCCTACAACGCCCACGACATCGATGACGCGCTGCGCGCCGGGCTCGTCACGCTGCCCGAGTTGCGCGAGGTGCCGCTGGTCGGCCCGCTCGTCACCGAGGTGCTGGCCCGCTGGCCCGATATCGACCGCTCGCGACAGGCGCACGAGGTGCAGCGCCGCCTGATCACGCGCGGCGTCGAAGACGTCATCGCCGAGAGCCGGCGCCGGCTCGCCGATGCTGCTCCGCGCTCGGCCGACGACGTTCGCACTGCCGGCCGTACCCTCGTCGGCTTCTCGCCCGCGGTCGCGGAAGCGGAGAAGGCGCTGAAGCAGTTCCTGTTCGAGCGCGTCTATCGCTCCGAGCAGGTGATGCAGCCGGTGCGCCGCAGCGAGCAGCTGGTGGCCGAGCTGTTCGACCACTATCTCCAGCACCTGGACCTGCCCGGCCACTGGGGCGAAGCCGCGCAGGCGGCTGCCGACCCGGCCGCCCGTGCCCGCATCATCTCCGACTTCATCGCCGGCATGACCGACCCCTACGCCATCGAGCAGCATGCCCGTTTGACGGGGCGGGGGCTGTTGCGGTAGGGCGTCGTGCCCCGCCCTCGTGGTTCGACAAGCTCACCATGAGGGCTCCCTGAACGCAGCGCGCTTCCCAAGGACCTCATCCCGAGCTTGGCGAAGGACGAGGTTCGCCAGCACCGAGCTTGCCCGCCCAAGGCACCACCATGAACGTCTTCGCGATCTTCCAGACCCGTGTCGCCGACGCCCTCAAGGCACTCTACCCCTCGATCGCCGAGGAGGCCCTGTCGCGCATCGTGGTCGAGCCCCCGCGAGACCCGGCCCATGGCGACCTCTCGACCAACGCCGCCATGGTCGTCGCCAAGCCGCTGGGCAGGAACCCGCGCGAGATCGCCACCGCCATCGCCGACCACTTCAAGGCCGACAGCGACGTCGCCACGGTCGAAGTCGCCGGGCCCGGCTTCATCAACTTTCGCCTCAACACCCCGATCTGGCACGAGGTGCTGCGCTCGGTCGCCACGCAGGGCGCCGATTTCGGCCGCTCGGACATCGGCAAGGGCGAGCGGGTGAACGTCGAGTACGTCTCGGCCAACCCCACCGGCCCCATGCATGTCGGCCACACCCGCGGCGCGGTGTTCGGCGACGCGCTCGCCTCGCTGATGGCCTACTCGGGCTACGACGTGACGCGCGAGTACTACATCAACGATGCCGGCAGCCAGATCGACACCCTCGCGAAATCGACCATGCTGCGCTACCGCGAGGCGCTCGGCGAAGCGATCGAGATCCCCTCGGGCTACTACCCCGGTGATTACCTGGTTCCGGTCGGCCAGGCGCTGGCCGCCGAGTTCGGCCGCGCGCTGCTCGACAAGCCCGAGGCGGAAGCCCTCGCCATCGTCAGGGAAGTCGTGCTTGCCGCGATGCTGGAGCTGGTCAAGGCCGACCTCGCGCGGCTCAACGTCCACCACGACGTGTTCTTTTCCGAACGGCAGCTGCACGGGCAGGGGGGCGACATCGACTCCACGCTCCAGTGGCTGCGCGCCGAGGACATGATCTACCAGGGCCGCCTCGAGCCGCCCAAGGGCAAGACGCCGGAGGACTGGGAGGACCGCGAGCAGACGCTGTTCCGCGCCACCAACTACGGCGACGACGTCGACCGCGCGCTGGTCAAGTCGAACGGCGAGTACACGTACTTCGCCGCCGACATCGCCTACCACCGCAACAAGTACCTGCGCGGCTTCAAGCACATGGTCAACGTGCTGGGCGCCGACCACTCCGGCTACGTCAAGCGGCTGCAGGCGGCGGTGAAGGCGGTCTCGCACGGCGAGGCCGATATCGACGTCCGCATCTGCCAGCTCGTCCGGCTCCTTAAGAACGGCGAGCCGTTCAAGATGAGCAAGCGCTCCGGCGACCTCGTCCTGCTCTCCGACGTGGTCGAGGAGGTGGGCGCCGACGCCACCCGCTTCATGCTGCTTTACCGGCGCAACGACGCGGCGATGGATTTCGACTTCGCCGTGGTGAAGGAGCATACCCGCGACAACCCGGTGTTCTACGTGCAGTACGCGCACGCCCGGACCTACTCGGTGTTCCGCAAGGTCGCCGAGGAGATGCCGGCGCTCGACGTGAGCTTCGGCGCGCTCACCCAGGCCGACCTGTCGCTGCTCTCCTCCGAAGCAGACCTCGAGCTGATCAAGGCGCTGGCGCAGTGGCCGCGCATCGTCGCCTCGGCGGCGGAGGCGCACGAGCCGCACCGAATCGCGTTCTACCTCTACGAGCTCGCCAGCGCCTTCCACGGCTTCTGGGCCAAGGGCAATCAGGATCCTGCCTTACGCTTTGTTAAGGCCGATGATTCAATTCTCACTTTGGCGCGACTCGCCCTCGTCAGCGCTGTCCGACAGGTGCTCGTTAACGGCCTCGACCTGCTTGGCGTCTCTGCCCCCGAAGAGCTTTCATAATTCGGGCGCATTGGTGTGAAAGCTGGCCCGTCACGCTCGGCGGGGGTCGAAGCGGGCATCCAAGGGGTCACCTACGAGGGGGCGCTGCTTTCCTATGACAGCGAGACCGCAGCATATGTCTGATGGCCAGGATAAATCCGACGACCTGATCGCCGAGCTTGCCAAGCTCATGGCAAACTCAGCAGAAGGGGCGGAGCCGGAGGCCAAGCCTGGCCCGAAGCTGGTCTCGTCCCCTGAGCCCACGCCCGAACCGCGTCCGGCCGCGCCAACCATCCGCATTCCCGGCATGGATGCGCCCGTCGCGGCGAAACCGCCGGCTGCCGCCCCGACCGTTTCGGTGACGCCGAACGCCGAGAAGCCGGCCGCGCCGGCGCCGACCATCCGCATCCCCGGCATGGACCAGCCGGTTGCTGCGCCGCGTCCCGTCGCGCTGCCGGCCGCCACGCCTCCGGTTTCGGCCGAAGCCAGGCCGGTCGAGGCCAGGTCCGTCGAAGTGCGGGCGCCGTCGATCGATTTCGGCGCGCTGCCGCCGGCCGCCACCATCCGGCCCGAGCCGCTCGCCAACTGGCAGGATCGCGAGATTCCCAAGCCCGTCGCCGCCCGTCCGTCCGCCGCCGCCGAACCGGTGCTGACGTCGCCCGTACCGGCGCCGAAGCCGGCCCCGGTCGCGGTCACGCCGCCGCCGGTGTCCGCCGCGCTGCCGGTCCCGACGCCGGTGCAACTCGATCAGCCCGAAGAAGTCGCTAGGCCCGACGCGCCGGTCGTGCCCGGCAAGCCGGCGCCCGAGGGCGACAGCTTCGACTTCGATTTCGGCTTCGGCAGCAATCCGCCGACGCCGATCGAAGCCCAGCCGCGCCCGTCCGCCAGTACCCGCCCGGCAACCGCTCCGGCTCCCTCGAGCGACGACCCGATCGCCGACCTGATCGCCGCTGAACTCGATGCCGCCGACCAGGAGGCGCCGCCGCCGGCGCCGGTGCCGGCCCGCCCGCCGGTACAGCAGCCGCCGGTCATCCGCAGCTTCCCCGCTGCCCCTCCCGCACAACCGCAGCAGCAGCGCGCCGTCACCACCAACCCGGTCCGCCCGCCGACTCCCCCCGCGGCGCAGGCGCCGTCGATGCCTGTGGCCGAGACCGACCGTTTCGCCACCGCGCCGGTGTTCGGCGTCGGCGGCAAGCCGGCGGCCGCCCCGGCGCCGGTAGAGCGCGACCCGATGGACGAGATCGAGAGCCTGATCGGCGAAGCCGTCCGGGTCGAACTCTCTGCGCCGGAAAAGCCCGCACCCGTCGAGCGGCCGAAGCCGACCGCCGCACCAGTCGTGCCGCCCCTTACCACCGGCTTTGCGCCGCGCCGCGCCGCCCTCAAGGATACCGAGCCGCAGCTTGCCTCGGCCGAGGCCGCGATCCTCGCTGCTGCCGCCGCCTCCGGCGCCGATGTCGGCCGCGTCGATGGCCAGCACGCCGCCGAGGCGCCCGGCCCCTACAAGCGCCCGCGGGCAAAGGCCGAGAAGCCCAGCCTTCTCTCGGTCGGCATGCGCCAGTATGTCGGCATCGGCGTTGCCGCCGTGCTGCTGCTCGCGGCCGGCTTCGGGCTCTACTGGGTGCTCGGCATGGGCCGGACCAATGATGCCGAGGCGCCGGTGCTCACCGCCGACGCCACCCCGGTCAAGGAAGTGCCCCCGGCCGCGCCGCCGAAGGAAGACGCGCAGGGTTCCGTGGTGTTCAACGAGCTCGGTGGCGGTTCGGCAACCCCGCCGGCCAACGAGCAGCTCGTCTCCCGCGACGACAGCACCGAGACGAGCGTGGCCGACGTCGCGCAGACGGTCGGCGACGACGGCGCGGCCGACAGCGAGAGCGAGCTCGCCAACCGCAAGGTCCGCACCGTGACCGTCCGTCCGGATGGCTCGATCGTCTCGGGTGAGGATGCCGTCGCCGGCTCCGAGGCGCTGCCGGTGGACCGGCCGAACGTGCCGGTCGTCCCGGGCGCCGACGTGCAGCCGTCCGAGCTGCTCGCCGCGCTCCCCGACAACTCGGCCCCGGCCGCCACCGATCCGCTGGGCAGCGCCATCAACGCGGCGTCCGCCGAGGCGACCACCGGCCCCGCGCCGAACGTCAATCCGTCCATCGTCGCCCCGGTGCCGATGGCGCGCCCGGCGAATCGCTCGACCCTGAACGGCGGCTCCGCCCCGCGCGTCGCGGCGGCCGATCCCAATGCCCCGCTCGACCTCACGGCCGGCGCCGCCTCGGCGGCCGCTCCGGCGCAGGCGCCCGTTGCCAGCACCGGCGGGGCGTATGTGCAGCTCTCGTCGCAGCCGACCTCGGGCGACGCGCAAGCCTCGCTGCAGACCACGCAGAACCGGCTCTCCGGCATCCTCAATGGCCGCAGCCTCGAGATCCGGCAGGTGGACCTCGGCGCCAGGGGCGTCTGGTATCGCGTGGTGCTGCCGGTCAACTCGTTCTCCGAAGCGACGCAGACCTGCGCCAGCTTCAAGGCCAACGGCACCGACTGCGTGCCGATCAACGGTTGATCGCCGCGAGGCTCGCTTGACGGACTTCGCCTTTCGGGGCGAAGTTCTTTCACCTGAGCGGGCGGCCGGATGATCGAAACTCCCCAAGACCTGCCGAGCGACTGGCTGGCCAAGCCGCAGCGCCCGGACGACGACGAGGTGCTGTACGTCGATGTGGCCGGCTACGAGGGGCCGCTCGACCTGCTGCTCGACCTCGCCCGCCGCCAGAAGGTCGACCTGAGCCGCATCTCCGTGCTGGCGCTCGCCGAGCAGTATCTCGGCTTCATCGAGACGGTGCGCGAGAAGCGGATCGAGATCGCCGCCGACTATCTCGTCATGGCCGCCTGGCTCGCCTACCTCAAGAGCCGGCTGATGGTGCCAGCCGCCCCCAGCGACGACGAGCCGACCGGCGAGATGATGGCGGCGCTGCTGCAGTTCCGCCTGAAGCGCCTCGAGGCGATGCGCAAGGCGGCGATGCAGCTGGTCAACCGCCCGCGGCTGGGCCGCGGGGTGCATCCGCGCGGCATGCCCGAGCCGGTGCTGATCGAGCGCCGCAACCTGTGGGAGGCCTCGCTCTACGACCTGCTGAAGGCCTATGCCACGCAGCGCGAGAAGACGATCCCGCAGGAATACCAGCTGTTCGAACGCAACGTCTGGTCGCTGGCCGAGGCGCGCGAGATCCTCTCGCGGCTGATCGGCGACAGCATGGACTGGGTGCCGCTCGATGCCTATCTCGACCGCTACCTGGCAGCCCCGGAACAGCGCAAGACCGCGACTGCCTCCACCTTCGCCTCCAGTCTGGAACGGGCCCGGCAGGGCGAGATCGAGCTGCGCCAGACGCTGACCTTCGGGCCGTTGCTGATGCGCCGCCGCCAGGCTGACGGAAAGCTGCAATGAGCCCGGCCGACACCCCCGACATCCTGTTCGGCGCCGATGACGAGCTGGGCGACGAACGTCACGAGATCACCGAGCGCAACCTGCGCATCCTTGAGGCCGTGCTCTTCGCCTCCGCCGAGCCGCTGACCCCCGACGAGATCGCGCCGCATTTGGGGCAGGGGGCCAACGTACCGCTGCTGCTCGACCGGCTCGCCGGGCGCTATCGCGGGCGCGGCGTCAACCTCGTCCGCCGCGGCGACCGGTGGGCCTTCCGCACCGCTGACGACCTGCAGTTCCTGCTGCGGCGCGAGGAGACCGAGAACCGCCAGCTGAGCCGCGCCGCGCTCGAAGTGCTGGCCATCATCGCCTACCACCAGCCCTGTACCCGCGCCGAGATCGAGGAGGTGCGCGGCGTCGCCTCGGGCAGCGGGACGTTCGACGTGCTGATGCAGACCGGCTGGGTGCGCATGCGCGGCCGCCGTCGCACCCCCGGCCGCCCGGTCACCTACGGCACCACCGACGCCTTCCTCGACCATTTCGGCCTCGAAACGCTCACCGACCTCCCCGGCCTCGAAGAACTCAAGGGCTCCGGCCTCCTCTCCTCCCGCCTCCCCCCCAGCTTCCAGGTCCCGCTCCCGTTCGACGGCAACCTCCGCGACGACGAAGACCCGCTGGAGGAAGACGATGCGGTTACGGAAGACTGAGAACGACCCGCGTCCTTCTCCCCATCAAGGGCAGGGCGCCGCCGTCGCCCGACCCGTACCACTGGTCTCCCTCCTCCTCGTGGGGAGGGTAGCGTCGCTAGGAGCGCAGCGACGTAGCAGAGCTAGGGTGGGCGCAGTTGGCAAAGCCGCCGCTTCGGAAACTCGCACCGTCCTCACCCCACCCCAGCTCCGCTAGGCGGCGAGCCGCCAAGCTCCGCTATCCTCCCCATCAAGGGGAGGGAGCCCCGTCCCCCGACCCGTGCCACTGGTCTCCCTCCCCCTCGTGGGGAGGGTAGCGTCGCTAGGAGCGCAGCGACGTAGCAAAGCTAGGGTGGGGGGCTCACGAGGGAAGTGACGTCCCAGTGCGCCTCCTCGCCCCTTGCGGGAGAGGATAGCGGAGCTTGGCGGCTCTGCCGCCTAGCGCAGCTGAGGAGAGGGGGCTCCCCGGCTGGGACACCTGCGACGTTTCCCCGCCTGAAGCGGAACACGTCCTTGTGTTTGCCCCTGATTGAACCTATTTCTGCATGCTAGTAACCGCGTAACGCATCTGTCGGAGACTATCCATGCACGCGCCAGGCATTTGGGGCATTCTTATCGTAGCGGTCGTGGTCGTGCTGCTGTTCGGCCGTGGCAAGATCGCCGGGCTGATGGGCGAAGTCGCGTCCGGCATCAAGTCGTTCCAGAAGGGCATGCGTGACGAAGAGGTGAAGCCCACCCCGCAGATCGACGCGACGGCCACGGCAGAGCCGGTGGCCCAGCCCGAAAAGAAGGACGCCTGATCCTCCGGGTCTGACGTCCGCTCCCTGGAGCCAGAAGTATGCTCGGCGTCGGCTGGACCGAAATGCTTGTCATCGGCATCGTGGCGCTCGTCGTCATCGGTCCGAAAGAGCTGCCCGCGGTGATGCATCGCGTTGGCAAGTTCGCCGCCACGATCCGGCGCATGGGCTCGGATTTCCAGCGCGAACTGAACAAGACGACCGGCCTCAACGAGATCGCCAACCTGCGGAACTCGGTGGCGGCGCCCCTCAAGGCGACCGCGGATGCCATCCGCAAGGAATTCAACACCACCACCGCCTCCGGGGAAGTGCAGCCCTCGGGCGCCATCAAGCCGGCCGACCCCAAGGCGGAAAGCGTGGTGGACGAGATCAAGGCCGCTGCCGGCATGGCGCCCGCTGCCGCAATGACGCCGCTCACCGGCCCGGCCAATCCGGCGGTTTCCGACAAGCCCGCGGCGTCCGTGACCCCTGCGGCGGCGGCAGAGGCAAGCCCGGCGCCGCCGGAGGCCAAGCCCGCCCGGGTCAGGGCCGCCCGGCCGAAGGCCGCCGCTTCGCCCGACGTCTCGGCGGTGCCGCCGGCCAAGCGGGCGCCACGAGCCAAGAAGCCGATCGAATCGCCCGCCCCGGTCGAAGCCATCGCCGAGCTGCCCCCACCGGCTGCAGCGCCCAAGCCGCGCACCCGCAAGGCGACCGTCAAGACCGCTGACGCCGCGACCAGCAAGCCAGCCGCCCGCAAGTCCGCTTCCCGGAAGCCCGCGGCCGACGAGAAACTCTAAGCCATGGCCGACCAGCCCAAACTCGCCGCGCCCGAAACCGCTGCCAAGGACGAGCTCGCCGGCAGCGAGGCGCCGCTGCTCGACCATCTGGTCGAGTTGCGCAACCGGCTGATCCGCGCGCTGATCGTGCTGTTCTGCCTGCTGATCGTGTTCTTCTTCTTCTCGCAGGGCATCCTCGAGTTCCTGATCGAGCCGTACCGCCACGCCTACATGGCCGTGGTGCCGCATGGCGCGCAGGCGGTGATTCCCGAGGATTTCCGTCTGATCTACACGGCGCCGCAGGAGCTGTTCTTCACCCAGCTCAACGTCGCCTTCTTTGCCGCGATCTTCGTCGGCTTCCCGTACCTCGCGATCGAGATCTACGGGTTCGTGGCGCCCGGCCTCTACAAGAAGGAGCGGCGCGCCTTCATCCCCTACCTGATCGCGACGCCGGTGTTCTTCTTCGCCGGCGGGCTGCTGGTCTATTACGCCGTGCTGCCCATGGCGATGCGCTTCTTCCTCTCGATGCAGACCCAGGACATCGAGATGCTGGTGCAG
>JBQCFF010000033.1:0-2155 GCA_051959485.1 Devosia sp. | reverse complement strand
CACGTAGGTGATCATGCCCTTGCCCGGGATCGGCGAGCGGCTCAGCGCATAGGCGGCGAGCGTCGAGGCCGCCGCGACGAGCACCACCCCGCCGACGCTCTGGATCAGGCTGTTGAGCAGCCCGCGCATCGCGAAGGTGTTGCCGAACACGGTCATGAAGTTCTGCAGCGTCCACGGGTCCGGCACCGCGATGCCCAGCTCCGCCCGTGCGTTGAATGGCGCGAACAGGAACCAGATCAGCGGCAGCGCGAACAGGATGCCGATGACCGCGGCGAGCGCCGAAAAGCCGATCCGCGCGGCGAGCTGGCCGAAGCTGAGCCTCATTCCTTCACCGGCTTGGCCTTTTTCCGGCCGATCGAGAGGTAGATCAGCGCGAACGCCAGGTTGATCAGCATGATGATGACGCCCACCGCTGCGCCCTTGCCGAACTCGAACTCGCGGAACGCGATGCGGTAGTTGTAGATCGACAGCAGCTCGGTGCGGTAGCTCGGCCCGCCATTGGTCAGCACGAACGGCGTGAACACGTTGAACGTCCACATGGTGATCAGGATCAGGTCGGTGACCACGTGGCCGCGGATCAGCGGCAGCCCGATGTCGCGGAACTTCTGCCAGCTCGAGGCCCCCGCCACGTCCGCCGCCTGGAAATAGCTGGGCGGGATCGACGAGAAGGCCGAGTTGAACAGCATCATCGAGAAGGCGGCGCCGCGCCAGGTGTTGAAGATGACGATCACCCAGAACGGCTGCTGCAGCAGGAAGTCGCCGCGCGGTAGCCCCAGGCTGGTCAGGATCGCGTTCAGCGTGCCGTTGTCGTAGTCGAGGAAGGCGAACCAGGCGAAGCCGATCACCACCTCGGGCAGGATCCAGGCGGCGATCACCGCGCCCTCGACGATGCGTTTGAGGGCAGGGGGGATGGTCTGCATCAGCCAGGCCAGCAGCAGCCCGAGCAGCGCCTGTCCGACCAGCGCCGACAGGATGACGAACTGCGTGGTGAGGATCAGCGAGAAGCCGAACTGCCCGCGGGTGAAGAAGGTCGCCGGGTCGAACAGCTGCAGGTAGTTGGCGAAGCCGACGAATTCCGGGTTCAGCGCCGTCTTGCCGAGCAGCGTCCGATTGGTGAACGAGACGAAGATCACCCAGAAGAAGGGCAGCAGCACGAACACGCCCACCAGCGCGGCCGCCGGCGACAGGAAAAGCGCCCCGGCCCGGGTCGAGAGCAAAGAGAAATTGCGCTTCTTCATGCTGCCGGCCCGGAGTGCAGGTGAGTGCGTCGCAACGTGACAAACCCAGATGACAAGAAGGGCGCCTCCCTGGACGCGAGGAGCGGACCAGGGAGGCGATCCCAGGGAGCTGCCCGGCCACCGGCCGGGCAGGGGAGGACCTCGAGGCACCGGCGGAGAAAATCCGCCGGGCCGATCGGGGGCCGCGTCGCCGGGGGCTGACGCCCGGCGCCGCCGGTCAGAGCTTGCTGACCGTGTTCTCTTCGCCGACGATGCCGATCACGGCGGCCTTGTAGGCGGCCATGGCGTCCTCGGGGCTGGCCTCACCCGACACGACGCTCTCGGTCATGCGCTGGATCTCGGCCGACACCTTGTTGTAGTTCGGATCGTTCGGCCGCGCTGTGGTCAGCGGCAGCAGCGATTCCTGCGTCGCCTGCAGGTAGTGGTTGTTCGGCGTCGCCACGTCGTCGCGGATGCGGCGGGCCTCACGATAGCCCTGGAACGAGGTGAGCTCTTCCTGGCTGTTCATGAAGCTGAGCAGCGCCCAGGCTTCCTTCGGGTTCTTGGTCGCCGGGTTGAGCACGAAGCCCGTGCCGCCCGACACCGTGACGAAGTCCTGCCCGCGGTAGCCCTTGCCGGGCTCCTGCGCCGGCATCGAGGCCCACGCGACCTCCGCATCGCGGTTGTCCATGCCGAACTCGGCCCCCGGCGCCATCACCGAGTTGAAGAACCAGTCGCCCTCGACCAGCATCGCAGTCTTGCCGTCGCGGAAGTTGGTGAACGTGCGGTTGCGGCCGTCACCGAGCAGTTGCGCGCGTTCGTCGCCCAGCTTCTCGTCCACGTAGATGGTCTTGTAGAGGTTGAGCGTGTCGAGGATGCCCTGGCTCGAGACGATGTACTTGCCGTTCTCGTCGACGACACTTTCGCCCGTCCCGAGG
>JBQCFF010000032.1:0-11246 GCA_051959485.1 Devosia sp. | reverse complement strand
TTCCATCTTCACAATGTCAAAGAGCTGACCCCGGGGGCGACTTTCGTCATCGGCGTCGGTGAAGGCCAGGCCTTCGAATTCTTCAGAACAGAACCCACCCTCCGGTTGCCCGGCAGTAAGGCTGCCCTGTCAGGATCGCTGAACAGTGGGAGCGGCTAGCGCTCGGCGTCGTCAGCGACGCGGGTTGTATTCGAGACGCTCAGGTCTGTCAACACCCCATTTTCAACTTTCGGCAGAACCGAAACTCGAAACCTGAAAGCACCAAGATCGGCCGGCGTTCCAGGAGGTTTGCCCCGGTCTTTGGCGCCTGTTGGCGCCGCCGTCCGGGGCGGAGTGGCGCGGTTATAGCCGGAGATTTTTCCCTGTCAACACCCATCGCTCGGGGTGGCTGTGGAGAGTGGTCCATCCCCCGGGTGGCAAGGGCGCGACCGCTCCGCCGACGCGCCTCGCACCGCCCTCGAGCTGCCAGCGGCAGGTTAGCCCGTTTCGGCTATGGCGTCTGCCGTGCTGCAGCGTAACGTCGAGGGTCGGTGCGGTCGGGCCGCCGATCTGGGCGTCAACACCCTGAGGCCACCGCACCACCACCACCCACCCAGACAACCGGTCGCCGCCAGCGCGGCGGCCGCCTGCCAGGCACAAAGAAGCCCGCCTGCCGATTGGGGCAGGCGGGCCAGAAAACGATGGGGTCACCTCGGAGCCTAGCCCGCCGCGACGGGCGCGGAATTAACCTGCGTCTATCGGTCGGGCGAATTCCGAGTCGGGCTGCGAGGTGCTCGCGCGTGGCGGTGCATCAGGCCGACTGCGTGGCCGGGGCCAGCTGCTCACGCAGCGGCTCGCCGGGGATCGGCCCGGCCAGCAGGCCCTCGAGGTAGCGGCCATAGCCGCTCTTGCCGAGCGGGCGCGCCAGCGCCAGCAGCTGTTCCGTTTCGATCCAGCCGTTGCGCCAGCTGATCTCCTCCGGACAGGCGACCTTGAGACCCTGGCGGCGTTCCAGCGTGGCGATGAACTGGCCGGCGTCGAGCAGCGAATCGTGCGTGCCGGTATCCAGCCAGGCGTAGCCGCGGCCCATGAACTCCAGCTTGAGCGCGCAGTCCTCGAGGTAGAGTCGGTTGAGGTCGGTGATCTCGAGCTCGCCGCGCGCCGAGGGTTTCAGGGTGCGGACCCGGTCCACCGCGGTGCCGTCATAATAGTAGAGCCCGGTGATGGCGTAGGAGGAGCGCGGCGGCTTCGGCTTCTCCTCGATGCTGATGACCGTCCCTTCGGCATCGAACTCGGCCACTCCATACCGTTCGGGATCCTGCACGTGGTAGGCGAACACCGTCGCCCCCGCCTGCCGGGCCGCGGCGCGCTCGAGCAGGGTCGGCAGCGAGTGGCCGAAGAAGATGTTGTCGCCCAGCACCAGGACGCTCGGCGCGCCCCCGACGAAGTCCGCGCCGATCAGGTAGGCCTGCGCGAGCCCCCCCGGGCTCGGCTGCACCGCATAGGAGAGGTTGATGCCCCATTGCCGGCCGTCGCCGAGCAGGCGCTGGAACAGCGGGGTATCGGCGGGCGTGGAGATGACCAGGATGTCGCGGATGCCGCCGAGCATGAGCGTGCTCAGCGGATAGTAGATCATCGGCTTGTCGTAGACCGGCAGCAACTGCTTGGAGACCGACAGCGTGGCCGGGTGGAGTCGCGTCCCGGCCCCGCCGGCGAGAATGATGCCTCTGCGTGTCATGGGTCCCGTCCCGCGAGGTTCTGCCGGCGCCGCGCGAAAACATGCGGCACCTACCCGGCGCATGGGTCGCCCACCTGCCCGACCTGCCTCGGCCCGCTAGTGCGAATACTCCGCAGCGGGCGCCGGGGGCGGGGTGTTGCGGTAGATGGCGGCAGCCTCGGTGCGGTTGCGGGCCCCCAGCTTGGTGATGATGTTGTGCAGGTGAATCTTCACCGTGTGGCCGGACAGGCCCAGGTCATTGGCGATCGACTTGTTCTGCAGCCCCATCTGTACGAGCTCCAGCACCTGCAGTTCCCGCTTGGTCAGGATGCTGAGCCGCGGGTCGGCGGCCGGGACGGCTTCCGGCTCGGGCTCCGGCAGGGCCGGTCGCATCCTCGGCAGCGCCGCGCCGAGCAGCGCCCGCGGGAAGTACTCGATGCCCTGCAGCAGCAGGCCGAGGATGGCGAGGGCGATGTCCTGTCGGGCGTTGATCGGCAGCACGCTCCGAACCAGCGAGGAGCACAGCAGCCGTGCCCCCAGGTCCTGCTCGGTGAAACGGCCGTCGTCGAGCGCGGCAATCATCGCCATCGGGTGGTAGCGGAACAGGTCCGAGGCGCTCCGCTCGGCCTCCGGAACGAAATCCGGGTGCACGAGAAGCAGCGTGACCGTGTCCGGGAAGATGCGGACCGCTTCGTCGACATGGCCGACCTCCTTGACGACCGCCCAGGGGAAGACATCCTCGGCGGCCTGCTTGAAGCTCTCCGGCACGTTGCCGGGTGGGGCGATGAAGACGACGGTCCGGGCCCGTTCCTGCCCGCGCCGGCCAAGCGGCGGCACGCGCACAGAGTGCGTTAAAATGTAATTCATCGGGTCCCTCCAACCCTTAATTTATTCATTAAAACTAGGAGGAACCGCCCGTTTTATTCAATTGCCCGGAAGATGAGCTACATCCAGTCACTTGTAAGTAGATCATTGCCCGGTTGCGTGGATTCAGTTCTTTAGGCCTACTCCGCACCCCCTTCTGGTCTCTAGACCAGACACTCGAGCGGCGCCGGATGCCCGAGAAACCCAGTGGGACTGGCCGACAGCCCGTATGCGCCGGACTGAAACACCACGACCAGATCACCTACTTTCGGACTAGGCAGCGCGACGTTCTCGCCCAGCAGGTCGAGCGGCGTGCACAGGCATCCGACCACGGAAACCGTCTCCAGTGGCGCGCCCTGCATGCGGTTGCCGATGGCGAGCGGGTAGTTGCGGCGGATCGCCTGCCCCAGGTTGCCCGAGGCGGCGAGCTGGTGGTGCATGCCGCCATCGGTGACGATGTAGGTCTTGCCGCGCGACGTCTTGCGATCGATCACCCGGCTGACATAGACCCCGGCTTCCCCCGTGATGTAGCGGCCCAGCTCGATGGTGACGCGCGCCTCGGGCAGCTCGCGGGCCACGACCGTGTCGACCAGCTCGGCCAGGTTGCCGCCCACCCGAGCCAGGTCGAGCGGCCGGTCGTGCTCGAAGTACGGGATGCCGAAGCCGCCGCCTAGGTTGAGGTAGCGGATCGGCGCCGGACAGTCGCGGGCGAGCGCGAGGATGAGCTCGAGCGAACGCCGCTGCGCCCCCGCGATGATGGCGGCGTCGAGGTTTTGCGAGCCGGCGAAGATGTGGAAGCCGACGAAGTCCAGGTCCGTGGCGCCGAGGTCGCGGAGCAGGTCGGGGACGTTTTCGGCATCGACGCCGAACTGCTGCGCCCCCCCGCCCATCCGCATGCCGGAGCCGCGGACGACGAAATCCGGATTGATCCTGATGGCGACGCGCGGACGGATGCCGAGGCGGTCGCCGGCCGCGGCGGCGCGCTGCGCCTCGAGGGGCGACTCGAGTTCGATGGTGACCCCGGCGGCAATGGCGCAGGTGAGTTCATGGGTGGTCTTGCCCGGGCCGGCGAAGCTGATGTCCTCGGGCCCCATGCCGGTATCGAGGGCGCGATGCAGTTCCTGCGCCGACGCCACGTCGAACCCGTCGACGAGCCCGGACAACAGGTGGACCACGGCCGGCATCGGGTTGGCCTTCATCGCGTAGGCCAGCTTCACCGCGCCCGGCAGCATGCTGCGCAGCCGACCGATCCGGGCCTCGATGAGCTTGCGGTCATAGGCGAAGAACGGGGTCGAGCCGACGCGCTCGGCGAGGCGCCCCAGCGGCACGCCGCCGACGAGCAGGTGTTCGCCGGCCACGGCAAAGCCCTCGATCGCCGGATGGACGCTCATGCCAGTTCCTGCCGCAGCAGCACGCGGTCGAACTTGCCGTTCGGCGAGCGCGGGATCGAGGCGCGCTCGATCACCTCCGAGGGGACCATGTAGAGCGGCAGGCGCTGCTTCATGGCCGAGACCAGGGCCGTGGCGTCGAGGGGCTGCGGCCCCGCGGGACTGGCGAAGAGCACCACGCGCTGGCCCAGCCGCTCGTCCTCCACCCCGACCGCCACCGCGTCCTGCACGAGGCGGGTTTCGAACGCCGCTTCCTCGATTTCGGTGGGGCTGACGCGGTAGCCGGAGGTCTTGATCATCTCGTCGCGGCGGCCGACGTAGTAGAGGAACCCGTCCTCGTCGCGGGTGACGATATCGCCGGAGAAGACGGCGAGTTCGGGGGCCCGCCAGGGCTGGTCGCGGTTCGGCACCGGGCGGAAACGCTCGGCGGTGCGCGCCGTATCGTTCCAGTAGCCCTGGGCGACCAGGGCCCCCCGGTGCACGAGCTCGCCCTCCTCGCCCGGTTCGCACAGGGTGCCATCGGGGCGCACCACCAGGATCTCGGTGTTCGGGATCGCCTTGCCGATGGAGCCCGGACGGCGATCGACCTCGGCGGGATCGAGAAAGGTGGAGCGGAAGGCTTCGGTGAGCCCGTACATGAGGAAGGGCAGCGCCTCGGGAAACTGTGCCCGCAGCCGATCGAGGAGCGGCCTCGGCATGCGCCCGCCGGTATTGGCGAAGTAGCGCATGTGGCGCCGCGCCGCCTCCGGCCAGTCGAGCTCGGCCAGCTGGATCCAGAGCGGGGGCACCGCGGTGATGCCCGTCACCCCATGCCGGGCGCAGAGCCGCGGCACTTCCTGCGGGACGAGGTAGTTCAGCAGCACCACGTGCGCGCCGACCAGGAAGCCGGTGGTGAGCTGGCTAAGGCCGGCATCGAAACTCAGCGGCAGTGCGGCGAGGATGACGTCCCCGGCGTGGTTGCCCAGATAGTGGCTGACGCTCTCCGCTCCCGCCAGCAGGTTGCGGTGGCTGAGGGCGACACCCTTCGGCTTGCCGGTGCTGCCGGAGGTATAGAGGATGGCGGCGAGGTCGAGGTCCGGCGGCTCGCTGGCCGTGCAGGCATTCGCAGCCGGGACGGTTCCCCACGACATAAGGTCGATCCCCGGCAGGGCCGGGAGATCCGCGGCATCGCCGACGAGGATAACGTGACGCAGTTCGGGTGCGTCGGCGAGGCTGGGGGCGAGCAGGCGCAGCCGATCGGCTGATGTCACCAGCACGCGCGCCCCGCAATCGGCGAGGATGGAAGCGACCTGATGCGGCCGGAGCAGCGGATTGATGGGAACGAAGACGCCGGCGGCAGCGGAGATCGCGAACAGCGAAGCGACGGTCTCGATCCGCTTGTCGAGATAGACGGCCACCCGGTCCTGGCGCTGCAGGCCCGTGCTGCGCAGCGCCGCTTCGGCCGCCGTTACCTCGCCCCACAGTTCGGCGTAGGACAGCGACTGCGCACCGGACGTGACCGCGGTGTTGCCAGGATGCTCCCGCATCGCGTCGCGCAGCAGGTGGTGGAACGCCGTCTTCATCCGTCTCTCCGACCGATCACCAGGCCACGCAGGTCAGCTCGCTGTAGAGGTAGTCGATGGCGTCCGGCAGCAGCTGCTCGCTGCGGAACATCTTCGGCCGGTGCCCCGGCAGCAGCACCGAGAGCGGCGGCGGCCGATCGTGCACCAGCCGCAGTTCGAGCAGGGTGAAGAGAATGCCCCGGCGCAGCAGCAGGTGGCGGAACACCTGGCCGCGTCCGAGCCTGAACAGCTGGGGATCGCTCACGTGCAGGATCGTCGCAAACAGCGGCAGCCACTTCCGCCGGTCGCGCCGGAAGATGATGTGACACCGCCGCGAGCCGGCGACGAGCAGCAGGTGGTGCGCCGCCTGGGCGGCGCGATGATCGAGGAAGATCCTGAGATCGGTCCCATCCAGCCGCTCGGCGATGGCATTGGCATCGCTGACCAGTTGCACCCTCGGGGGCGTCGGCAGCCAGGCCAAGTTTGGCACGAGGGCGGAGGTGGTGTCGAGCTGGTGGAAGCCGAGGCGGAGATTCAGTGGCTGTACGTTGCCGCTGGGCGAAAGGTCGGTGAAGCTGTAGCCGGGCTGCGACAGCACCGCCCGCAGCAACCGCAGGCTGTGTGCACGATACTCCGGCAGCACGCAGAACGCGGCGATGTTGCAGATCCGGACCGGGCCGCTGCTGGTCCCCCGCACCGAGTAGAAGGCCAGCTGCACGCCGACGACCTCCTCGCCCTCGACCAGCATGAAGCCGGAATTGGGGGCGTCGACCTGCCAGGTCGGCGCCATCGCCTCGGTCCATTTCTGGGCGCTGATCCGGTCGTTCAGGTGCTCGTGGAGGAACCGCCCGACGCGGGGCCGGTCGTCGCGATGGATCGGCCTGAGGTAGGCGGCGCCCGGACCTGCAACCCCACCACCTGCGCCGAACATGCTGCCTCCTGCTGCGCTACGCGGACATGGCCGGACCCGCGGCCCCGAGCCGCTGCTCGACATAGGCCACGAGCGAGCCGACCGAAGCGAACAGCTCGCTGCCGAAATCGTCGTCGGGGATGGTGATGCCGAAGGTGCGCTCGATGGCGAGCGCCAGCTGCACCACCGCGAGGGAGTCGAGCTCGGGCATCTCGCCCAGCAGCGGGGTCGCCGCGGTGAGCTGCGCGGAGCGCTCGCCCAATCCGAGCGTCTCGCCCAACAGGTCCTTCATGCTCTCAAGAACCGCTGTCGGCACTCCGCCACTCCCCGTGAAATGAAGCTTCGGCCCGCAGGAAAATCCGGGCCCGAGAACAGGCAGAATTGTCCCGTGGTCCCGGCCGATCCATCGCTCAAAATGGCTAGACCATCAGGGCTAGCAACAAGCCGGCGGCCCTGCCCTAAGGTCCTGCAATGGCTGGCATGCGGACGGTCGACCGCGGCGTGAATGGCCGCACGGGGGACGATCAATGATCACCAACGCGGTACTGGGCGAGAACGTGGTGCTCCACCACCCCGAGCTCATCAACCTGTACAATTGCGTCGTCGGTCCGAACACCAGCATCGGCCCGTTCGTCGAGATCCAGCGCGGCGCCACCATCGGGGCGCGCTGCAAGATTTCGAGCCACTGCTTCATCTGCGAAGGCGTGACCATCGAAGACGACGTGTTCGTGGGGCATGGCGTGGTGTTCACCAATGACCGCTACCCCCGCGCCGTGGACGCGGACGGCAAGCCGATTACCTCCGGCAAGTGGAAGCTCGAGCCGACGCTGATCCGGCGCGGCGCCTCGATCGGCAGCAACGCCACCATCCTGCCCGGCCTGACGATCGGCGAAGACGCGCTGATCGGCGCCGGCGCGGTGGTGACCCGCGACGTGCCGGACGAGACCATCGTGGTCGGCGTGCCGGCCCACCGCATCGGCAGCACCAGGGTGATGATCGAGCCGGTGTTCGGCGCGGGAGCTACGCCATGATCGGGATCGGCGTGGTCGGCTATGGCTACTGGGGCCCGAATCTGGTGCGGAACCTCTACGAGATCCCGGACGCGAGCCTGCGCTGGGTCTGCGACCTGCAGACACAGCGGCTGACCAGCGTGCAGAGCCGCTATCCGACGGTCCAGATCACCGACGACTTCCAGCAGCTGCTGGATGATCCGCTGGTCGACGCGATCGTCATCGCGACGCCGGTCGCGACGCACTTTCCCCTCGCGCTGCAGGCGCTCCGGGCGGGCAAGCATGTGTTCGTCGAGAAGCCAATCGCCGCCAACTCGCAGGACGCCGAGCGGCTGGTCGAGGAGGCGGAGCGGCGGGGCCTGGTGCTTGCCGTCGACCACACCTTCATCCACACCGGCGCGGTGCGGAAGATGCGCGAGCTGATCGGCAGCTCGCTGGGTGAGCTCTACTATTACGACTCCGTGCGCATCAACCTGGGGCTGTTCCAGCACGACGTGAACGTGGTCTGGGATCTCGCGGTGCATGACGTCGCGATGATGGACTTCCTGCTGCCCGAGCGCCCGATCGCGGTCAGCGCGATTGCCATGGCCCATGTTCCCGGCGAGCCCGAGAACATCGCCTACCTCACGCTGCACTTTCCCAGCCGGCTGATCGCCCACGTGCATGTGAACTGGCTGGCGCCGGTGAAGGTTCGCCGTACGCTGGTCGGCGGCAGCGAGAAGATGATCGTCTATGACGACCTCGAGCCGAGCGAGAAGATCAAGCTCTACGACAAGGGGATCACCCTCAGCGGGCCCGCTTCGCGGCACCGGGAGAAGGTCCGCCAGATGCTGGTCGGCTACCGGACCGGCGACATGACGGCGCCGCGCCTCGATACCACCGAGGCGCTGGCGCGAGAGCTCAACGAGTTCGTGGCCTGCATCGCCGACGGCACGGCGCCGGTCGCCGACGGCCGGGCCGGCCTGCGGGTCGTGCGCGTGCTCGAAGCCGCGACCAAGTCGCTGGCGCGACGTGGGGAAATCATCGAACTCCAACCGGAGAGAGTGGCCGCATGATCCCGTTGCTCGACCTTTCTGCCCAGTACCGCCAGGTTGGCGCCGATCTCGAATCCGCCGTCATCAGCGTGCTGCGTTCCGGCCAGTACGTTCTCGGCGAGGGGGTCGCCAGCTTCGAGCGTGACTTCGCCGCCTATTGCGGGGCCCGGCATGGCGTCGCGGTCAATACCGGGACCAGCGCGCTGCACCTGGCGCTGTTGGCGGCCGGCGTGGGCAAGGGCGACGAGGTCATCACCACCCCGTTCACCTTCGTCGCGACAGTGGCGGCGATCTTCTACGCCGGGGCGCGCCCGGTGCTGGTTGACATCGATCCCGAGACGATGACGCTCGACCCATCGCAGGTCGCGACGGCGATCTCGCCGGCCACCAAGGCCATCATCCCGGTCCACCTCTACGGCCAGATGGCCGACATGGACCCGCTGCTCATGCTGGCGGACCGCTACGGCCTCGCCGTCATCGAGGACGCCTGCCAGGCGCACGGCGCCGAGTATCACGGCCGCCGGGCGGGCAGCCTGGGGCTCGCCGGCTGCTTCAGCTTCTACCCGGGCAAGAATCTCGGCGCCTGTGGCGAGGGCGGCATGCTGGTGACCAACAGCGACGCGCTGGCACGGACCGCCCGGTGCCTGCGCGACTGGGGGCAGCAGGAGCGCTATCACCACACCGCCAAGGGCTTCAACTACCGCATGGATGCGATCCAGGGCGCGGTGCTGGGGGTCAAGCTCAAGCATCTCGAGCACTGGACCGAACAGCGGCGCGCGCATGCCGCCCACTACCACCGGCTGCTGGGTGGCCTGAACTCGATCCGGCTGCCGATCGAAGCGCCGGGGCGGCGGCATGTCTACCACGTCTATGCGATCAGCAGCCGCGACCGGGCACAGATGCGCGAAGCGCTGGCGGCCGAGGGCATCCAGACCGGCCTGCACTATCCGGTGCCGGTCCACCTGCAGCGCGGCTACGCCGACCTCGGCTATCGGCGCGGCGATTTCCCGGTGGCCGAGCGGGCGGCGGAAGAGGTCCTGTCGCTGCCGATCTACCCCGAGCTGTCGACGGCACAGATCGAGGCCGTCAGCACTGCCGTGTCCAACGCCGTGAACAGGGTCGTCCATGTCCATTGAAGCACCGGGCGTCATCCGCAGGGTTGCAGCCGTGCATGGCAGGCGCACTGCCGCGATGCCGGAGTTCGAAACAGGCCTGATCCAGGAGCTGCGGGCCAGCCATCACCTGCCGGGGTTGATCGAGCTCTACGCCCGCTTCGCCATCGGCGACGGCATGGTCGACGCGCTGATGCGCCGCTCGATCCTGGCGGCCGCGGCGCGCGCCTGCGGCCCCGGGCTGCGGGTCGAAAGCGGGGTCACCTTCAAGCATGTCGAGACGTTCGAGATCGGCGAGAACGTGTTCATCGGCGCGCAGGCGAACATCCAGGGCCGCTTCGACGGCCAGTGCCGCATCGGGCGCGGCAGCTGGATCGGGCCGCAGGCCTTCCTCGACGCCCGCGACCTGGTGATCGGCGAGCATGTCGGCTGGGGGCCCGGGGCCAAGCTGCTCGGCTCGGCCCATGTCGGCGAGCCCGTCGACCGGCCGATCATCGAAACCGAGCTGGAGATCCGGCCGGTGCGGATCGGGGACTGGGCCGACATCGGGACCAATGCGGTGCTGCTGCCCGGCGTCACCATCGGCAAGGGCGCCATTGTCGGCGCCGGTGCGGTCGTGACGCAGGACGTCCCGCCGTTTGCCATTGTCGCCGGCGTGCCGAGCCGCTTCATCCGCTGGCGCAGCGAGGCAGCGGGCCGCTCACAAGCAGCAGATGGGGCTCGAAATGCGTGACAAGCGCGTCCTGGTCACCGGCGGCGCCGGCCTCGTCGGCTCCCATATCGTCGACCTGCTGACGGAGGCAGGAGCGCGGGAAATCGTCATTCTCGACAATTTCGTGCGCGGCCGCATCGAGAACCTGGCCTCCGCCATCTCCGCCGGCCGGGTCAGGGTGGTGCGCGGCGACATCCGGGACCGGAAGGCGGTGGCCGAGGCGATGCGCGGCATCGATATCGTCTTCCACCAGGCCGCCATCCGGATCACCCAGTGCGCCGAAGATCCGCGCCTCGCGCTCGACGTGATGGCGACAGGCACCTTCAACGTGATCGAGGCGGCCGTGAAAGCCGGCGTCGAGAAGCTCGTCGCCGCCTCCTCGGCCTCGGTGCTGGGCATGGCGGAGCAGTTCCCGACGCCCGAAAGCCACCACCCCTACAACAACCGCACCATCTATGGGGCCGCCAAGGCCTTCAACGAAGGCCTGCTGCGCAGTTTCGCGGAGATGCACGGCCTGCGCTACGTCGCGCTGCGCTACTTCAACGTCTACGGCCCGCGCATGGATGTGTTCGGGGCCTACACCGAGGTGCTGATCCGCTGGATGGAGCGCCTTGCCAACGGACAGGCGCCGGTGATCTTCGGCGACGGCCTGCAGACCATGGACTTCGTGCATGTGCGGGACGTCGCCCGGGCCAACCTGCTGGCCGCCCGAGCAACGGTCACCGACGAAGTCTTCAACGTGGCCTCCGGCACGGAAACGAGCCTGGTCGGGCTCGCCGAAGCGCTGGCGCGGGCCATGGAAGTGAACATCGATCCCACCTTTGCGCCGCAGCGGAAGGTCAATCCGGTGCCGCGCCGCCTCGCCGACACCACACGCGCCACCTCCCTGCTCGGCTTCAATGCCCAGGTGTCGCTCGAGGATGGCTTGCGGGATCTCGTCGCCTGGTGGCGCAGGCAGCAGGCGGAGAAAGGCGTCATC
>JBQCFF010000031.1:0-4892 GCA_051959485.1 Devosia sp. | reverse complement strand
GGATCTGCCCAGGCTGATCGCGCAGGTGCACCAGGCGCTGTCGGCGCTTGGCGGGGTGGCGCAGGTGGAGGCGGCGCCCGAAATGAAGCCGGCCGTGCCGGTGAAGAAGTCGATCACGCCCGACCACCTGATCTGTCTCGATGACGGCAAGAAGTTCAAGTCGCTGAAGCGTCACCTGCGGACCGAACACGACATGTCGCCCGATGAGTACCGCGCCCGCTGGGGCTTGCCACCGGACTATCCGATGGTCGCGCCCAGCTACTCCGACGCGCGCTCGCAGCTGGCGAAGAGCATCGGCCTTGGCCGCAAGCCCGGAGCCACCCCGACGCGGGGTCGGTCGCGCAGGCCCGCCGCCTGAAGATAGAACGCTCTTATGAAGATCAGGCGCCGGCACCCGTGCCGGCGTTTTCTTTGGACGAAGCGATACCGGGGCAGCGATTACGCGCTGGCCCCGCCGGATGATCCTGCCGCCTGATCCGCGGCGGTTCGGGGGACTGCCCCCCTTGCAGGGCAAGGAGAGCAGTCGACACAGGACCCGAATTTCCCATGCCTGCTTAAGGTAGCGCTCCAGCCGTGACGCCCTCGTTACGTACGCCTCGTACCGCTCACAAATCGGAGAGGCACGCACCGCGGGGCTTGGCAGATCCGGGATCGCGCGCCTAGCCTCAAGCTGCCGATGAGGCTGAGGGGGCAGCCGTTCAACGAGGCGCGGGAGCGTTCGAGGTGCCTAGGCGTCCGCTCTACAGCAGGTCCCAGCGTCCGCGCGTTGCCGGAGCTTCACCGCTCGTCACAGATGTGCGCGAAGCCCCCACCGTCGCCGGCACCTACCGTCCCGAACCGACAGTACGGCAACGCCTCGGAACTTGGTGGCGACCCTTTTATGCCAGGTACCAGCCGCGCGTGCTGGTTGCGGCGAGCGTACTCGTGACCCTGGCGCTGGTCGGCAGCTACGAGCTGCTCCGCCCGCCGGGGCAGAACCTGACGCAGACGGACCTCAATGCGGCGGTCAACTATGCGCTCGAGCAGCGGCCGCGCCCGCCAGCGGTTGCGGCGCTCGCCTATGCCAAGGTGATCCCTTCGGTGGTGCAGGTGAACGGCTATGACCCAGCCGATCCTGCCGAAAAGCCCGAGCAGGCGCCCAAGCCGGACGGCAACAGGGAAGCCGAGGCACCGACCGATCCGCCTGGCCTAGCCCAGGACTTCCACGAGAAGTTCTCGGCCGTGGGCACCGGCGTGGTCATCGACGAGCAGGGCACCATCCTCACGAACCTCCATGTCGCGGGCGCCGCCAAGCGGCTGAAGGTGGTGTTCGCAGACGGCACCGAGTCCGACGCCCACATCATCGGCGTCAAGCCGGAGAGCGACCTCGCGATCATCCTGCCCTCGACGCTGCCGGATGATCTCCAGCCCGCCACCCTGGCCTCGAGCGGCGGCCTGCATCCCGGCGACGACGTGGTGGCCATCGGCTTTCCGTTCGGTATCGGGCCGTCGGCATCGGCGGGCGTCATCTCGGGCCTTGGACGCATGATGCAGGCCGACGAAGGGCGCCCGGCACTCAAGAATCTCATCCAGTTCGATGCGGCGGCCAACCCCGGCAATTCGGGAGGGCCGCTGGTCAACGCCGACGGCGAGGTGGTGGGCATCGTCACCGCCATCCTCAACCCTTCGGGCCTGCGTACGTTTGCGGGTATCGGCTTTGCGATGCCCATCGAAGAAGCGGCCGCCGCCGCAGGAGAATCACCTCTCTAGCCATTCAAGGAGCCGACATGTCCGACGCCGCAACCACCCCCGCCACCGCTTCCCAGATGGAGCAGGTGCTCTACGAGGTGAAGAAGGTTGTGGTCGGGCAGGACCGCTTCCTCGAGCGGGTGCTGGTGGCCCTGCTCGCCAAGGGCCACCTGCTGGTCGAAGGCGTGCCAGGCCTCGCCAAGACACTTACCGTAAGCACCTTGTCGCGCGCCATCCAGGGCAGCTTCAAGCGCATCCAGTTCACGCCGGACCTCGTGCCGTCCGACCTCGTCGGCACGCGCATCTACAACCAGAAGACCGGCGAGTTCACGACTTCGCTGGGGCCAGTCTTCGCCAACCTGCTGCTCGCCGACGAGATCAACCGCGCGCCCGCCAAGGTGCAGTCGGCGCTGCTGGAGGTGATGCAGGAGAGACAGGTCACCATCGCCGGCGAGACGCACACCGTGCCCGACCCCTTCGTGGTGATGGCGACGCAGAACCCGATCGAGACGGAAGGCACCTATCCCCTCCCAGAGGCGCAGGTCGACCGCTTCATGATGAAGGTGCTGGTCGGCTATCCCACGGAGGAGGAGGAGTTCGTCATCGTCTCCCGCCAGACAGGCGTTGCCGAGCAGGTCGCCAAGGTGACAACCACGGCGCAACTGGTGCAGTTGCAGCAGAAGTGCCACGCCCTGTTCGTCGACCCGAGCCTCATCCAGTTCGCCGTGAAGGTGGTTTCGGCCACCCGGCAGCCGGAGCGCTATGGGCTCCGGGACCTGCCACGGCTCGTCACCTATGGGGCGTCCCCGCGCGCCAGCATCTCGATGATCGAGGCTGGCCGCGCGCTCGCCTTCCTGCGCGGCCGCGAGTACGTGCTGCCCGAAGACGTGGTCGACATCATTCCCGACGTGCTGCGTCATCGCCTGGTGCTGAGCTACGAGGCGCTCAGCGAATCCGTCACCCCCGACCAGGTCATCGGCCAGGTGCTGCGTGCCGTCCCCGCCCCCGAGAAACTCCTGGAAGCCCATGTCAAGTTCGCCCAGGCAAGCTGAGCAGCTGCTATCGCGGCTCGAATGGACGGTGATCCGGCGCCTCGACGGGTTGCTGCAGGGCAACTACCGCACGCTGTTCCGCGGCTTCGGGCTCGATTTCGCCGACCTGCGCGAATACCAGGCGCATGACGACGTTCGCCACATCGACTGGAACGTCACCGCCCGCACCCAGGTGCCGCACGTCCGCATCTACAACGAGGATCGCGACGTCACCGCATGGTTCCTGCTCGACATGAGCCCGTCGGTCGATTTCGGCTCGGACCAGGTCACCAAGCGCCAGTTGCTGCTGGAGTTCACGGCGGTGCTGGCGCGCCTCCTCACCCGGCAGGGCAACAAGGTCGGGGCGGTGCTGTTCAATGGCATGAGCGAGTTCGTGGTCCCGGCGCGCACCGGCCGTCCGCACGTGCTGCACCTCATCGACAAGATCGCGACCAACCCGCGGCTACTGCGCGCGCCGCCGACGGACCTCAAGGCCTTCTATACCCGCGCACTGAGCTCGCTGGGCCGGCGCGGCATCGTCTTCGCGGTCTCCGACTTCATCTCGCAGCCGGGCTGGGAGCGGGTGCTGTTCGCCATCGGGCAGCGGCACGAGGCCCTCGCCGTGCGACTGCTCGATCCGCTCGAAAGCACACTCCCGGATATCGGCCTGATGACGTTCGAGGACGCCGAGACGGGCGAGCAACTCGTTGTCGATACCGATGATCCGAGGTTCCGCCGCCGCTTCGCCGCCGCCGCCGAGGCGCAGGAGGAGCGGCTGCTGGCCGCCTTTACGCGCGCGGGCACAGATGTGCTCGAGCTTTCCACCGCTGACGACCTTGTCGACGCCGTGCTGCGCTTTGCCACGATGCGCAAGGCGAACGCACGGCTGGGCGCCGGCGCGCTCGGATCTTCCGGCGCCGGCATGGAGGAGCGACCGCCATGACCTTCATCTGGCCCGAAATGTTCTGGCTCCTGCTGCTCCTGCCGGTGCTGGTTGTGCTCTATGTCTGGGCCCTGCGTCGCAAGAAGACGGCGGTGCGCTACGCCAATCTCGGACTCATCAAGCAGGCGCTCGGCAAGTCGGTGGGCTGGCGGCGCCACGTGCCGCCGGCGCTGTTCCTGCTCGCCCTCACGGTGCTCATCCTCGCTGTCGCCCGACCCGCCGCAGTCCTCGAACTCGCCTCCTCGCGGGCCACCGTCATCCTGGCCATGGACGTCTCCGGCTCGATGCGGGCGCGCGATATCGATCCCTCGCGCATCGAGGCCTCGCAGGCGGCGGCCAGGAACTTCATCCAGAGCCAGCCGCCCGACGTGCAGATCGGCATCGTTGCATTCGCGGCGGCGGCGCTGCTGGTGCAGGCCCCGACGCTTGATCGCGAGGCGCTCTACACCGCCATCAACAGCTTCGACCTGCGCCGCGGCACCGCCGTGGGGGCAGGGGTCCTCACGTCGCTTGCCACCATCTTTCCGGACCAGGATTTCGACCAGCTGCAGGGCGACAATCCGTTCGATGCGTTGGGAGTCCCCTCGGGACGCGGTACTGACAGCCGGCCGATCGGCGCGCTGGGCCAGCCCGACGGCCCGCCCAAGGTTCCGGTGGCCCAACACGTCCCGGTCGAACCCGGGTCCTACCAGAGTGCGGTGGTGATCCTCTTGACAGACGGCGCCACTACGGTCGGCCCCGATCCGATCGCCGCCGGTCGGCTGGCCTCGGAGTATGGGGTCCGCGTCTTCACGGTGGGCTTCGGGTCGACCGAAGGCGACGTGGTCGACTTCGGCGGCCGTTCGATGCGGGCGCAGCTCGACGCCAAGACCCTGCAGGCCATCGCCGACGTCACTCATGCGCAGTACTTCGAGGCGCAGTCCGCCGATGCGCTCAACAAGGTGTACTCCACGCTCGCCACGAAGCTGGTCAGCGAGAAGAAGCTGACCGAGATCGCCTTCCTGTTCGCCGGTATCGGCGCCGTCCTCGCGCTCATCGGGGTAGGGCTTTCGGTGCTGTGGTTCGGGCGGGTGGCGTAGCCTCAGCGCGCCGGCGCGACCGAGTTGCGGACGATGAGTTCGCTGCGCAGCAGCACTTCGCTGCGGTCGGGGCGGGTGCCTTCGAGCAGGCCGAGCAGCATGTCCATCGCC
>JBQCFF010000030.1:0-5171 GCA_051959485.1 Devosia sp. | reverse complement strand
ATCTCGGCCACCGGGTTGATGTCGCCGACGATGTTCGAGGCGTGCGGGAAGCAGATGGCGCGCACGTGGCTGTCGAGCAGCCGGTCGAGCGCCGCCGGGTCGAGCTGGCCGGTCTCCCGGTCCACCTGCCACTCGCGCACGGCGATGCCGCGCTCGGCGAGCCGCCGCCAGGCGCCGGAATTCGCCTCGTGGTCCTGATTGGTGACGACGATGGCGTCGCCCGGTTTCAGCCAGCCGGCGAAGGCGTTCGCCAGCACATAGGTGTTGGCGCTGGTGGAGGGGCCGAAATGGATCCAGTCGGGGCTGACGTTCAGCGCCTGGGCGATGCGGCGATAGGCGTTGTCCATCAGTTGCCCGGCTTCGCGCGAGGCGGGGTAGAAGCCATAGGGCTGCACCTTGTGCTTCAGGTAGTAGCCCGCGAGCCTGTCGATCACCTGTCGCGACGTATAGGAGCCGCCGGCGTTCTCGAAGAAGGCCCAGCCGGCGAGGCTGGGTTGGGCAAAGGCGGGGAATTCGGCGCGGATCAGTTCGGGGTCGAGGGGCAGGGCGGACATCTGGTAGCTCGGTCGGACGTTGCAGCTTCGTTAGCCGAGCGCCCGAGTCCGGGCAACTGCGTACAAAAAGAAGCCCCGGCGAGAGACGGACCGGGGCTTCAGACGAACGGCGAATGGGCCGGGAGTGGGAGGGACAGCAGGCCCGGCCCCATAAGGTCAGCCGTTCGAGCCGCCGGGGCGCGACCTCATCGGGTGATGGAAGCCACGGCCGGCGGGAAAGAGTTCAGCCTTCTGCTGGTCGGAGAGGCTGGAGTAGAAGGCCCGGAAATCGGGAAACACGGCGTTCATCGCCGCGAGGCGCGCCTCGTCGAGCTTCAGGCGGCTTTCCATGCGCTCGAGCAGGTCGGGACGCTGCGCGGGCCCGGTGCCTGCAGCGGCGGCGGGGCGGAGCTCCTCGCACTTGTCGGCGAACTGGGTCTGCGCGGTCAGCGCCGAGGTCATGAAGGCGTCGTAGTGCTGCTTCTGCTCGTCGGTGAGTTGCAGCCGCTGGGCGAGCCGGTCGAAGCGCTGCTCCATCCGCTCGGCCGCCTTCGGCGCACAGGTGAACTGGGCAAACTGGAAACGCCCGTCCGCTCCGGCGCGGAAGTCGAGCATGCGATGCGCCCGCATGTCGCGGCCGGGCGTCATGCCCTGCGCCATGGCGGGGGTGAAGGCCGTGAGTCCGACGGAGGCGATGATGGCCGCGATGGCCGCAGCGCGCGAAGGCGTCATTGGGTGTCTCCCTGTTGCAGGTCCGGGTGGAGGCGACAGAGGGGAGGCTAGGATGCTTCGGATTGCGCAGCGCTTTCCGGAAGATGAAATCGAGGAAAGGTGACGCGGGGTTGCAGCCGCAGGCGGGCGTGGACGCCCCCTCCACCGCCTTCAGCGGTCCCCCTCCCCCGCTTCGCGGTGGACGATCCCGGGCACGTCGGCGCGTCATCTACAACAGGCGCCGAGCCCTCCGTGATCCTCCACCGTGCGCAGCACGGGGGAGGGGGACCATGCGCAGCATGGTGGAGGGGCGCGGGACAACGCGGCCCTACGAAGCGATGTATTCCTTCAGCGCCAGGGCTTCCTGCTCGGCTTCCTCGATCTTGCGCTTCACCACGTCGCCGATCGACACGATACCGACGAGCGTCGTGCCTTCGACCACCGGGATGTGGCGGATGCGGTGCCGCGTCATCAGCTCCATGAGGTCGGCGACGGCGTGCGCCCGGGTGGCGGTGATCACTTTGGTGGTCATGGCGCTGCGCACCGGGCTCGCCAGCAGCTTCGCCGGGTCGCTTTCGAGGCGCCGCACGATGTCGCGCTCGGACAGGATGCCCGCCACCTTGCCCTTCGCATCGACGACGACGACCGCGCCGATCTTGTGGGCGTTCAGCAGGCGTACGGCTTCGGAGAGCGGGGCACCCGCTTCGACCGTGTAGACGGTGGTGCCCTTGGATTGAAGGATAGTCTCGACTTGCATCGCGGTAGTCCTCCTCTCTAGACCGGCAGTCTGCGCCGATCCGGCTGGGGGGACAAGCAATGCTTGGGATTAGGGAACGGCGAAGCGAAGCAGTCGGGAGAGCGCCTTAACTCGGTGTCATCCCGGCGCAGGCCGGGATCCAGCCTGAGGGGCAGCCGAGGGGTCACCGAGGTGGAGAGCGCTCGGGATGGGCCCCGGCCTGCGCCGGGGTGACACCTTGTGGAACGGTCACCGTCGGCGGCGACCGTGAACGTGAGAAAGGCGGAACGGCTGGGCCGTCCCGCCCAATGCAGGGCTCTTGGCCTACTGCGCCGCGGCGCCGGCGGCGGCCGGGCTGGAGGGCTTGGAATCCGGGCTGGAGGCAGCGGGGGCTGCCTCGACCTGCGGCACCGGATCACCCGAGGCGACGGCGGTCACGTCCATCTTGCCGGCGAGTACGGTCGGGTCCTTCTCCAACTGCTCGAAGTCGGCGAGGCTGAGGCCGGCGCCGTCCTTTGCCGTCAGGGTGATGCTGACTTTGGAGTTGGCGCCGGAGAGGAACTTGCCCAGTTCGCCGACCGCGGCCAGCGACGCCTGGTCGGAGCCGAGGATGGCGAGCGTCATGCCCTGCACCATGCCGGAGATGGCGGTGCGGGTGGCCTGCAGCGGCTGCTTGCCTTCGGCCGCGCTGATGGCGAGCATCATGCCGTAAAACCCGCGGTCCTCGAGGTCGACGGTGACCTCCCTGACCGTCAGGCCGAGGCCGGCGGCCATCGCCGTGGCGTCGTTCTCGCTGAACAGGTCGGCGGTGGCGTTACCGATCGTGCCCTTGATCGCGACGCGGAAGAACTTGTCGGCGTCGGAGAGCAGCTCGTCGACCACGATGGTGTTGGACGCCTCGTCCCAGTGCAGCTTCACATGGGTGTCCGACTTGATCTCGCTGATGCCGCGCGCGGTGATCTCGGCGGCCGCGGGGCCGGTGCTCAGCTCGGGCGGCAGCGGCAGGGTGGCGCCGTCGAGCGCCACGGCGATCTCGCTGGGCAGGCCGTTGACGTACTTGCCGAGCGTGACATCGAACAGCCCGGCCGACCCCCTGGTGCGGCTGCCCGGGTTCTCGCCGTCGGGCACGTCGAACGAGACGTCGGCGATGCTGAGGCCGTCCATCGCCGGAACGAGCTTGCGCCAGTTCGCGGCGAACCAGCTCTCGTCGAGCTGCGCGGCGTTGCGGAGTGCTTCGATCGGCCCGTTGAGGTCCATTCGCTTCCAGGTGAGGTTGCCGAACCGGACGAAGCCGTCGTCGGCGCCGCCCTCGACGTTGATGCGGTCGAGCGAGATGTCCGGGTAGATGCCGGGCTCGAAGCCGCCGACCTTGATGGCGCCGGAGCCGACCTTGAACGGCTCCTTCGTCGTGGCGTCGGTGCCCGAGCACTCGAAGCCGTCGAACTGCATCGGATCGGAGGCAAAGGCGGTGAGCAGGTCGGTGTAGTAGCCGACTAGCGTCTTGACGTCGGCCGGGGCCGGCATGGCCTCGGCATCCGCCTTCTGTGCCTCCTGCACGCGGAGGATCACGGCCTCGAGCTCGGCGAGCGAGGTCTGCAGCGGGCGGGCGAGGAACCTGCCGGTGGCGGCGGCGCCGAAGTCGCAGGTGAGGACCGGTGCGGCCTCGGTGCCGACGCGGAAGGTGCCGCCTTCGAAGGCGAAGTCGGCATAGACCTCTTTCATCTCGGTGCTCGGCGCGACGCCGGGACCGCCGATGCCGTAGAAGGCCAGCATGGCGCCGATGTCGAAGCGGCCGCGCGACATCTTGCCGAAGCTCATCGACATGCCGTCCGGCGCGGCGATCTCGGCGTCGGCAATCATGGTGGCGCCGGCGACGCCGTCGACCACGTCCTTGAGCTCGATGTCGCGATAGGTGATCGTTTCGTCGATCGCGGGCGCGCCGGAAGTGGCGCCCGGCACCGAGTACTTCATCGAGACTTCGGGAATCTTCAGCGACCTGGCGGTGATGCCGGCCCACTTGCCGAGGTCGTCCACCGAGTCGATGCGGAACAGGTCGCGGATCTCGGTTTCGGTGAGGTTGCCGTCGGTCACTTCGACCGAGGGGATCTCGAGGTTGTAGAGGGCCGTGCCCGGCACCTCGATATCGGTGACCGTCAGGGTCTCCGCGTGAGCGGCGGTGGCGAGGGTGGTGCCAAGCAGAAGCGCCGCGACGTGGCGCAGGCTGCCTGACGCGCTATGGGGGAAGGTCATCTTTGCGGTTCCTCAGGCGGTGCGAGCCGGTGCGAATTGGACAGCAGAAAGGCCGGGACAGGGCCCGGCCAAACATCTCTCACAGCAAAGCTGTCTGCAATATGAACGTGCGGGCCTCGCGGCGCGCCGGTTCAGCCCTCGCCGCGGCCCGGACGCCAGGGATCGAGCGGATTGGCATGCACGCGGACCGGATGCCGGAAGCTGCCGGTCACGGTGGCGCGCACCGCCTCGGCCAGGATCGCGAAAGTCAGCGCGCAGAGCGGCACGAACAGCAGCAGCACGGTGGCGTCGACCGCCTGCGCGCCCACCATGGTGCGCGGCGGCACGAAGCCCAGCAGGATGGCGAGACCGGCGGCGACCAGGGTCAGGGAGAAGCCAATGGCTGCGGCCGCCATAAGTCGGCTGGCGCCGGTCCCCTGGATCGAGATGAACGGCTTGCGGGTCGGCATGGCAGAACTCCCTGAACTCACGACGCGGTGAGAAGGCCGTGGGAATGCGGGTTTTGCTCGGTGCCATCTGGACCAAGCGGGTACCATTTTGGGGCAATCCTGTGACGCCGGCCCGTTGCCCGGCGGGCCTCGCCGGACTATCAAGGCGCCCGGGTTTCTCCGGAGCACACGATCATGGCCTTCCTTTCCGATGCGCTGGGGCGCATCCAGCCCTCCGCCACCGTCGCGATTTCGCGCAAGGCCGCAGACATGGCGCGGGACGGCAAGGACGTCATCTCGCTCGCCGCGGGCGAGCCGGATTTCGACACGCCCGAGCACGTGCGCGAAGCGGCGATCCGGGCCATCAATGCCGGCAAGACGCGCTACACCAACGTCGACGGCATCCCCGAGCTGAAGGTGGCCGTGGCCGCGAAGTTCAAGCGCGACAACGGCCTCGACGTCACCGCTGCCGACTGCTTCGTGTCCGCCGGCGGCAAGCAGATCATCTTCAAC
>JBQCFF010000029.1:0-3243 GCA_051959485.1 Devosia sp. | reverse complement strand
AAGGCCAATGCGCTGCGGCACCCTGGCATCAAGGTGCCTCTCGAGTAGTTCCAGCACGGTACGCGTCTTTCCGAAGATTGCCCGCGCTCAGGATGAATGGGGTGCCCCCATCGCGCACCCCGCAAACAGGGGGCCCGGCCTGGTATATTAACTCATCGTTAAAAGTGCTGCAGGCGTGCCACCAGGTGGCCCAGCTCCGACTGCTTCCTGATCCCCAGCTTGTCGTACACCGTCTTCAGCGTCGAGCGCGCCGTATGCTCGGAGATCTGCAGTTCCGCCGCGGCTTCCCGGGCCCCGCGGCCGATGCCGATCAGCGCCCCCAGCCGCGCCTCCGCCGCCGTCAGCCCGAACAGTTGCAGCATCTGCGCCGCGTCGCGCCGTTCCGGCCCGCGCGGATCGGCGAGCAGCACCAGCGCCGCCTCGCCGCCATGCTTCCCGTGCTCGAGCGGCATCACATAGGCGAGCAGGTGCTGCCCGCCCGGCTGCGTCAGCGCGATCGGCGCCGAAACCCGCGGCCCGCGCCGTGCGATCGACAGCTTGAGCGCCTCGTACAGTGCATCCTTTTCCGCCGGCACAGCGCTCAGCAGCGTCTCGCCGGGATGCGCGCCGCCATCGCCGAGCAGCGCCCTGCCGCTCGGATTGGCGTCGAGCAGCGTGCCGTCATGCCGGACGATCGCGGCCGCGCGGCCGGCATCCTCGATCAGCCCGAGGAACAACGCCCCGGCATCGCCCGCCGCGCGCCCGACCACCCGCGGCTCGCTCCAGATCGAGTTCACCTGTTCCGCATGCAGCGCGAACACGAACTCCGATGGCCTGAGCGCGCGGAAAGCGGCGCCCGCCGCGTCGGCGATCTCCACCGACACCACCTCGGCGTCCGCCATGTCGGAGACATTGGCGTCGGCATGCTTGATCAGCCCCGCCTCCGTCATGCCGAAGAAGGTGTCGACGCCCGACAGGTCGCGCCGGAGCGGGCCCTTCGGCCGGACCGTGGCCCGCACCCACTCGACCCCGTCGACTTCGGCGACGCCATGCAGCAGCCCGTCGGCGCGCCAGGTCCGCGCCGTCCCGATCACCGTCTCGCGCGAATACAGCCGCTTGACCCGGCCCGCGCCCGGCTCGTCCATGATGTTGCCGAGCAGCAGCATGCCCTCGCCGGCATCCGATCCCGGCACGCCCTCGACGGAAACCCCCACCAGCGCCCGCTGGTACGGTGCGAGCCCGAAACCGGTCTCGGCCTGGTAGATGCCCAGCACGCCGATGCTCGCATCCGACAGCACCAGCCCCTCGGGGATGAACGGCGCCACCTGCGCCGCATCCACCTTGAAGCCAACCCACAGCACGTCGGTCGCCAGCTTCTGGAAGGGCGGTTCAGGCTCCCTGCGCTTGCGGTCACCCGACGAACGGGAGCCGATCAGCCGCTCACGTAGCACGGCATGTTCCTCCCCTGCTGTCCGTTGTTCGCTCGTAACCCCCGCGCCTTAGCATGCGACAATATGACACTTCTGCAATCGTTTACATTTGTTCAGGCAATAACAGCCGCAGCGGCAGCGCCTTCAGTCCATCGCGCCCAGGCGCATCAGCACTTCGGACGGGATGCGGTACTCGCGGATCACCTCGCGCTGGTCGCGCAGTCCGCAGAGTTCGCGCTGGATGAAATACTTCCAGACCTCGCGCGCCGCCGCCTTGACCAGGCTCAAGCGGTCCACCCCCGGCTCGGGCGCCGCATCGAACGCATGCAGCGCCGCCACCGCCCTTTCGGCCAGCCTGCCGTGATGCCCGAGCGCCGAAGCCTTCTCGGCGAGGATCTCGTTCTCCACCGGACCAAAGCCCGAGTTGAGGGCCTGCCGCAGCGCGGCGATGTCGGCAAGACTGATCGGCATCGGGCGTGAAGTTCCTCTTGTGCGGGGGGAAGTTAGGGACTCGGTCCTGCCCCAGCAACCATTCTGCCGGCCAAATATCGGCAAGTTGTGGGCAGCGCGCGACCACGCTAGAAGCGGTTGATGTCTGCGTCCCTCCCCCGCTCCACCGCCACCCTGGTGGGTTTCGTCGCCGTACTGCTCTGGTCCCTCCTGGCATTCCTGACGGCCGCGAGCGGTACCATGCCGGCGTTCCAGCTTACCGCCGTCACCTTCGCCATCGGCGGGGTTTCGCTGCTGGTCATCCGCCCCGGCTCGATCAGGGCGATGCGGCAGCCGCCCCGGGTCTGGCTGCTCGGCGTCGGCGGCCTGTTCGGCTATCACTTCGCCTATTTCTTCGCGCTGCGCAGTGCGCCGCCGGTCGAGGCCGGGCTCATCAACTATCTCTGGCCGCTGCTGATCGTGGTCTTCTCCGCCTTGCTGCCGGGCGAACGCTTGAAGTGGCAGCACCTCCTCGGCTGCGCTCTGGCACTAGCGGGCGCCGCCCTCGTCGTCACCAGGGGTGAGGGGCTGACGCTGGATGCGCGGTACCTTCCCGGCTATTTCGCCGCGCTTTGCGCCGCCCTCATCTGGTCGAGCTATTCCGTCCTCTCCCGCCGCTTCGCGAGCGTGCCGAGCGAGGCCATCACCGGCTTCTGCCTCGCCACGGCCGTCCTCGCGACGGGATGCCACCTCCTGCTCGAGCCGACCGTCTGGCCCACCACTCCCTGGCAATGGGCCGCCGTGCTCGGCCTCGGCCTCGGTCCCGTCGGGCTTGCCTTCTACGTCTGGGATATCGGCGTGAAGCGGGGTGACATCCAGGTTCTCGGCGCCGCCAGCTATTCGGCGCCCCTGCTCTCCACCCTCATCCTGATCCTCACCGGCTACGCCGCGTACACCCACCTCGTCCTCGTCGCCTGCCTGCTGATCACGCTGGGCGCCCTCATCGCCGCCAGCGACCTGCTGTTCGGGCGCAAGCCCGCCACAGCATGACCGAAGGCCTACGTCACCCGAATCCCGGTTAACTTGCCTGCGCTGGCCACTTCAGCTAAGATCGAAGGACGCGCGGGCCGGCGTCAGACGCTGCGTCTGCCGGTTTTGTCTGCTGGCTGGGCGAGATTGACGCCCCGGTAGATCAACCGAGCGCAGGAGGGCGCCGCCTCCATCGTCCCTCCGCTGATGGTTGGAAGCGCTGCCGGTACCCCCGTGGGGGAACAGAGGGCATCCCTCCGCATTCAAACCCTTTGCGAACCGGCGTTTACGGGCGCATCATCAGGTTCGCTTTGCAGCGCCCGGCCCCGCCGGGCGGCTTCATTTCTTTGAGGAACGATACGAGGTGGATGGTATT
>JBQCFF010000028.1:0-2268 GCA_051959485.1 Devosia sp. | reverse complement strand
CTCGACCAGTACGCTACCCTCTTCGAGCGGCTGCGCGTCACGCAGTGGAGCGAGTTCGAGCACGCCGTGAAAGAGGCGGGGGCCACCGCCGGCCGCCTCGCCGGCACCATCGGCTCCCGCAACGACCGGCGCACCAAGAAGGGCAACCCGATGTGCATCCTCTCGGTGTCCGATGCGTCGGGCGGCTATGAGGTCATCGCCTTCTCCGAGCAGGTCAGCGCCTTTTCCGACGTGCTGCAGCCCGGCGCCAACGTCGTGCTCAACGTCGAGGCCGACGAGCGGCCGGACGGCATCAGCCTGCGCCTCGTCTCCGCCGAACCGATCGCCGGGCTCGCCGAAAAGGTCGGCAAGCGCCTGACCGTGTTCGCCGGCGACGCCAAGTGCCTGGCGCCGATCCGCACGCAGCTGAAACCCGGCGGCGAAGGCCTCGTCAGCTTCATCGTCATCCGCGACGCCGGCCTCAAGGAGTACGAGATCGAGCTCCGCGGAAAATTCCGCCTCACCCCCGAACTGGCCGGCTCCATCAAGGCCATGGACGGCGTCGTCGACGCCCGCCTGACCTGACCCAACCACCCCAGCACCCCTCCTTGCGTGGAGGGGTAGCGCTTTTGCCCGTCCCAACCCACACCCCCTGTCACCCCGGCGCAGGCCGGGGCCCATCCTGACCGCTCTCAACCCCAGTGCCCCCACGGCTACCCCTCAGGCTGGATCCCGGCCTGCGCCGGGATGACAGCGCAAAAAAACCAACCCCCACAATCACTTGCCGACTTATCCCCGCGCCTTCCAGCCATGCCATACTCCCCTCGTCCGCTGCACCGAAGCGAGATCATGACGAGTGGTTGGTGCGGCGGAGGTCGGGTGGTTCGGGAGTCGTCCCGGGCCAGGTCGAAAGTACCGCGGCATGGGCCGGTTCGCCGGTCAAGCCGCTGCAGACGCGGGGGTGGCTCGATGCGGAGCTGCCCAGGGGGCAAGGCTGCCACGCATGAGGCGGCCGGGAGAGGTGGCGAAAGTGGGTCGATGCCCCGTCGCTAACCGCCCACGCTCCTCGCGATGCGGCACGGGATGCACCCGGGCTACGGTACCATAAGCCCAAAACCCCGGTCGGCCGGCGAGGCGCGAGCCTCACAAATCTGCGGACTACCCGCGCGAGGAGCACGCCTCGCCGGCCCCGCTTCACTGCCCCCGCAAGGGGCAGGGCTCCTTGAAACCCGAGGCCCGGAAGGCTGGCGGGGGTGTCCGCTCGTCCGCTCAGCCGCGGTCGCGATACCAGGCCAGCACCGCCACCCGCACGGCTGACGACAGGTTGGGCGCCCCGCGCGCCTCGTCGATCTCGCGGATCAGCGCCGCAAGGGGCAGGGCGCGGGCTGCGGCCATTGCCTCGAGCCCGGCCCAGAACTCCGGCTCGAGCGCGATCGACGTGCGGTGCCCGGCGATCGACAGCGAGCGCTTTTCCACGCCCGCCGCTACTTCTTCCGGAAGCTGTCGAGGCTGACCACTTTCTCGCCCTTCGCCTCGGCGGCGGGAGCGGCCTCGGCGGCGGCCGGCACGTGGTCGACCGGGGCCGGCGCATCGGGCGCCGCTTCTGCCTCATGCGCGTGGTCGACGTCGAACTGCAGGCCGAACTGCACCGAGGGGTCGAAGAACCCCTTGATCGCCGAGAACGGGATGCCCAGCAGTTCCGGCCGGCCATCGAAGCTGAGCTCGACCTCGAAGCCGGTCTCGCTCACCCTGAGGTTGGCGAACTGGTTCTGCAGCACGATCGTCATTTCCTTGTCGTACTGCTCGACCAGCCGCTGGCTCAGCCGCACGCCGGGCGCCTTGGTGACGAAGGAGATGAAGAAGTGATGCTCGCCCGGCAGGCCCGTCCGCGCCACCTCCGAAAGCACCTTGCGGACCACGCCGCGCAGCGCCTCCTGGGCGAGAATATCGTAGCGGATGAGGTCTTCGGCCATGACTTTCCTGATGCGTTTTCCGGTGAATCCCCGGCTGGCCGCATATCACCGCTCCGGGCCCCATAATTCAAGGAGAAAGGCTCGGAACCTCGGAAAGTTGCGCATGTCCAGCCTCCCGATTTGGGGAGGGGCGGCAGCCGGCCGCGAGGCGCGCACCGGTCCAGCGATAAGGAGAGAAGTGCAGGCTTCTGTTGCCAGGTGCCTGCGAACCCCGCCTGCCGCCCTGCTAGGAGCGGAGGACTTTGATTCCCAGTGCTAGCGCCGCATTACGCAGCGACAGCAACCGGAGCATAGTTGTCGTTGGCAACTATTAAGA
>JBQCFF010000027.1:0-10153 GCA_051959485.1 Devosia sp. | reverse complement strand
CAACTCGGCGATCATCGCGCTGGTCACCACGGTGGCGATCATCACCACCAGCCTGATGGCCGGCTACGCCTTCGCCAAGTACCGGTTCCGGCACCGCGACCTGCTGTTCGCGGTGCTGATCGCGACGATGTTCCTGCCGCCCATCGTGACGCTGATCCCGCTCTATCGCATCACCGGCTATCTCGGGCTGAACGGCAGCCTCGCCGGCGTGCTGGTGCCGAACCTCGCCAACGCCTTCGGCATCTTCCTGATGCGGCAGTTCATCAAGGACGTGCCGGACGAACTGATCGAGGCGGCGCGGGTCGATGGGGCATCGGAAATGCGGGTGCTGTTCCAGATCGTCGCCCCGGCGGTGCTGCCGGCCATCGCGGCGCTGACGCTGTTCGCCTTCGTCTATCACTGGAACAGCTACCTGTGGCCGCTGACCGTGCTGCAGGGCAACGCCGACGCCTACCCGATCGTCATCTCGCTGTCGCGGCTGCTGAGCTACAACCGCGGCGCAATGAATACCGGCCTCGTCATGGCCGGCGCGACCCTCGCGGTGCTGCCGCCGGTGCTGCTGTTCGTGATCCTGCAGCGCTTCTTCGTCGATTCCATCGTTTCCTCGGGGGTGAAGGGATGAGCGACGCCATCCTTGCCATCGACCTTGGCGGCACGCGCTATCGGGCCGGCCGTGCGTTGCGCAGCAACCCCGCCGCGGTCGAGCCGCTGGGCGAGTGGCCGGCGCCGATGACGCGACCGGTGTTCCTCGACCTGCTGCGGGGTCACCTCGCGGAGCTGGGCGCCACCCGGCTCGGCATCGGGGTGCCCGGCCTCGCCACCGGCACGACCTGCCGCTGGGTGCCGAACCTGCCCTATCTCGACGGCCTCGACCTCGCCGAAGCGCTGCCCGGCGTCGAAGTCGGCCTCGGCAACGACGCCCAGTTGGCGCTGCTCGCCGAATCCGGCGCGGGCGCCGCCCAGGGTCTGGGCGACGTGGTGCTGCTCGCCATCGGCACCGGCATCGGCTCCGCGGTGATGGCCGGCGGCCGCATCGTCGCCGGGGCCGGCGGCGGGGCCTGCTCGTTCGGCTGGGCCGCCGCCGACCTCGCCGACCCCGGCGAGGACCGTAGCGGCTGGCTGGAACGCCACGCCTCCGGCCGCGCCCTCGATGCCGCCGCGGCGGCGATCGGGATCGAGAACGGCACGGCCCTGGTGGCTGCCGCCCGGGCCGGGGATGCGACAGCCTGCCGGGCCCTCGAGGCGCCGATGCAAGCGCTCGGCACCGCGCTCGCCGGCGCCGTGGCGCTGCTCGACCCGGAGGCGATCATCTTCGCCGGCGGCGTGGCCGCATCGCTCGACGTGCTGGAGCCGATGATCCGCGCGGCGCTGCGCCGGCAGTTGCCGCCGCACCTGCGCGGCATAAGGCTGCTGCCCGGCACGTTCGGGCCAAGGGCCGGCATCGTCGGGGCGTCGTTCGCCGGGGCGCGCGGCCGGAACTGGAGGGCGACCAATGGTTGAGCTGCTGAAGCCCGACCGCCGCCGCCCCGAGCCGCTCTGGCACCAGGCCGAGATGGCGCTGCGCGGCCTGATCGAAAGCGGCGAGTGGGCCTCCGGCTCGCAGATTCCGAACGAGGACCGGCTGGGCGACCTGCTGGGCATCTCGCGCATCACCGTGCGCCACGCGCTGCGCAACCTCGAAGAGGCGGGCCTGCTGCGGCGCGAGCATGGCCGCGGCACCTTCGTGCGCTCGGCCACCGTGATCGCCGGCGTCCGCGGGCTGACCAGCTTCACCGACGAGATGAAGACGCTGTCGCTGGCCGCCGGCACCCGCCTGCTCGCCGCGGACCGCATCCCGGCCGACGGGGAGATGGCGGACGCGCTCGAGATCGGCATCGGCGACCCGCTGGTGCGGCTGCGCCGCCTGCGGCTCGGCAACGGCATGCCCATCGGCATCCAGACCAGCCACCTGCCCGAAGCCCGCGTGCCCGGCCTCTACGACGACGCCGCCAACATCCAGTCGCTCTATGGCTGGCTCAAGGAGCACTGCGGCATCACCCCGGTAAAGGCCAAGGAGGTCTACCGGGTCGGCCGTGTCGCCGAGCAGGACGCCCAGCTGATCGGGCAGAGCGGCGGCACCCCGGCCTTCGAGGTCGAGCGCATCGGCTACGATGTGCGCGGCCCGTTCGAGTTCACCCTCTCCACCATGCGGGCGGACCGCTACGAAATCCGCTCCGTCCTTTATGTCTGACCGCTTGAAAGGCAAGCCCATGTCCACCCTCTATATCAGCAAGCTCGCGGCGATCGCCGAGAAGGCCGCCGGCGAGAACGAAGCCGCGTTCGAGGCCGCCGCCGCCGCAATGAGCGAGACGCTCGCCAACAAGGGCCTTGTCCACCTCTACGGCTCGGGTCACTCGGTGCTGCCGGTGCAGGAAACCTACCCGCGCTACGGCTCGTATGTCGGCTTCAACCCGCTCACCGACCCGCGCGTCATGTGGCACAACATCCTCGGCGCCGGCGGCGTGCGCGAGCTGCTCTGGCTCGAGCGCACCGAGAAATACGCCGAGAAGTTCCTCGACCACCAGCCGCTGAATGCCGGCGACACCATCGTCATCTTCGGCCACTCGGGCTCGAACGCCTCGGGCATCGACACCGCGCTCTACGCCAAGGCGCGCGGCCTCACCGTGATCGCGATCACCGCCAAGTCGAACGCTTCGAAGCCGGCCACGCACTCGTCGGGCAAGCGCCTGCCGCATGCCGCCGACATAGTCATCGACACCGGCTCGCCGGTCGAGGACGCGATCGTCGACATCAAGGGCTGGAGCCGCCCGGTCTCGGGTTCCTCCACCGTGCTGGCCATGATGATGATGCACGAGCTGGTCTCGCGCACCGCGCAGAAGCTCGCGGACAAGGGCATCGAGCTGCCGGTCTTCGCCTCGCCCACCATTGCCGGCGTGACGCTGCACGACACCGACATCATCTACGGCGTCTACCGGGAGCGGATGCTGGAAGCGCAGCAGAAGCACCTGCCGGCGTTCAAGAAGTCCATGGCGGCCGAAGACTGATCGGCATGCCGGGCGGGCGTTCGCCACCCGCCCGGCGCTTTCCCATGACCGAACTCACCGCTTACACCGGGGCCCGCATCTTCGACGGCGAGGCCTGGCACGAGGCTGCCGCGCTCGTCGTCGACGGCGAGGGCATTCACGCGCTCGGCGCCGTCCCGGGCGGGGCGGACGCGATCGCCCTCGACGGCGGCATGCTGGTACCCGGCTTCATCGACCTGCAGGTGAATGGCGGTGGCGGCCACCTGGTCGGGCCCGGCACCACCGCCGCGGCGCTGCAGCTCGTCTGCGACACCCATGCCCGCTTCGGCGTCACCGGGCTGCTGCCGACGCTGATCACCGATACGCCGGAAGTGACCGACGCGGTGCTGGCCGCCGGGGCAGCGGCGGCGCGGCAGGGTCTTCGCGGCTTCCTCGGCCTCCACCTCGAAGGCCCGCACCTGGCGTCGAGCCGCAAGGGGGCGCACGACCCGGCGCTGATCCGGCCGATGGCGGAGACCGATCTCGTGCGCCTGGAGCAGGCCCGCGCCGCGCTGCCGCATTTGCTCGTCACGGTGGCGACGGAAGCCTGCACGCCCGAGCAGATTGCCCGGCTGGTGCGGGCCGGCATCACCGTCAGCCTCGGCCATTCCGACGCCGGCTTCGAGGCGGCAAGCGCCGCCATTCGCGCCGGCGCGACGATGGCGACGCACCTGTTCAACGCCATGAGCCAGATCGGCAACCGCGAGCCCGGCCTGGTGGGCGCCGCCCTCGCCAGCGGCGCCGTGTTCGCCGGGGTGATCGCCGACGGCATCCACATCCACCCGGCGACGCTCGGCATCGCGCTGCGGGCGAAACGGGGACCCGGGCAGCTGTTCCTCGTCTCCGACTCGATGTCGCAGGCCGGCACCGACATGCTCAGCTTCGAGCTCAACGGCCGGACCATCTACCGCCGCGACGGGGCCCTGCGGCTCGCCGACGGCACGCTGGCCGGCGCGGACCTGACGATGGATGCGGCGCTGCGCCACCTCGTGCGCCAGGGCATCGAGCTCGACGCGGCGCTGCGGATGGCGAGCCGGATTCCCACGGCAGCGATCGGCAGCAGCACCGCCGGGCGCCTGTCGCCGGGGTCTCCGGCCGACTTCGTGCACCTGGGGCCCGACCTGTCGGTCCGCTCGGTGTGGCGCGCCGGCCGCCGCCTCGACTGAGCCGCCTCTAGGACGGCTCGCCGGCGGCCTCGGGCTGGGACTTGGCGGTCTCCCGCGCGGCCTGCTCGATGGCGGTACGGACCTTCTGCTCCTGGCTGGAATCGAGGTTGGTCCTGAGGATGCGGCCGCCGAAGCGGGCGAGCTGCTCCAGCACGCGGTCCGAACTGACCCGGTCGGCGAGTACGAACAGCGCCGCCTGGCCCGGCTGCAGCACATCGGCGATGTTGCGCATGAAGTCGTCGTTGATGCCGTAGTCGCCGAGCGCGCCGGCGACGGCTCCGGCCGCAGCCCCGGTCACCACCCCGAGCAGCGGATTGAAGAACAGCAGCCCGGCGATGAGGCCCCACATCGAGCCGCCGGCCGCCCCGACCGTCCAGAGGTTGACCATCTGGTCGAGCTTGATCTCGCCCCGATCGTTGCGATGCGCGATCACCGCGTCGCCCACCTGCAGCAGGTACTCCTTGCTCAGGCCAAGCAGCGCCTTCCGCGCTTCGGTCGCCCGTTCGTGGCTCTCATAACCAATCACCAGCAGTTCCGGCATGACACGCCCTCCGACAATCTGGACGGGATGCATGACGTAAGTACGCGCGGCGGGTTCCACCCGAGGCCGCGAGGGCGGAAAAGTTGGCCGGGCAGCGAGGCCGCCCGGCCGGTACGTCAATGCGTGGTGGGGGAGCCGTTGATCGGAATCCGTTTCACGCGGGATTCCGACATCGGCAGCTTGGGCAGGTTGATGGTGAGCACGCCATCCTTGAAGCTGGCCGCCACCTTCGCCTGGTCAACCTCCACTGCCAACGGCAGGCGCCGCTCGAACCTGCCGTAATAGCGCTCCGAGAACTGCCGTTCCCGGTCCTCGCTTTCGGACCGCTTCTCGCCGCGCAGGATCAGCACATTGTCCTCGAGGGCAATGTCGATGTCCTTCTGATCGACGCCCGGCAGTTCGGCAGTTACCTTCAGCTCCTTGTCGTTTTCGCTCACCTCCACGCCCGGCCAGTTGCCGGTCGAGGGCGACAGCGCCCCGAACGAGCCTCCATCGAAGCCGCGAAACATGTCGTCGAACAGCCGGTTCATTTCGCGATGGAGCTGCAGGAACGGGCTCTGCTCGCCCCTGTAAGCCTCGTTGGAGGTGACCGGGGCCGACGGATTGTTGCGGCCCCGCGGAATAAGATCACGCATGCTCATGTTCAGTCTCCTTTCCTTCGCACTGCTGGCGGGCGCCTCGTTCGTCAGGCAGCCCGCTTCTGCTCGCCGATCTGCCTGGGTTCCTGCGCTTGCTGCTGCGTCGCCGTACCGATGCTGATCCGGCGCGGCTTCATCGCTTCGGGCAGCTCGCGCCTGAGGGAGATGGTAAGCAGGCCGTTCTCGAGCCTGGCATCGGTCACCTCGACATGGTCGGCGAGCTCGAAGCGCCGCTCGAAGACGTCATTGGTCAGGCCGCGATGCAGGTAGGTGGTCCCGGGCTTCTCTGCCCTGGCGCCCTTCACGACCAGCAGGTTGGGCTCGTAGCTGAGCCGCAGCTCGTCCTGGCTGAACCCCGCCACCGCCATCGTGATCTGATAGGCATCCTCACCGTCCCGAACGATGTCGTAGGGCGGCCAGTTGCCGATGCCCTGCACCCTCAGCGAGTTGTCGAGCAGGTTGAAGACCCGGTCGAAGCCGATGCTGGACCGGAACAGGGGGGAGAAATCCACATTGGTCATCATAGCCACATCCTCCTTCGAGCAACATGGGTATGAGAGGTGCCCAAGAGGGCCGCCTCCCGGACTGCCAGCCCCCTCTTCAGCGGCTGGCACCTATCGAGTTAGGCGACCTGTTGCGCGTTTCAAGAGGGGATTTGAGACAGCGGGGCTGGGGCTTCCCACGCCTCAGTCGGAGAAGAACTCCACCTCCCCGCGCTGCTCCTCGCCCGTCTCGCGCACGAGGCTGAAGCTCAGCCGCGTCGCGTTCGCCGTCACGTCGCCGGCCAGGGTGGCGCCGTGGAGGCCGAACGGCGTTTGCCCAGCCTGTACCGATATTTCGGCGCCCTCATCGACGCGGTAAGTCAGGGTGAACGGCTCTGCATCCTCGAACTGCAGGGCGCGGCCCCGGGGAGCGGTGTTGAAGGCGCTGGCGGCGCGCCAGAACCAGGTGGCGGCTTTCGGCACTTCGCGGTCCCACCGCTCGAGCACCGGGTCGAACAGCTCCACCGGCCGCTCGCTGGTCTTTGCGGCGAGCAGTTTCAGGAACTCGGCATGCGCCCAGACCAGCGGCATGGCGCTGCCCGAGGGTTTTCCGGGAAACAGGTTCCGTTCCGGCAGCGGCTCGGCGTCCCAGATCTGCTCGGGCAGCAGGCCGCCGGGTCCGGTCATGCGGTTCATCGCATCGAGGTAGGGCTGCGCATCGTCGCCGGCGGACACCGCATAGTGCCCGCGCTCGCCTGTGAGCAGCGGCCAGGGCCGGCCGATGCCGGTGCCGTCATAGGGGCCACCGTCGGCGTGCTCGCCGTAGCCGTCACCGTTGTAGCGGTAGTACGACTGCCCCGACGCGGTATCGACGCCGAGCACGGCATCGACCAAGCCGACGGTCGCCTTGATCCTGGGGTCGTCGGCGCGGCGCAGGCCGGTGCGCACCAGGTACAGGAACTCGAGGCCGATCAAGTCTGCCGACGGCTCGAGCAGGCCATCGGCGCGGTTGCGGACGGGGATGCTGCCCTGCAGCCCGCCATCTTCCGGCTTGGCCCCGAGCCGCACGTAATAGCCGGGCACATGGTGGCTGGCGCAGAACTTCCCCGTCGTGGTGTGGGTCCAGCTCTCGATCCGCTCGTTCCAGCAATCGGCGAGCGCCAGCAGGTAGCCCCGCTCCTCGGCGCCGAAGAAATCGGCCAGCGAAACCATGGCGGCGAGCAGCAGGCTGAGCGTGAACGGGCTGGCGCCGCTGTTTTCCTCCCAACGGTCCTGGTCGGTCATGGGCCCGTTCCGCACCACGTAGGTGAGGGCCCGCCGGATCATCGCCTCGAGCGGCCGCGAGACGATCAGCTCGCCGGTGGCCCGCAGCTTCGCGGCGAGGAGCAGCGGCATCACCACCTCATCGAGCTGGTTGCCGGTCCAGTAGCCAAGCCCCGAGGGAAAGGAGTTCTGCCCCCAGCTGCCATCGTCGGCCTGCGTGCCGATGAGGTAGGCGAGCACGCGCTGCGCGTCGTCGCTCTTGCCGATGGTGACGAGGGCAAGCGCCGCCTGCACCGCGTCGCGGGTCCAGACCAGGTGATAGCCGCCGACGTCGTTGCGGCTCTGGCCCCACGGCACCGACAGGCTGGCGACGATCGCGCCATTGTAGGTGCGGTCCTCGTGGATCTTCAGCACCGCCGCCGACAGCTCCGCCTGCCGCCGCAGCTCGCGCGACACCTGCGGCAGCACCAGCGTACGCGACCAGTCCTCCCAGCCATGCACGAACAGGTTGCGCGTCGTCTGGTAATCGTCGGCGAGGCTGGAGCGCGCCAGCGTCCGCGCCCCGTCGATGGTGGCGGCGAAGGCGATGGCGAGGGTGCCCGAGAGCGAACGCAGCTTGCCGGTGAGCGCCACATTGCCCTCGCCCGCTTCGGCATAGGTCCAGCGCATCTCGCCGTTCTGGTGGAAGTCCTGCCAGCCGTCGGAAACCCCGACATAGCCGGCGCTCGCCCGGGCGAAGCCGCCATCGGTCGCGATACAGAGGGCGGCCGGCCCCCGTTCGGCGGTGAGATCCGAACCGGCTGCCGCCCGGTTGTCCTGGCGCTCGCCGCCGAGGTGCGGGGCGGCAAGGACGTAGAGTTCCAGGTCCGCGTCGCCCTCGAGCCGGTAGTTGATGAGCAGGCTGTCGCGCAGCGGGTGCGGCAGGTACTCGAGCTCGAGCCGGAAGCTGTCGCTCTGGTGCACGACGCGCGGCAGCGGGACGTAGGGTTTCGGCGTCGTCATGATGTAGCGCTGGTTGCGCTTGATCTCGGTCCAGCCCTGCTTGTCCTTGACGATGAAGCCGAGGTCGCGCAGTTGCGGCTGGCCGGTCGACGGCCAGTAGATTTCGTTGACGATGCCGAAGCCGAAGGTCGCCCAGATGCGGCTCGATCCCAGCGCCGTCGCGACCAGGTCCTTGGCGCTCGAGGTCCAGGTGGGGTCGACGCCGGGTGAACCGGGAGCGTGCTGCCCGGGATCGCTCACCTCACCCGCCATGCGCCCGTTCCCCAAGGTTCGCGGCAGAGCTGGGAACGAGGGAGGCTCTCGCGCGTCGGCCACCCGTGGTGGCGGGCGCGATCGTTCCCGGGGCAGCCGAAGCGCGACGGCCCGCGAGCCAGGGGTGGCACGATGTACTCCGCCGACGGGCCATGCGGGTACTAACGACAAAACCCGGCGACGCGTTGCACCGCCGGGTCGTCCCCCCGCAAAAAGCAGCACCGGCCGCGACGGGCTCAGCGCCGGTGCGCGTACTCGGGCAGCATCAGCTCGCGCAGCCCGTCCATGATGGCGGCGGCCTCGGCCCGGGCGTTGTCGTCGAGGGCGCGGAAGCCGGACTGGCGCACCGCGCTACTGGGGATGACGCCGCGCATCTTCAGCACTTCCTTCATCAGCGGCATGCCGTAATTGCTCTCCATGTCGAGCAGCGGCAGCAGCCGGTAGAAGATGTCGCGCGCCAGCCGGTCGTCACCGGCCTCGATGGCGTTCCAGAGCTTTACGTGCACGTCGGCGAACTCGCAGGCCGGCATGGTGCCGGCGACGCCGTGGCGCACCTCCTCGAGCAGCGTCTTGCCGGCCTTGCCGCCCATCACCCCTTCGAGCCGGTCGCCGCAGAGGCGGATGATCTCGCCGACCGTCTGGGCCGGATAGCCCGATTCCTCCTTGACGAAACGGGCGGTGGGGATGTCGTTGACCAGTTCGGCGAGCAGCGCCGCGCTCATCGGCGAGGCGCCCTGCCCCACCACGTTCTGCAGCACCAGCGGCAGCGCGGTGGCGGCGCCGATCGCCGTGTAGTGCGCCTTGATCTCGGCCGGCGAGGCGGGGTGGAGCGTCGGCGGCAGCGCCATGACGGCGTCGGCCCCGATGCCCTCGGCGTGCCGGGCGTAGTCGGCTGCGAGGCGGTGGTGGGGCGCCGAGACCGCCACGATGGCCGGGACCCGGCCCTTCGCCCGGCCGACCACGATCTCGGCGGCACGCCGGCGCTCGGTCTCGCCGAGATAGGCGCCTTCGCTGGCGAGCGCATTGGCCACGACGCCTTGGACGCCCGCGGCGAGGCAGAAGTCCATCGTCCGCCCGAGCGCCGCCTCGTCCAGCCGGAAGTCGTCGGTGAACGGCGTCGTCACGATGACGAAGATGCCGCGGTAGCTGCTGCGATCCATTGGTCGGTGCCCTCTTTTTGGATTCATTGCCGGTGCGCGCCCAACTCTCCTGCACTGGCGACGGCTCAGGGCAGATGAAAGTCCCGTACCGGGTAGAACGGAAATGGTGCCAGCGGCGAAGGGCCTCGACCAGCCTACTATCGGCTCAGCTGCGCTGGTCGACGAGCGTACCAAGCTGCACTCGCAGCAGCTGGGGCGGTAGCGCCTTGAACGACAAAACCCCGCCGGCTTGCGCGGGCGGGGTTTTGTTTTTCGGGTTCGTTTTGAGACCACATGTTTTTGGCAGACCCGGCAGCGACCTACTCTCCCAGGCCTTGAGACCTAGTACCCTCGGCGCAAAGGGTTTTAACGGTCGAGTTCGGGATGGGATCGGGTTCTGGGACCCTCGCACTTGCCACCGGATCGGCGAAAAACATGCGGGTGAATTCTGGTTCTGTTTGTTGATCTTTGGTGCCGATCGCTCGTCCCGGGCCTCGCATTACTGCGGGCATGGACTAATGAGAACGATCAAGACAATCGAGCTATTAGTACCGGTCAGCTTCACACATTGCTGCGCTTCCACATCCGGCCTATCAACGTGGTGGTCT
>JBQCFF010000026.1:0-10875 GCA_051959485.1 Devosia sp. | reverse complement strand
TTCTTCAAATTCCTGCACGTGCTCACCGCGCTCGCCTGGGTCGGCGGCGGGCTGACGCTGATCGTCGGCGCCATCCTGGCCGAGCGCGCCGAAGGCGAAACGGCGCTGTTCAAGATCCTCGACATCATGAACGTGCTGGGCAAGTCGTGGTTCGTGCCGGCCTCGTTCCTCACCGTCGTGTTCGGCGCCATTACCGCGACGTTCGGCGGCCTCTGGGGCGAGTTCTGGGTGCTGCTCGGCCTCGCCGGCTTCGCCTCCACCTTCTTCACCGGCCTGCTGATCATCGAACCCACCGGCCGCAAGCTCGGCGCCCTGGTCGCCGAAGGCCGTACCGCCGAGGCGCTCACCCAGGGCCACCGGCTGATGGCGATCGGCCGCTTCGATTACACGGTGATGTTCGTGGTCGTCCTCGACATGGTGTTCAAGCCCGGCTGGACCGACTTCGTCACCATCGCCATCATGGCCCTGATCCTCGCCGCCGGCGCCGTCGCCTTCCTCGGCCTCGGCCGCCACAGCACCGCCACCGCCTGACCGCCCTTTCTTCACCCTCCCCCTCAAGGGGAGGGCCGGGGACGGGCCGTCCGCTCGACCGTTGCCACCAGTCTCCCTCCCCCTTGTGGGGAGGGTAGCGTCGCTAGGCCCGCAGGGCCGTAGCAAAGCTAGGGTGAGGGTACGGCGTCAACGCGCCCCTCTTCACCCTCCCCTTCATGGGGGGGCCGGGGAGGGGCCGTCCGCCCGCCCCGCTCCCGCAACAGCGTCACCGCCGGGGCACCGCGCCCTTCCGGGCCTGGAACACGATCTCCTGCAGCTGCACCACCATCGGGTCGCTGCCGAACCGTTCGCGCAGTTCCGCGAGGATGGCGGCCACCACCGCCTCCGGATCGCCGCCACGGCTGCGGATCTGGTCGTAGAGCGGGTTGCCGAACACCATGCCGCGCGCGAACAGCTCCGGGTCGGGCACCGCCTTCTCGATCCGCACCACCGAGATGTCGACGCCGCTGAATCCCGCCGCCATCAGTCCATCCTTGATCGGATCGATGGCGCTGAACGCATAGGGCAGGGCATAGAACTGCGGCGGATCGTCGGGAAAGAACGTCCCGGCCACCCGATGCGTGACCTCGCCATAGGGGTTGAAGGCGTGGCTGTCCCAGACGCTGAACAGGTAGTGCCCGCCCTCCTCCAGCACGCGGAACGCGGTGCGGTAGGACTGCTCCTTGTCGGGGAAGAACATCAGGCCGAACTGGCACACCAGCAGGTCGCAGCAGGCATCGTCGAACGGCAGGTCCACCGCGTCGGCCGGCTGCAGCACCACCGGCTCGCCACGCGCGAACTTCTGCCGCGCCACCTCCAGCATCGGCGGGTTGAGGTCGGTCGAGATGATCTTCGTCCGCCCCGGCAGCGCATCGCGCAGCGCCCGCGTCAGGATCCCGGTGCCCGCCGCCGTCTCCACCACCAGTTTCGGCTCGAGCGCCTTCACCCGCTGCGCCATGTCGGCGGCGAAATCGGCAAACATCACCGGCCCCATGCCGCGATCGTAGAAATCCGGGATCGAGCCGACGAACTCGGCGATGTTGTCGTCCATCTCAGGCGCCTCCGGGCAAAAATCCCGCCCGGAGCCTACCACAAACCCCAACGCCCTCCCTCCCCCTTGCGGGGAGGGTAGCGTCGCTAGGTTCGCAGGGCCGTAGCAAAGCTAGGGTGGGGGGCTCTTCACCCTCCCCTTCATGGGGAGGGCCGGGGAGGGGCCGTCCGCTGGATCGTCGTCGTCGTGCCTAAGCCGTCTTCCGCACCACCTCGGCGATCTCCGCCGCCCGCGGCGCCGCGAACCGGCCGATCCACTGCACGAACTGGTCCACCCAGATGTTGAGATTGCTCCGCACCCGCTCGTCGGTGAAGTTCAGCTCCTCGTCGATCGCGCCCGGCCGCGACTGGAAGTAGATCTCCGGCCGGCCCATCAGCGCCACGCCCACCACCGGCAGGATCGAGCGCAGATGCACCTGCGCCGCCGCCGTGCCGCTCACCCCGCCGGTGGCGCCGGCGATGGCGCCCGGCTTGTCCGTCCACACGCTCTCGCCGAACGGCCGCGACGGCCAGTCGATGGCGTTCTTCAGGATGCCGGGGATCGAGCGGTTGTACTCGGGCGTCACGAACAGCACCGCATCCGCCGCGTTGATCTCGTGCTTCAGCTGGATCACCTCGGGAGGCGGATCGTTCCACAGCGTGTCGTCGTAGAACGGCAGGCTGGCGATATCGATGAAGTCGAACTCGAGCCGCCCGGCGCTCAGCTTCTCCAGCGCCTTGGCAAGCTTCATGTTGGACGAGCTCTCCCGCGTGGAGCCCACGAAGACGGCGACCTTGAACACGGTACGGTCCCTCAGTTACGTTTGGTTACTGAGGCTAAATATGTATGCCACCCACCCCGCCGCAAGACGGCACACCCGTGTTACCTGCGAACGCACCGTTCACCCTGCCGCAACACCCCCGACAGCCACGCCTCTTCCGCCCGGTCACCCTGCCTGGGACGAGCTTGCGGCGGCCTCCGGCTGGCGATCACCGGGCTCGACCCCGGCCCCCAGCCCGGTGCCGGCCCTGACCTCCGGCGGCACCACGTCCGGCCCGAACTGCCGCAGCAGCGCTTCCGTCATTGGGGCCATGAAGTTGCGCCTGTGGCTGCGGTGCGCGAAGCGGCGGCCGGTGACGTTCCACAGGTAGCGGAGCGCTTCCCGGGCGCGCCCCGCATCGGGGGCGATGACATGGCGGAACAACGGGGCGCTCTCGTATCCCTCGAGGCAGCAGAACGACTGCAGCGTAATGTACGCCCTCGGCGACAGGTCGCGGGGCAGCCGGCAGACCCGGTCGAACCCCGCCATGTCGTTCGCTGCAAACAGTGCCCCCGCTTCCACCACCAGCAGGTAGATCTGGAAGTGCGACCCGGCCTGCGATAGCTCCAGCGCCCGGCCGATCAGCGCGCTGCCGAGCTCGACCTCGCCCGCAAAGCCGGCCGCCTCGCCGGCCAGCGCGAATGCCGCCGCGTGCGCCGAGCTGTTGGCGAGCAGGTCGTCGGCGATCCGGCGCGCCAGGTGCAGGTAGCCGCGATTGATGAACAGCAGCAGCTTGGCTACCGCGAGCTGCATGATCGGCTGGTCGTTGAAACGCGACAGGTTGGCCAGCGCGATCGCTTCGATCTCGTCCTCGACCGCCCGCCATTGTGCTGCGTTGACGATCTGCCCGGATGGGTCGCGAAAACTCTGGATCAGCCACAAATAGAGGTTCAGCCCGCGCATCACCTCCATCACCGCATTGTCGGGGTCGTCGGCGAGGATGGCTGCGAGGCGCTGCGCGTTGGATTTCCAGGTCTGCATGTCGCCGTCCATCATCAGGGCGGCTTCGAACAGCCGGACCCAGGGCGGCGGCTCGTTGGGCGCCACCCGCGCCGCTGCCGATGGCAGCGCGGCATGCGACCAGATCGAGCGGATCACCGCATCGGCTGTCGCGCCGACGGCCGCCGCTTCGTCGCCTGCTCCGCTGCTGAGGCGGAAGGTGTCCAGGATCGCCGAGGTCGCGCCGTCGCGCAGCACCAGTGCTGCCTGCAGGCGCTGCTCGTCACCGTGGAAGCTGGCATCGAGGCAGAAGCTGGATTTGACGTGCTGCGTACCGCCGCCCACCAGCCGCTCCTGCAGGGCCGCGTCGAGGCTGAGGATCAGCTCGGCGGCCCCGGGCAGGTCCTTGCCATAGACCGTCCCGATCCGCAGGAGCGGACTGTCCTGCTCCGGGGCCGGCACCGGGCCGATCCACACATAACCCTCGCCATACTGCGTCCGGATGAAGCGAGGCGCGCGCGCATCGTCGCCCAGCTTCCGGCGCAACTGGTTGATGAGAAAGTCGATGTGGCGGTCGCTGCCGGGCTCGCCGAGCTCGCCGTCGATCGCCGCGACCAGCGCCTCCCTTGGCATCAGTCGCCCCGGGTTGCCGATCAGGCGCAGCAGCAGCGCGCGCTGCTGACGCGTGAAGTGCAGCTGCGTTCCGTCCGGCTGCGTCACCGAGAGCAGATCCCGGCCCAGCACATGGTCAACCACTCGGTCTGCTTTCATGTCCCCCCCGCTGCCCATGCGTCGCGACATCGCGGCAATCACACGATGCGTCCCAGGTAGTGCTGCCATGCAGCCCGCGACGTCCGGTCCAGGGCAAAACAAATATCACGCAAAGATTCGTCTGCAATGCTCCGGCCCGGAATTGCCGGGTCGGTTCGTATGGATCGGGTGGAGGATGCATAAGTTCGCGTCTTTATTGGAGGAGTCTCCAGAATAACTACGTGGCTCAGTCGCTCGCAGCGCTCTCCGGCCGGGCACGGGATTTCGCCATTTGGGCCGGCCTGACCTGTGTCCTGCAGAGCAAGCAAGTCCGTCGGCGGCACGGGGGTCGCCATCTGTGTGTGCATGACTATGCCGTCCATGTCGCAGTCAAATTGATGACGCGGCAGGCCGGCATTTCGGGGGAATGCGATGCGTGCCGTCCGTCTGCTGCTGCTGACCATTGGTCTGCTCTCGCTCAGCTTGTCCGCCGGGCCTGCCCAGGCCGCCGCCAATACCAGGGTGTGTCCGGGCGTCGCGTTGACGCAGCCCGCCGAAGGCGCGGGGCTGTCCTCGCTCGCCAGTCCCACCTTCCGCTGGTCGCATGAGCTGTCCACGGCGGCGCGCCGGGAGTGGGTGCTGATCGGGGTGGTCGAGCAGGCCGATGGCAGCGTTGCGCCAAGCGGCGAGCAGGCGCGAGAGGAGGCCCTGCCGTTCAAGCACAAGCCCGGCGCCAGGCTGAAGCCCGGCAGCTACAACTGGTTCGTGGTCTTCTACGATGCGAAGGGCAACATCCTCTGCACCAGTCCGGTCGGCAGCTTCGCGGTGGGCAGGAGCCGAGCCACCCCCGCAGGGGCGACGGCAGGGCTCTCGTCGGCGGGAAACGCGTCTGTGGTCACTGTCGTGGTGCGCGGCCACTACATCGTTGTGCTGTTCGACAGCCCCTGGCTCGGTACCGGCAACCGCTATGACGAACTGCTGCCGGAGGGCACCAACGACTACGACGCCTCGGGCCTCGACCTCAGCCGCTACAAGGGCGTCATCATCCACGGCAACGATGCCCCCAACGTCCTGACCGGCAGCGCCGGCGCCGATATCCTGTTCGGCTATGCCGGCAACGACATCCTCAACGGCGGCGATGGCGACGACATCCTCAACGGCGGCGACGAGAGCTGCACGGGTGTCCTGTGCAACCGGTACGGGACCTTGGGTGACACGCTGAACGGCGGCGCCGGCAACGACATCCTCAACGGCGGCAACGAGACCTGCACGGGCCCCCTTTGCAATGAACTCGGCAGGATCGGTGACACCCTCGACGGCGGCGATGGCGACGATCTCCTCAATGGCGGCGACGAAAGCTGTTCCGGAGACGAGTGCAACGAGGGCGGGATACTGGGTGACACGCTCAATGGCGGCGCCGGCGACGATATCCTCAATGGCGGCAACGAGACCTGCACGGGCGGCCTCTGCAACTACTTCGGAAGACTGGGAGATACCCTGGACGGCGGCGCCGGCAACGACACCCTCAACGGCGGCAACGAGAGCTGTGGGGGAGGCGGCTGCAACCATATCGGGCATGCCGGCGACATTCTGGACGGCAAGGCTGGCAACGACACTCTCAACGGCGGCAACGAAAGCTGTTCGGGCTACGTCTGCAATGATGAGGGAAGGGTCGGCGACCTGCTCTACGGCGACGTCGGCGACGACACTCTCAACGGCGGCGACGAAAGCTGTGCGGGCGTCGACTGCAACGTATATGGCGCTGTCGGCGACATACTCGATGGCGGACCCGGCGACGACACCGGTACGGGCGGCACAGAAACCGCCGAGGGCGGCTTCGGCGGCACCGTCGGCGACACCATCGCGCCCGATCCAGGCGACACCAGCGCCATCACTCCGTAGCGAACGGTCCACCGCTGCTTGAGGGCCCGCAGTCACACACACGTCTGCAATGCTCCGGCCCGGAATTGCCGGGTCGGTCGGCATGGATTTTGGGGGAGTAAATGTTGAGACGTATTGGCATTCGCCTCGCCGACCCCGGCGCACTATACAATCTCGGCAATGTCTTGGGCTTTGCCGTTGGGCTTGCGGTGGCACTCGGCATGAGTGAGTCCGGCGACGTGACTACGACGTACTGGGACCGCGCCATGGCTCACGTCATGGGAAGCCCGGCGGCGCTCGCGCTGTCGAGTGCAACGGCGGTGTTCTTCTGGGGCGGCATCCTTTACGGGCGGGCCTGGTCCGATGGTTTGCTGACCAATCCCAAGCTCAACCGGTGGGGCGACGTGCTGTCGGGCGTCGGCGCCGCCGTCCTGGGTGTCGGCCTGATGCTACTGGGCAATCCGTGGCTCGCGGCGTCGGCAGGCGCAATGCATGCCCTCGGCAAGTTCGGCAGTGCGCTGGCCGGCACAGAAACTTCGCAACAGGCCCTCGTTTCCGAACGAACCGGAGCCTTCTTCAAGGATCTGGTGCTGATGAGCCGCGTGCCTGCCATCCTCGCTGCCGTCGTTGCACTATGGGGGGAGTTCACGATCTCGCAAAGCACGCAAGGTTTGCTGCTGGCCCTGACCTTCGCCGCCTGCTGCATCATCTGGGCGACGGCCGATTGGATGCTCCTGTCGCCACGAGGCTGGATCAGGACAACCGCCGCCCGGTTTCTCTCGAACGAGGTGACGTTCTAAGTACCCGGGTGTCGCCCAACGTGGGCAAGCCCCCACGTCGGCCGCACGGCGGGCCGGCGCGGATGGGGCGATCTGGTGCTAGATAGACTGGCGTCGTGACCACTCTGAAGGAGGTGCCGGTGCCAGCGCCAGTGCTCCATCTCTTCTGCGGCAAGATCGGGTCGGGGAAGTCCACCCTTGCTGCGCAACTCGCCGGCGATCCAAGCACGATCCTCATCGCCCAGGATCCCTGGCTCGCGGGGCTGTATCCCGGGGAGATCGGGACGCTGGAGGATTACGTCCGCTGTTCCAGCCGGCTGCGGCTCGTGCTGGAGCCTCACATCGTTGCGTTGTTGCGGCTTGGCCTCTCTGTCGCGCTGGATTTCCCGGCCAACACGCGGTCCAGCCGAAACTGGATGCGCGACCTCTTCGAGGGCGCAAATGCAGGCCACCGCCTCTATTACCTCGATGTGCCGGACGCGGTTTGCCTGGAGCGTCTCCACTACCGTAACGCCAGCGGCGAACACGACTATGTCGTCAGTGACGAAGAGTTCTTCGAGTTCGGTGCCTATTTCGAACCTCCCTCATCGGAAGAAGGATTCGATATCGACCATCGCCCGGTCAGTTGAGGGTTGGCAGGGTATCGGCACTTGCAATGCCCGTCGTATCGCCCCTGATGAAGTTCTCCAGCGTGGTGTTGAACATGCAGGCGGGAGCGGCGCCCATCACCGGGTGGACCGCCGCCCGCTCCACCGGCATGCGCCAGCGTTCGACGATGATCTTGTGCGACGGCCGCTCGCGGAACAGCCGCGCGTAGGATGGCAGGTACGACAGGTCGTGGAAGGTCAGCCCGGGGCCCATGGTGGGCACGTGCGGCTCGTTGACGGATGCCCCATAGAAGTCGCCGGCCTGCGGACAGGGCAGGGCATACTTCCGGTTGACCGACGGGTTGTCGGTGGACGCGAGCACGAAGTCGACGGCGTCGTGCACCGTGTGTCCGTCGACGGCGTAGCTGAACAAGTCGATGCCGAGGCTGTGCTTGAAGAACAGCGCCATCACCACGAGATCGCTGGTCATCAGCGACTGGTAGGTCAGGCCCTCGCCGCCACGCGACGATTCCGCCGGGAACGATCCGTCCGGGCGCATGTCGTGAATGGCCATCTTGTAGCGATCGATGGCGTTTTGCACCGCATCGTGATCGCCAATGGAAAGGCCCCAGATCGCCAGCATCATGCCCCAGCCGACGTGGTGGTTGTGTGTCCTGTATCGCTCGCTGTTGCCCACGATCTTGGTCATCACGCGGTTCAGCCACGGCCCCACGATGCCACGCTGTTCCGCCGTCATGAGCGGTGCGACGTCGACATAGGCGCTGAGGATGTCGGCCGTCGCCGTTGCGTAGAGCCAGTGGACCGTCCCCGAGTTGCCGTTGCCCTCGCCCTGGATGTTGCGCGACATGGTGTTGGCCTCGGCCCAGGACACCATCGCCTCGATGGCCTTGGTCGCGTCGTCGCCCTTGGGGTTGTACCGGTGCTCCAGCAGGCGCCTGACGAAGTAGAACGCGGCGATGTCGATCGAGTCGTCGGTCAGTCCGTAGTGCTCGTTGATATAGACGATCTCCTTTCCGGTCTTCGTCGGCAGCGGCGCGGGTGGCGTGTCGCTGCGCACGGGTGCGTCGCCGCGGGATACGTACGGGAATTTCAGGTTGCAGGCCGCCGCCGCCCTGGTGGCGGGCGGGAAGACCAGGTCGGGCGCCTCGGAAAAGTCCTCCGCCGTCAGTTTCGGGAGTTGGAAGGTCATGCCCCAACCGTACTTCCGGTCCTCGTTCGGCAGGCACCGCTTGGCGGTCTTGTGCAGGTTCCAGAACAACTGACGCTGCGCCAGCGTCGGCGCGCCGGGTGGGGGTGAGGTCACGTCGAAGTCGAGCGCCGACAGGCCGTTGACGACCGGCAGCGCATCGCCAGCCGCTCCCAGCCGGGCGCGTCGCATGGCCGCGCACCATTGCCAGGCATTCGCCTCGGAAAGCGTCGGCAGATCGAGGTAGGCGAAGTCGCTTGCGGCGATGAAGGCCTGTGCGGCAGCCTTGGTCCTCGGCCCAAGGTCTCCGTCGATCCCCCCCACATCGACACCGGCCCCAGCAAGTTCCGTTTGCACGCAGAACACGCTCGCCACAGCCGGAGTACTGCAGAAAGCGCAGAACATGACCAGCGCCGCAATAACCGCCCTCATCCCGATCCCCCCGATCCAGGTAACTGGCCGCCGTTCCGGCCACAAATACGGCCAGTCGAGCGTTACAGATCAGTAGAACACGGGCAACAACAATATTCCGCGCGAGGGAGGGCAGATGATCTCCCGTCACATCCCTGCAGCAGCCGGCTACACCGGCCGGGCCGTCAGCGCCCCTGCTCGCCCAGCACGTTCGCGAGCTCGGGGATGAAGTCCTTCACCATCGGCTGCTTCACCGCCACGAAGGGCAGGGGGCGCACCACCCGCATCGCCGCGATGCCCACCCGCACCGTCATCAGCCCGTTGACCACCCCCTCGCCGAGCCGCGCCGAGAGCTTCGCCGCAAGTCCCTGGCCGAGCAACTGCTCCACCACCCCGTCGGTGAGCACCAGTCCACCGGTCACCGCCAGGTGCGCGAGGATCGCGCCGATCAGCCGCCAGGTCCCCCTCACCCCCGGCCGCGCCCCGTACAGCCGGGCGATGTCGCCGCCGAGCCGCACGCTCTCGAACACCACGAACGCAATGTCGACCAGCGCCCGCGGGCTGACCGTCGTCACCAGCGCCACCCGCCGCGCCGAGGCGGCGGTGAGCGCCCTGGCCTGGGCGTCGAGCGGGGCCATCAGCAGCCGCTCGCTCAGCCGCACGTGCTCGGCGCCGTCGAACACGTGCCGGCCGTTGGTCTCGAGCTCTTCGCGCGCCCGCGCCAGGTCGGGCCGCCTTGCATAGATGCCCAGCAACTCCGTTGCGATCGCCCGGCCGTGGCGCGCATCGTCCGTCTCGATCGTCCGCAGCGCTTCGACCCGCACCCGGTCCAGCGCCCGCAATCGCATCAGCGAGGCCGCCTCGCGCACCACCACCGCGGCGAGAGCGAGCACCAGCACCACGACCACCGCCACCGCCACCCAGCCGAGCCAGGGCTGCGTCGCGAACAGGTCGCTGATCAGCCGCTCCGTCGCCAGCCCCAGGGCCAGCGACACCAGCATCCCGCCGGCGATCCAGACGATCCGTCCCAGCCAGCCGACCAGCCGCGGCGGCGCCGCGACCTCGGCGTCCACCACGGTCGCGTCGTCCGACAGCACCTCGATCACCTCCGGCACCGCCGCGGCTTCGGGCGCGAACGCGCGCGGCCGCCGTTCGGCGGTCACCTCGCCCGTTGCCGGGTCGATGGGGCGGGCAAAGGGTGGTTTCATCGCAGCCAGTCCCCCAGCAGGAAGTCGAGGGCCCGGTCGAGCCTGATATGCGGCAGCACCACATTGCCCTCCGCGTTCTTCTCGAGCCGCGAGGGCGGCAGGAAGCGCAGGAAGTTCAGCGCCACCGGCCGCTCGAGCAGCGCGTCCGGCTCCGCCGGCAGGTCGCCCGGAAACAGCGCCACCTCGGTCCTGCCGTCATAGGTGACCCCGTCCAGCGTCTCGCCGGCCTGCGGCGTGCCCACGATCACCTCGTGCTTGCTGCCGCCTTCCTCCACCACGCTTTCCCGCGTCGCCCGGATCGCGGCCAGTGCGACCGACTTCGTCGTCGCGCCCGCGAACTTCGCCCGCCGCGCCGCCTGCGCCACCAGCCGGTTCATCAGCCCCTCCAGCCGGTCATGGCTCGAGGAATGGATATGGTCGGCCTTGGTCGCGGCGAACAGGATGCGGTCGATGCGCCGTGCCACCAGCCGCGTCAGCACGTTGTTGCCGCCCTGCCGGAAGCAGGCAAGGATCTCGGTCAGCGCCGTTTCGAGGTCCGCCACCGCCGCCGGCCCCGCGTTCAGCGCCCGCAGCGTATCCACCAGCACGATTTGCCGGTCGAGCCGGGCGAAATGGTCGCGGAAGAACGGCCGCACCACCAGCGCCTTGTAGGCCTCGTAGCGCCGCGCCATCATCGCGTGGAGGCTCTGCGAGCGTACCGGGCCGCTCGGCGCCGGCAACGGCGCGAAGGTC
>JBQCFF010000025.1:0-5567 GCA_051959485.1 Devosia sp. | reverse complement strand
TATTCGCGAAGCTTATCGATGGGGCTGGTCATCATCAGTCTCTTGGTCTCGTTTCTCGGTTTCGCGGGCGGCGCGTGCCTTTGCCCGCTCGTAGAGCTTGCCGCGGATCACCGCGTCCTTGCCGTACTTCTCACGCACCCGGTCCATCGCCCGTTCGGCGGCGTTCCGGCGCGCGATGCCCGGCTCGACCAGGTCGACCGGATCGACGCCGTCGGCTGCCGAAATGCCGGACACCCCGATGCCGATGAGCCGGAAGGCGGTTCCATCGAGCTCGCGGGCGAGCAGTTGCTGGCCGGATTCGTAAAGCACGTTCGCAAGTTGCGTCGGGATCATCAAATGCCGGGCGCGGGTGCGCAAGCGAAATCCGGCGGACTTGAGCTTGAGCGTCACCGTATCGCCGACGACGCCCTTGGCCTTGAGCCGCTCCGACAGCCGCTCGCAGAGGGCGAGGAGCTCGGTGGAGAGCTCGTCGAAGCTGCGCAGGTCGGTGTTGAAGGTGTTCTCGGCCGAGATGGTCTTCATCTCGCCCTCGACGGTGACGGCGCGCGCATCCTCGCCGCGGGCGAGGCGCGCGAGGCGGGCGCCGGAATCGCCGTAGCGGCGCATCAGGTCGGTGGGGTCGGCCTGCTGCAGCTGGGCGATGGTCTCGTAGCCATCCTTGCGCAGGTTTTCGGTGAACACCTTGCCGACGCCGTAGATCAGGCTGACCGGATGGCCGGCGAGGAACTCCACCGTCTCGGCCTTGCCGATGATGGCGAAGCCGCGCGGCTTGTCGAGGTCGGAGGCGATCTTGGCGAGGAACTTGTTGTGGCTCAGCCCGACCGAGACGGTGACGCCGATCTCGCTCTCCACCCGCCTCGCGAAGCGGGCGAGCGTGACGGCGGGGAGGGCGCGGTGCAGCGTCTCGGTGCCGCCGAGGTCCATGAAGGCCTCGTCGATCGACAGCGGCTCGACCAGCGGCGTCAGCTCGTCCATCAGCGCGCGGATCTGGCGGCTGACGCCGACATACTTCGCCATGTTCGGGGGGATGATGGTGGCGTGCGGGCAGAGTTCGCGGGCCTTGAACATCGGCATGGCGGAGCGGACGCCGTACTGCCGCGCGATGTAGCAGCAGGTGGAAACGACGCCGCGGACGCCGCCCCCGATGATCAGCGGCTTGTCGACGAGGCTGGGGTCGTCGCGCTTCTCGATCGAGGCGTAGAAGGCGTCGCAGTCGACATGGGCGATCGAGAGGGCCCCGAGTTCCGCATGCGCGATCAGCCGGGGCGAGCCGCAGCGGCGGCAGCGCTGCGGGCGCTCCGTGCTGTGGGACGTCTCCAGGCAATCGCGGCAGAGACTCAGCATCAGCCGGCCGGGTTGAGCCGGGCCCAGACGCGCATGAAGTCGTCGGGCTTCAGGCTGTTGTTGGCGCACAGCGCGAGGAGCAGCGCCTCGTTCTGCGCGAAATAGTCGATCAGGCCGGCGTCGAGCTCCGGCGTGCCGGCGACCTTGCGCAGGCCATCCGGGGAATAGCCGGTGATCCCCATGAACTCGGCGAGCTGGGAGGGGTTCTCGGCGAGGTAGCCGAGGCACATCCCGCCAAGCGCCTCGGGGGTCAGTTCAACGGATCTGGGCAAGGGTCGCGCTTTCGTAACGGCATTGATGTTAGCCCGAAGTTCGGGCAATAGACGAGTGCCTGCCGACCCGTTTCAGGGCAAGAGCCGAGTCGCAATGCCCAAGACCGTCATGATCGTCGAAGACAACGAGCTCAACATGAAGCTCTTCAACGATCTGCTTGAATCCCGTGGCTATTCCATCATCCAGACCCGCAACGGGCTGGAGGCGCTCGACCTGGCGCGGGCGCACCGGCCCGACCTGATCCTGATGGACATCCAGCTGCCGGAAGTGTCCGGGCTGGTGGTCACCAAGTGGCTCAAGGAAGACGACGAGCTGCAGGCGATTCCCGTGATCGCCGTCACTGCGTTCGCCATGAAGGGCGACGAGGAGCGTATCCTGCAGGGCGGCTGCGAGGGTTATATCTCCAAGCCTATCTCCGTGCCTCATTTTTTGGAAACCATTGCCCGCTACATTGGGCCCGCCAACTAGCTGGCGGGCGGGCATTATTCCCGAAAATCGTGGGGCGTAGGGTCTTTGACGGCACGGGTGCTGATCGTCGACGATATTCCGACGAATGTTCGTCTGCTCGAGGCACGGCTGTCAGCAGAGTACTACGACGTGCTCACCGCCGCCTCCGGCCCCGAAGCCCTCGAGATCTGCGCCACCGACGACGTCGACATCGTCCTGCTCGACGTGATGATGCCCGGCATGGACGGTTTCGAGGTGTGCAGCCGGCTGAAGGCCGACCAGAAAACCAGCCACATCCCGGTGCTGATGGTCACGGCGCTCGACCAGCCGTCGGACCGCGTGCACGGCCTCGACGTGGGGGCCGACGACTTCCTCACCAAGCCGGTCGACGACGTGCAGATGATGGCCCGGGTCAAATCCCTGGTGCGGCTGAAGGCGCTGACCGACGAGCTGCGCGCCCGCGCCATGACCGGGCAGGAGATCGCCATCGAGGAGGCGATGCGCGCCATGGAGGCCGTCGAGTCCCAGGGCGGCTCGATCCTCGTGGTCGACTGCGACCCGCGGCAGGCCGAGCGGATCAAGGGCTACCTGGCCGGTAACCGGGTCGACGTGCTGTCGAACCCCGCCGACGCGGCGCTGGCGGTGTCGGGCGGCGAGTACGAGCTGGCGCTGGTCTCGATGGCGCTGGGCGATTTCGACCCGCTGCGCGTCTGCTCGCAGATGCGGACGGGCGAGCTCACCCGGACGCTGCCGATCATCCTGATCGCCGAGGACCACGACCGGCCGCGCGTGGTGCGCGGGCTCGACCTGGGCGTCAACGACTTCATCATGCGGCCGGTGGAGCGCAACGAGCTGCTGGCCCGGGTGCGCACGCAGATCCGGCGGCAGCGCTACGCGGTGGAGCTGCGCCAGAGCGTCACCAACACGCTGGCGCTGGCGGTGACGGACGAGCTGACCGGCCTCTACAACCGCCGCTACTTCGAGCGGCACCTGTCGCTGATGCTGGAGAAGGCGCAGCAGCAGGATCGCGACATGGCGGTGATGCTGATCGACATGGATTACTTCAAGGCGGTCAACGACACGCACGGCCACGATACCGGCGACGCAGTGCTGCGGGAGTTCGCCGACCGGCTGCGCCGCAACATCCGCGGCGTCGACCTGGCGTGCCGCTTCGGCGGCGAGGAGTTCGTGGTGCTCATGCCGGATACCGACTGGCGGCAGGCGCAGGGCGTCGCCGAGCGCGTCAGGCAGGCGGTGGCCGAGAAAGGCTTCGCCACCGGCAATCGCCGCCCGCTGCAACTGACGATTTCGGTGGGGCTCGCACTCAACGAGAGCGAGACCGATACGCCGGAGATCATGCTGAAGCGCGCCGACATTGCCCTCTATCGCGCGAAGCGCGAGGGCCGCAATCGCGTGGTATTCGACGCCGCATGATTTGACTTTCCCGTTCGGTTCGGGACAAGTAAGGTTAACAATTAGTTACGTTGCTGCCTTGCACTTCTAACCGTGCAAGGACTTCTGTAAGTTGCACATGACGGCTGGCGCTAGCGAGCACCAGCTTGAAGCAAATCCCTACGTTCTCCTCAGGTCCGCCGCAACTCCTGGGTCCGTAGGGAGGCTGGTCCGCCGCGGTCAAGAGTGGCCTCTTCGACATGCCGCAGCGGACCAGCCGCACTCCGTGAAGCGCCCGCCCCGTATATCGGAGCGGGCGTTTTGCTATCGTTATCCGTGAACGCCCCTGTGGCTCCGGCGGGTTGGCGCCGCAGCATGACCGGCAAACGAAAAACCCCGCGCCAGGAGCACGGGGTTTTGAAGCGAATCGGCGTTGCCGCCTGATTACTTGATCTTGGCTTCCTTGAACTCGACGTGCTTGCGCACGACGGGATCGTACTTCTTGAACGAGAGCTTCTCGGTCTGGGTACGCGAGTTCTTCTTGGTGACGTAGTAGAAGCCGGTGTCGGCAGTCGAAACCAGCTTGATCTTGAGCGATACGGCTTTGGCCATGGTCGTGTTCCTTGAAACGGCTTGCCGCGCGGGGTGTTCGCGCGGCACTGAATTCACCGGCCGGTTGGCCCAGCGGAAATTTCGGCGCAACCTACGGATTTGCCGCCGATTGTCAAGTGAGGCAGTAGCCTCACCGCGCGGGCCCCCTCTCCTCAGCTGCGCTAGGCGGCAGGGCCGCCAAGCTCCGCTATCCTCCCCCGCCAAGGGGGAGGAGGCGAGGTGACAGGCGCAACCGCTCGATTTCGGCGCATCCGCCCCCTTGGCGGGAGGGAGGGAGCGCTGTTGGCTGGACTGTGGCACTGGTCTCCCTCCCCCTTGTGGGGAGGGTAGCGGCGCTTGCGAGCGCAGCGAGCTAGCAAAGCTGGGGTGGGGGTGGTTGTCACACTCCATCGGTGCTGGCGTGCCGGCGATGTTCACCCCACCCTAGCTTCGCTACGGCCGCTGTCGCGGCCAAGCTTCGCTACCCTCCCCATCAAGGGGAGGGAGGCGCTGTTGGTTGGGTAGGGCCTCTGGTCTCCTCCCCCGGGAGGATAGTGGAGCGTGTGAGCGTCAGCGAACTAGCGGAACTGAGGAGAGGGGGCCCCGACTCAGACGTCGCTGCGGGAGGTGTCTTCGCGGCTGGGGTCGAAGCCGTACATGTAGTTGGCCCACTGCAGGCCGACCACCGCGCCCTTGATCGAAGGGAGCATGAGGAGCGGCAGGACGATGGCCAGCGGCAGCATGGTCCAGACGTAGAACATCGGATCGACCGGGCCGCTCATCTCGGCATGCAGCATCCAGCCGACCAGCCCGTGGCCGACGATGAAGATGGCGATGTAGGGCGGGAAGTCGTCGGCGCGGGCGCTCGACAGCTTCTCACCGCAGTTGGAGCAGCTATCGTTCACCTTCAGGTAGTTGTGGAGCAGCTTGCCCTTGCCGCAGTTCGGGCAGCGGCACATCAGGCCGTTGAGGATCGCCTTGCCGACCGAGCGCTGCTCGCGGAGGGTCTGGACTTCGACAGCCATCGTCATCTCTTCTTTCTGGCGGATTTGCGATAGGCCCCCGCCTTGCCTCGACCGCTTGATGGTCCCCGTCGACCGCGTCCGCCAGATGACGGATCGCCGCGGCTGCCCTCGCTGAGCAACTCGAATCGCAGCGCGCCGGCAATGGGCGCGGCCTCGACCAGCCGCACCCGGACATCGTCGCCGATGCGGAAGGTCTCGCCGGTGTGGTCGCCGACCATCGCCTGCATCTCCTCGACGAAGCGGTAGTAGTCCTGCCCGATGGTCGAAGCGGGGATGAAGCCGTCGGCGCCGCTATCCCTGAGTCGGACGAACAGGCCGGAGCGGGTGACGCCGGAGATGCGGCCATCGAACTGGGCGCCCACCTTTTCGGCCAGGAACTGCGCGAGCAGCCGGTCGACGGTCTCGCGCTCGGCCAGCATGGCGCGGCGCTCGGTCTGCGAGATGTGCTCGGCGACGCCGGCGAGCTTGCCCTCCTCGGCCTCGCTGAGCCCGTCG
>JBQCFF010000024.1:0-6693 GCA_051959485.1 Devosia sp. | reverse complement strand
CGACGGAACTGCGTTCGACCGGCGCATACGCCTCGAGGGCCACCATCACTCACCCAATGCCCGGTTGCGCAGCTGGTCGAGGCTCACCGCCAGCATCAGCACGACGCCGCGCGTCACATCCTGCCAGAAGCTCGAGACGTTCAGCAGGGTCAGCCCGTTGTTGAGAGTGCCGAGGATGAGCACGGCGAGCAGCGTGCCCCAGATGCTGCCGCGCCCGCCATTGAGGCTGGTGCCGCCGAGGATGATCGCGGCGATGACGGTGAGCAGCTGCGAGCCGGCGGCGTTGGGGCCGGCGGCACCCAGCATGGCGCCGAGGATGGTGCCGGCGACCGCACCGGCGAGCGCCGAGATCACGTAGAGGATGATGACCGTGCGTTCCACCGGGATGCCGATCAGCCGCGAGGCCTCGGCGTTGCCGCCCGCCGCGTAGATGAAGCGGCCGAACTTGGTCTTCGTCATCAACACCCACAGGCCGAAGAAGGTGAGCACCATCAGGATCAGCGGAATGGGAATGCCCGCGACCCGATCGGTGCCGATCCAGTTGAACCCCGGGATCGAGAGCGGCCGGGTCAGCCCGCCGGTCAGCACCAGCGCCACCCCCGAGACGATGCTCATCATGCCGAGGGTGGTGATCAGCGGGTTGAGCTTCAGCCGCGTGGTGAAGAGCCCGTTGACCACGCCGATGGCGGCAGCGAGCACCAGCGAGAGCAGCACCGCAATCCAGACCGGGACCCCCAGGCCGACAAGCAGCGAGATCATCACGCCGGTGAGGCCGGCGATCGCGGCGACCGACAGGTCGAGGCCGCCGGCGATGATCAGCGGCGTTCCGGCTGCGGCCATCAGCCCGATATAGGCGACGTTAAGGCCGATCTGCAGCATGTTGCGGGCGTTGAGGAAGAACGGCGACAGGATCGAGAAAACCGCCAGCAGGATCAGGTAGAACACCAGCAGCAGCACCACGCCCGACCACGGCTTGCCGAGCAGCTCCATGAAGCGGCGCTTGAAGGAAGAAGAGGCGGTTTCGGCGGTGGTCATGGCCATGGCAGTCCTCAGGCGGCGGTAGGAGTGGCGGCCGTGGCGGCCATCAGTGCGGCGGGAGTGGCGCCGCGCGGAAATTCCTGGACGATGCGCCCGCGGTCGAGCACCAGCGAGCGGTCAGCGATGCCGGCAACCTCCTCCACATCGGAGGAGAGGATGATCACCGCATAGCCGCGGCCGGTCAGCTCGCGCAGCTTGGCGTAGATCTCGCGGCGCGCCCCGATGTCGACGCCGCGCGTCGGTTCCTCGAGGATCAGCAGCTTCACGCCCTCGCTCATCCAGCGGGCCAGGCAAACCTTCTGCTGGTTGCCGCCCGACAGGGTCCGGAGCTTCTGCTCGGGGCCGCGGGTGCGGATGCCGAGGTCGCGGATCCAGTTGTTGGCATGGCCGGTTTCGGCGTCGCGCGACACGAACAGGCCGTTGGTGAAGCGGCTCTGGAACGGCAGCGCGATGTTCTCGCGCACCGTGAGGTCGGCGATGATGCCTTCCTTCTTGCGCTCGGCGGCGACGAAGCCGATGCCGGCCTGCTTGCCGCGGCCGGGATCGGTCGGGCGGTACGGCCGGCCGTCGAGCGTGACGCTGCCCGCCTTCACCCCGTGCACGGCGCCGTAGAGGGCGCGGCCAAGCACCTCGACGCCGGAGCCGACGAGCCCGAAGATGCCGACGATCTCGCCGGAGCGGACCGAGAAGCCGACGTCGGCGAGCTTGCCGCGCACGCCGAAGCCCTCGACCCGCACCACTTCGGTGCCCGGCGGCGGCGGCGGTTCGGTGGGATAGAGATCGCCCGCCGTGGTGCCGAGCATCGCCGACAGCACCTCGGCCTTGCTGGTGGCATGGGTATCGAAGTCGCCGGCGTTGCGGCCGTCGCGCAGCACCACGATGCGGTTGGAGATCGCGAACACCTCGTCGAGATAGTGCGAGATGTAGACCACCGAGACGCCCTGCGCCTTGAGCCGGTGGATGATGGCGAACAGCAGCTCCGCCTCCTGCTCGGTGAGCGCGGCGGTCGGCTCGTCCATGATCAGGATCCGCGCCTGCCCGGCGATGGCGCGCGCGATCTCGACGATCCGCTGCTCGGCCACCGACAGCCGCTTCACCTCCTGGTGGGTGTCGAGACTCTCGAACCCGAGTTGGGCCAGCAGCTCCGTCGCGCGCAGGTGGATGGCCTTGTAGTCGACCTGCCGGAAGCCAGGCCCCGGCCTCGTCGGGATGTCGCCGAGCATGATGTTCTCGCCGACGCTCAGGTCGGGCATCACCGAGATTTCCTGCGGCAGCAGCTTGACGCCCGCGGCGATCGCATCGGCGGGGCTGGCGAATAGTACCGGCTCGCCGTCAATCTCAACCACGCCGGCATCGCGGCTGTAGAGCCCGGTGAGGATCTTCACCAGCGTCGACTTGCCTGCCCCGTTCGAGCCCAGCAGCGCGACCACCTCGCCCGCCTCGAGCGACAGGTCCACACCGGACAGGACGGCAACGCCGCCGAACGACTTGCCGATGCCGCGCATCGAAAGACGTGGAGTGCTGGTCATGGTCTATGCCCAATGGAATCCGGGACGGCGGGTACGCCGCCGCCCCGGAGCCGGATCAGTTGGTCGGGATCAGGTTCAGCGAATCCTGCAGCTCGGGCAGCTTGCGGATTTCCTCGAGGTGCGCCTTGTAGGCGGCCTCGGGCAGCTCGAAGGTGATCGGGTCCGGCGTCGTCGCGCAGGCAAAGTCCTTGTAGAACTCGCAGACATTGCCATCGGTGACCATGTAATGGGTCATCAGCACGGTGTCGGGCACTTCCTTGCCGGCCAGCTCCATCAGCGTGAGCGGGATCAGGAAGTTGCCGTAGCGCTCGGGGAAGTAGCCCACCGAAGCGACGAACGCCGGTTCGTCGATCATCGTCTGCAGTTCGTCGGCGCCCATGCCGACCACGATCAGGTCGGCCTCGCGACCGGCCTGCTTGACGGCGCGCAGCATGCCGCTCGAGGCCTGATCGTTGATCGCCGTCACCATGATCGGCACGCCCTCGGGGATGCGCCCGATGACGTTGTTCATCTGGGTGAAGCTTTCCTCGAGCGTGTTCTTGGTGTCGATCTTGATGATCTGGGCATCCGGGAACTCGCCGACGGCGCCCTTGAAGCCGGCCACCTGGCCGTTGGTGCGCATCGCCGGCACGGCGCCCGACTGCGGCAGTTCGCCCACCACGAGGTAGCCCGACTTGACCTTGTCGGCACCAAACTTCTGGATCGCCGCCTGGCCCAGATAGGCGCCGCCCATGAAGCCTGACTTCGGGTTGTTGGCGCCGAAGAAAGTGGCGCCCGGCATCGGGATGTCGATGGCGATGACCTTGGTGTCGGCGTCGTTCATCTTCTGCATGATCGTCGCGCCGAAATTCGCGTCGGTCTGGAATTCGATCACGAAGTCGACGTTGCGCTGCAGGAAGCTTTCGGCATTGGCGAGCGCCGTGGCGCCGTCGAGACGGTTGTCGGCGATCTGCAGGTCGATGCCAGCGGCCTCGGCGTTGGCGACGATGCCCTGTTCCACCTTGAGGCAGAACGAGATGTCACGCTGCAGGTTGGCGAAGCCGATGGTCAGCTTGTTGCCGTTGCGCGGCGCATGCGCCTTGATGGCATCGACCACCATGGCGGCAAGCTGATCGGCGCTGACCATGTTGCCGTCGAAATTGGTGGGGTCGAAGCCGTGGAAATCCTCGGCGAAGGCAACGCCCGAGAGGAACGTCGCGGTAAGCCCGGCTATCGCCGCCAGGCGCAGACTCTTCAGCATTCTTTCTCTCCCTCGTACTTGGACAATTGGTCAGTCCAATTATCCGATGCTAATCACTCTGCTTTCACCAGTGCAACTGTTACTTGCCAATTGGCCTGACCAATTTTCTTGACCGGGGCGCCGGGTCCGCACTAAGCCTTGCCGAAACGGGAGGGCAGCATGGCCAACGGAACAGCCGCACCGCGCTCGGTGCTGTGCTACGGGGATTCCAACACCTGGGGTGCGGTGCCGCAGCCCTATCGCGGGGCCGGCGGGCGTTTCGGCGTGACCGAGCGCTGGACGCGGATCATGCAGGCCGCGCTCGGTGCCGGCGTCAACGTCATCGAGGAGGGGCTGAACGGGCGCACCACCTGCGTCGACGACCCGATCGAGGGCGAGCTCCGCAACGGCGAACGCTACCTGCCGGTGTCGCTGCTCACCCACATGCCGATCGACCTGGTGATCGTCCTGCTGGGCACCATCGACCTGACGGCGCGCCTGGGCTTGCCGGCCGGGGTCTTCGCCGACGGCGCGGGCAAGCTGGTCGACCTCGTCCGGCGCTCCAATGCCGGCCCGGGTGGCGCGGCGCCGCAGGTGCTGCTGGTGGCCCCTGCCCCGCTGGGCAAGCTGACCTGGCTCACCGAGATGTTCGAGGGCGGCTCGGCGAAGTCGCACAAGTTGGCGGAAGAGTACGGCCGCGTCGCCAAGAGTTTCGGGGTGCCGTTCTTCAACGCGGGCAGCGTCATCGCCTCTAGCGACGATGATGGAATCCATCTCGACGCCGGGGCCCACAAGGCGCTGGGCCTGGCGCTCGCCGGCGAGGTGCGGGCCCTGCTTGGGCTGGAGCCTAGCCAAGGCTGAGCTCCGCCACCAGCGTCTCGTCCACCTCGATGCCGAGGCCCGGCCCGGCCGGCGCCACGGCGCGGCCGCCGACCTGGACGATGGGGTCGCGCACCAGGTCGGTCTGCACCGTCACCGGGAAGGGCTTGAACTCGAACAGCCGCGCATTGGGGCTTGCGAGCGACAGGTGGAGGCTTGCGGCCGAGAGGATCGCGGTGCTCCACGCGTGGGCGTTGATAGTGATGCCGGTCTTGCCGCAGAGCGCATCGATGGCGTGAAAGCCGGTGACCCCCTCGGCGCGCGACGGGTCCACCCCGAGCACGTCCACCGTCCCGGTGTCGATCAGCCGCTGGTAGCCGGTGACCGTGAACTCACGCTCACCGGTGCCGATCGGCAGCCCCGGCAGCGCCGCTTTCAGCGCCCGGTAGTCGTCGATCCGCGTCGGGTAGAACGGCTCCTCGAGCCAGCCGATTCCGTACTCCGCCATCCGGCGCGCGGTGGCGACACCGGTCTCGCGGTCCCATTTCACGCCGTTGCCGATATCGACGATGATCTCGAACTCGTCGCCCAGCGCTTCCCGCAACTCGCGCACGAAGGCGACGTCGTTGTTCGGGTCCTGCCCGATATTGGAGAGCCCGCGCTTGCCGAAGCCGAGCTTGGCGCCGGCGAAACCGGCCTCCTTGAACCCCACGATCTCCGCGACGCACTCGGCCCGCGTCGCCCGGTTGACGTGGCTCGACGAATAGGCCGGCAGCGTGTCATGCCGCTTGCCGCCCAGCAGGTCGTGGAGCGGCCTGCCCTGCAGCTTGCCCTCGATGTCCCACAGCGCCATGTCGAGCGCGGAGTAGGCAAAGCAGGCGATGCCGCCCTCGCCATACCACCAGGCATGGGCCCGCAGTTTGACCCAGGCCTCGGCGACGCTGAGCTCCCCCGCCTGCTTGAGCAGCGGACCGAAGCCTTCGTCGATGATGACCCTGGTCGCCTTGCAGGCCTCGGGCCACATGGCGATGCCCTCGCCCCAGCCGATGACGCCATCCACCGTCTCGACCCGCACCAGCACCGTGAAGCGCCAGTTGTTGAAATCGTTGGTGTCCTCGTAGCGGATCACATGGCTGCGGATCGAGCCGATGCGCATGACAGCTTTTTCCCTCGGGATGCCGGGTTGCTCCCGACACCCAGTGCCGCGTTGACTAGCATCGGGCTCGCTGTTACGTCAAGAAGTGGTCTGGCCACTTGGTCACTTACGGAGCGCAGGCGTGCCTCAGACAGACTTCAGCGGCGAAGCGCCCCTCAAGCGGGCGGGCCTCACCGAGCTGCTGGTCGCGCGCATCCTCGGGCTCGTGACGACCGGCAACCTGAAGCCGGGCGACCAGTTGCCGGCCGAGCGCAAGCTGGCCGAGACCTTCGACGTGTCGCGGCCGACGCTGCGCGAGGCACTCAGGGCGCTGGCGGTGCTGGGGGTCATCGAGGTGCGGCATGGCGGCGGCGTCTTCGTCTCGCAACTCGAGGCCTCCGACCTGCTGGGGCCGCTGACCTTCTTCCTCACCCTGCGGGCGACCGAGGTGGACAAGCTCTACGAGGCGCGCCGGCTGATCGAGGGCGAGATCGCGGCCCTGGCTGCAAGCCGTGGCGACCTGGCCGGCGCCGACGCGCTCGACGCCCTGATCGCGCTGCAGGAGGAGGCGAAAGCCGACCCAGCCCGGTATCGCGACTTCGACGCCGCCTTCCACCGCCAGCTCGGCGATCTGGGGCAGAACGAGTTCCTGTCGCGGGCGGCCCAGAGCCTCAACGTGCTCGGCCAGGAGTTCCGCAAGACCGCGTCCGAGACCCCCAACGTCATCTCCACCTCCATCGCCGACCACCGCGCCATCGTCGCGGCAATTCGGCAACGCGACGCCGCCGGCGCGCGGCAGGCGATGGTCATGCACATGGAGCATGTGCTCCAATCCACCCAGGCATCGTTGAAGGCAAAGAACGGCAATGACTGAGCGTCGCTGGGGCATCAACAAGGTCACCGAGGCGGACATCCTGCGGGGCGAGTTCTCGACCCCGTGGGACGCGCCGTTC
>JBQCFF010000023.1:0-5439 GCA_051959485.1 Devosia sp. | reverse complement strand
AGTTCCCACGGCTTCCAATGGGGCGAGGATTCGATCCTGCCCTACCAGGTGTCGGACGACTACGACCGCGACCTGAAGCAGGGCGAGCTCGACGTGCTGGTGCTGGAGAACGGGCGGCTCAAGGCCGTGGTGGCGCCGTCGCTGGGCGGCCGGCTGCTGGAGCTCACGGACCTCGTCACCGGACGCGATCTGGTGTTCCGCAACCCTGTGTTCCAGCCGGCCAACCTGGCGGCGCTGAACGCCTGGCTCTCCGGCGGCATCGAATGGAATGGACTGATTCCCGGGCATACGCCCTTCACCTGCGCGCCGGTTTTCGCCGGGGTACGGGAGACGCCTGAGGGCCCGATCCTCCGCATCTACGAGTTCGACCGCATCGTCGAGGCGACGTGGCAGGTGGACCTGTTCATGCCCGAGGGCTCGGCGCAACTCTTCGCGCACGGCCGGATCGTGAACCCGTCCGACCGGATGCGGCTCGCCTATTGGTGGACCAACGTCGCCGCCCCGATGAGCGAGGGCACACGGGTGCTCGCGCCGGCTGAGTACTCGATCGAACACATCTGGCCGGGCAACAACCTCGGTCGCTGCGATTTCCCGCGGACCGACTGGGATGGGTCCTACCCGGACAACTGGGAGAACGCGACGTCCGTGTTCTTCCGCGCCCCCGAGGCGCCAAGGCTCTTCATCGCCTCGGTCGACAAGGGCGGCTATGGGCTCATGCAGACGGCAACGCCTAAGATGCAGGGACGGAAGTTCTTCTACTTCGGCAGCGCCGTGGGCGGGCAGAACTGGATGGACTACCTGGCCCGGCCGGGCGAGGGGAAGTACCTCGAGATCCAGAGCGGCGTCGCTCCGACCCAGAACCAGCGGTTCGAACTGCAAGCTGGCGAGGAGCTCGAATGGACCGAAGCATACGCGCCGGTCCAGCTCGAGGCGGGCAGGGCGCATGATGCCGACTACCGTGCAGCCACCGCGCATGCCGCCGCAACGCTCGACGGTCTGGTGCCCGCGGACGAACTGAGCCGCATCGACACCTTCCTGCGCGAGCAGGCGCGCTTGCCGCTCGATGTGCGGTTCTCCGAAGGCGAGCCGTGGGGCGCGCGGCAGGAGCAGTTGCTTGGCCGGCCGCTGGCTGACGGACTGGACTTTTCGACCTCGGCGCTGCCGAGCTTCTGGGACAGCCTCGCGCAAGGCGTGCAGGTTCCCGCCGAGCAGCTAGAGACGCTGCCCGACGGAACCGTGGTTTCCGAACTCTGGATCGATCGGCTCAAGGCCAACGCTGCTGAACATGGCACTACCTGGGTGCACGAGCTGACGCTGGCGACAGCCAGCCTCGACGCCGGCGACAAGTTGGCCGCCGCGCAGCACGTTTCGGCATCACTGGCGCTGAAGCCGAGCTGGGCCGCGTATCGGCTCGATGCACTGTTGGCCGACAGTGTCGATCATGCGGTACGGAGCTATCTCGCCGCCTGGAAGGCTGGCGGTGCGCCGCCGGAGCTGGCGGTGGAGATCGCCACCTACCTGATGGCGCAGGAGCGTTCGGACGAGCTGAAGGTGTTCGTCGATGGGTTGCCGGCGGATGTGCGCGACAAGGAACGCATCATTCTCGGGCGCGCAGTCGTGGCGGCCAATGACAGGCAGTTCGATGAGTTGGAGCGACTGCTGCTCGGCAGGCAGTTCGCTTCGATCCGCGAGGGTGAGACACTGCTTTCCGACCTGTGGGTTCGACTCAGGCGCGGCCGGCTCGAGGCCAGCCTCGGGCGCTCCGCCACGGCAGACGAGGCCAAGGCCGACCTCGCGGCGCATCCGCTGCCACGGCACCTCGATCTCCGGATGCACGTCGTCGAGTAGGCTTGGGACGCTTCACGCGTCAGGTTGAAGCTGTTGGGCTGACCCGAACCACTGCCGTGTCATCCCGGCCGAAGAGCCGGGACCCACGACGAACCTGGCGCAGGCGTCGAGGTGGGTCCCGGTCACGCCCGGGATGACACCTCAGTGGGGGTGACATCAATGCGGTTCAGCCAAGCTGTGAAAGAGTTCAGGCGGTCGCGGCTGCCTCTGCCGTTTTCCGGCGTGCGGCCATAGACGATGCGATGCGCTGCAGCATCGCCTCGTCCACCGTGACGCCTTGATGGCGCAGCGCCAGCACGGCGGCTCCGACCGACGGGTCGCCGGCGAGCCGGATGTCAGGCTGGTGTCCCGCCGCGCGGACCACCTCGGCAACTGCCGCCGGCAAGCCGCTGAGATGCGCCGCCACGCTGCCGCCGAGCACGACCGGTCCCGGCAGGGCCGGGTCATAGATGTGCCGGAAGTCGTTGAGGAGGTACTGCTCGGACTGGGCGAGCAGCGCAGCGGCCACCGGGTCGTCCCCGTTCGCGATCACCAGCGGTGCGAACTTCGCCAGTTCGATCGGGCGCATGGCATAGACGGCATCGATGAAATCGCGGAGCGGCATCACCCGGCGGTCGACGTTGAGTTCGTCGGAGAGCGGGATGCCCAGCAGATCGAGCACGGCCTTCGTGAGCGCAGTTTGCGGGCCGCGTCCCTCCAGCGCGGCAGTGACGGCGATTGCGGCGTGGTGGCCGAGCCAGAAGCCCGAGCCGAGGTCGCCGAGGAGGTAGCCCGCGGCATCCACGACCGCCTCCACCTCGCCATCGCGGATGCGGACTGCACCCGAGCCGGTTCCGGCGAAGATGCAGTACCCGTCGGTGGCAGCCGTCACTGAGGGTAGCATGGCTTGGGTGTCGCCGGTCAGCACCATCGGCCCGCTGAGGCCGAGGGCGCGGAACGCCGCCTCGATACGGCGCTGCACCTCAGGGTTGCGCACGCCGGCCATCGCCAGCAGCGCGAGCTTGATGTCCAGGGGACCCCCGGCCTCCGCGGCGGCAGCCTCTGCAGCTGCGGCGATGGCGGCGGCCGCCTGTTCGGGCGGGTTCGATCCGGGGTTGCCGCCGCGGTTCCGCCCCTGGCCGAGGCAGTTGCCCGCCATGTCGACCAGCGTGGCGCGTGAGGTGGATCCTCCTACGTCGATGGCCAGCAAAGCTGTGATCATTCCGTCATGCACCCGCTTGCCAGCACCGAACTTGCTGGATAAGAATTGTTTTCACCGATACGTCGGCCTTCTTGAGAGCAATTTTCAGGCAGCGGCTCGTAGCACACGATGACAGCCATCGCAAAAACGTTCAGCGTCCTGAACCGCATCGAGACCTACCAGTCCCAGATGCCGGCGACGATGGCCAAAATCGCGGCTGTCCTCATCGAGGACCCGAAGGCTCCGCTGAAACTGTCCATCACCGAGCTCGCCGAGCGGGCAGGGACCTCCGCCGCCAGCGTCACCCGCTTCTGCCGCACCATCGGGTACGGCGGCTACTCCCAACTACGCGTCGGCATTGCCGAGGACGTGGGGCGCGGTGGCGCGAAGGCGGCGTGGATCGGCAATATCGGTTCGTTCGGTCCCGACGATCCTCCCGATGACATTCGCAGCTCGCTGCTCAACACGCATGTCTCGTCACTGCAGACCACGGCCGGACTGCTCGACATGGATGCCGCGATCCGCGTCGCCGGCAAGATCGCCAAGGCCCGGCAGCTTGACGTCTACGGCGTCGGCGGCAGTGCGCTGACGGCGCTCGAAACCGAGGCGCGGCTCTACCGCATCGGCATCAACGTCCACACCTGGGCCGAGGTGCATAACGGGCTGACCAGCGCCGCTATCCTCGACAAGCATTGCGTGGCGATCGGGATTTCCAACACCGGGCGCACCGAGGAAACGATTCAGATGCTGACCGTCGCGAAGGCGTCGGGCGCGTACACTGTCGCGATCACCGGCAACCCGGATTCCCCGCTCGCCCGCATTGCCGAGGACGTGCTGGTGGCCGCCTCGCCCAATTCGTACCTGCAGCCAGCGGACCTCTCGGCGCGGCATTGCCAGCTTTTCGTGGTGGATCTGCTGTACCTGCTTGTCGCGCAATCCGACTTCGATCGGACGACGCGCCTGCTAGCTGCCTCGGGCGCTGCCGTGGCGCCCCGGCGCCGGCCGCCGCGCAACACCGACCTCCCGTTCTCGGCCCCGCGGCATGTGGCGGCCCAACTGACCAAGCAAACGAGCTGACTATGACCGACCTGACTGCGCAGTTCTATTCCGAAGTGCAGACCCGCCTAGAGCGCCTTGCCGGCCCGAACGCCGCGATCGACGAAGCGGTCAGGGCAACGGCCGATGCGCTCGAGGCCGGCGGCGTCGTCCAGGCTTTCGGCACCGGCCACTCGGAAGCCTTCGCGATGGAGATCGCCGGCCGCGCTGGCGGCCTCATCGCCACCAACCGGATCGCACTCCGCACCTTGGTATTGCGCGGCGGCCGGGACGTGTCGGCGCTGGGCGGCGCCGAGTTCGAGCGCGACCCGAGCGTTGGCGAGAACCTGCTGGCGCTGTTCGACGTGCAGCCCCACGACATCTTCATGATCGCCTCGAACTCGGGCGTGAATGGCTCGATCCTCGGCGTGGCGCTTGCCGCCAAGGCGCGCGGGCACAAGGTGATCGCGGTCACCAGCCTTGATCACACCATGAAGGTGACGCCCAAGCACCCGAGTGGGAAGCGGCTCAGCGAAGTCTCAGATATCGTCATCGACAATCTCGCCCCGTTCGGGGACAGTACAATGCAGCTCGAGGGTGGCATCGGCGTCGGTGCGGTGTCCTCGATAACTGCAGCGTTCATCGCGCAGCGTATCACCATCGGCGTCGCCGAGACGATCCGCCAGCGCGGCAAGAAACCCCCGGTCTATCTGTCGGCTAATATTCCGGGTGGCGACGAGCACAACCGTGCTCTCGAAGATCTTTACGGCGACCGGATCAGGAGGGAGGCCTGAGCCTTGCCGCGCCGGTCGGCGTGAGGTTGTATGAGCTTCGAATAACTACAAGGGAAGGGAACTAGGTATGAAGAAGACTCTTGATCGCCGCGCATTCCTGCGTGGCACCACCGCACTGGCGGCGGTTGCGCCGTTCGGCGGCCTGCTCGGCTCCACCAGCGCGTTTGCGCAGGACGCCGCCAATCCGTTCGGCGTGGCCGACGGGTCGACTGTCGACGCCGTGATCTTCAACGGCGGCTACGGCATCGACTATGTCGAGTTCGCTGCCAACCTGATGCAGAAGAACCACCCGAACGTCACTGTGAAGGTGTCGCCCTCCACCCAGATCGCGCAGGAACTGCAGCCGCGCTTCCTCGGTGGCAACCCGCCGGACCTCATCGACAACTCCGGTGCGCAGTCGATCGGCTTCTCGGCCATCATCGACCAGCTCGAGGGCATGGACTCGGTGCTCGACGCCCCGAGCCTCGAAGGCGTCAAGATCCGCGACACCCTGGTGGGCGGCGTCGAGAAGCCGGGCACCTTCGGCGACAAGTTCATCGCGCTCAACTACGTGATGACCGTCTACGGCATCTGGTACTCGGC
>JBQCFF010000022.1:0-3251 GCA_051959485.1 Devosia sp. | reverse complement strand
CTTCGCCACGCTCGGCGTCATCGCCTCGTCGATGGAGCGGCTGGCGACCGAGGTGCGGCACCTGCAGCGCACCGAGGTGCTGGAGGCGGAGGAGTATTTCTCGCCGGGGCAGAAGGGCTCGTCGGCGATGCCGCACAAGCGCAATCCGGTGCTGAGCGAGAACCTGACCGGGCTGGCGCGGCTGGTGCGCGGCATGGTGACGCCGGCGCTCGAGGACGTCGCGCTCTGGCACGAGCGCGACATCTCGCACTCGTCGGTGGAGCGGATGATCGGCCCGGATGCGACGGTGACGCTGGATTTCGCCCTCAACCGGCTGGTGGGCCTGATCGAGAACCTGCTGGTCTACCCCGACAACATGAAGCGGAACCTCGACCTGCTCGGCGGCCTGCACAACTCGCAGCGCGTGCTGCTGGCCCTGACGCAGGCCGGGCTGAGCCGCGAGGACGCCTATGCGGCGGTGCAGCGCAACGCCATGCAGGTGTGGCAGGCGCATGGCGACCGGACCGGTATGTTCGCGCGGCTGCTCAAGGCCGATCCGGAGGTGGCGGGGAAACTTCCCGCGGCCGAGATCGACGCCATGTTCGACGATTTCTACCACCTCAAGCACGTGGATGCGATCTTCGAGCGCGTGTTCGGACCCGAGCCGTGAGAATCGCCGACGCCGAAGTCCTGATCCTGCCGGGGCTCGGCAATGCCGGGCCGGGGCACTGGCAGCGACGGTGGGCCGAGCGATTCTCGACCGGCCGCATCGTCGAGCAGGACGAGTGGCACGACCCGGACCTGCGCGACTGGACCGCGGCCATTGTCGAGGCGGTGGAAGCCGCGCAGAAGCCGGTAGTGATCGTCGCGCACTCGCTCGCCGTCTCGGCGCTGGTGCATGCGGCGCCGCGGCTGCCGCAGGGCAAGGTGCGCGGCGCCTTCCTCGTCTCGCCGCCCGACCATGAGGGCAAGGCGATCCCGCCCGAGGCCAGGAATTTCGGCAACGTGCCGTCCGATCCCCTGCCCTTCCCCTCGCTGCTGGTGGTTTCGGACAATGACGAGTTGGTGTCGCGGGAGCGCGCCGCAGACATGGCCGCCGCCTGGGGCTCGGAACTGCATTTCGCCGGCCCCGCCGGCCACATCAACCTCGCCTCAGGCCACGGCCCCTGGCCCGAAGGCCTGCTGATGTTCACCCGGCTGATGCAGCGGATTTGACGGTATGTAGCCTATGGGCTACAAGGGGGGCGGACCAATGGTCGATCAGATCACGGTACTGACTACGCCGGAGTACGAGCGCTGGCGCCACGGAATCAAAGACAAAACGACCCGCAACAGGATCGGCGCGCGGATCATTCGGTTGCAGGTGGGGCTGTTTGGTGACACCCGGTCGGTGGGCGGCGGTGTTCACGAACTGAAACTGGATTTCGGTCCCGGGTACCGAATTTATTTCGCCCGCCAGGGACATCTCGTCGTCATCTTGCTTTGTGGAGGCGACAAATCGGGCCAGGCGCGAGACATCGCCACTGCGCACGAGCTCTGGGAACACTGGAAGGACGGGAAATGACCGAAGGTCTCACGCGCTTCGACGCCTCCGAATACATCGACGACGACGAGGGCGCCCACATTTTCCTTGAGGACGCGATGGAGAGCGGCAACGCAGCAGTGATTGCCGGCGCCATCGGTGCAGTGGCCAAGTACAAGGGCATGAGCGCGATTGCCAGAGAGGCCGGCATGTCGCGCGAGAGCCTGTACCGGGCCCTCAGCGAGGACGGTAACCCGCAGTTGTCGACGGTGCTGAAGGTGCTGGAGGCGATGGGGCTCAAGCTTTCGATCGAGCCCGCATCGAAGACGTCCGACGCCGCTTAGCTCTCGTTGAGGACCTGCTCGCGGGCGACGGCGGTGAGCTCGAGCATCTTCTGGCGAATCATGTCGTCGGAGACCGAGGCGCCCTTGGCCTTGAGGTCGGCCGAGATCTTGCGGAACACGTCCTCGTCGCCGGCTTCCTCGAAATCGGCGGCCACCACCTCGGCGGCGTATTCCTTGGCGTGGTCATCGGAGAGGCCCATGTGCTCGGCGGCCCAGAGGCCGAGCAGCTTGTTGCGGCGCGCCTCGGCCCTGAAGCGCAATTCGGAATCGTGCGCGAACTTTGCTTCCTGGCCCTTCTGGCGATCATCGAAACCCGACATTTGCGTACTCCGCTTTCCTGCCCAGCCGGGCACCCTCGTGGTGCTCCGGGAGATATGATGGATGGCGGGGCAAATCAACGGGCACGCGCCCGCGTCAAAACGTGCCGGGCAGCGCGCCGCCCAGCCTCACTGCAGAAGTGGGCAGGCGGTTGGAATCGCGCCGGAATCGGCCCGGCAAGCGTGCGGCGGCTTGGCGCGCCGGGCGAAAAGGCTTGCAAAACATGCCTTTTGTAGCGCATGAGAGCCGCAATCCCTCCCCCGCATCGTGACAGGCAGAGCATATGAACCGCCGGCGGAAAATCTATGACGGCAAGGCCAAGACCCTCTACGAGGGACCGGAGCCGGGCACGCTCATCCAGTATTTCAAGGACGATGCCACCGCCGGCAATGGCGCCCGGCACGAGGTGATCGACGGCAAGGGCGTGCTCAACAACCGCATCTCCGAGTTCATCTTCTCCAAGCTGAACGGCCTCGGCATCCCGACCCACTTCATTCGCCGCATGAACATGCGCGAGCAGCTGATCAAGGAAGTCGAGATCATCCCGCTCGAGGTGGTGGTCCGCAACGTCGCCGCCGGCTCGCTGGTGAAGCGCCTCGGGCTCGAGCCCGGCACGCAGCTGCCCCGCTCGATCATCGAGTTCTACTACAAGGACGATGCGCTCAACGACCCGATGGTCAGCGAAGAGCACATCACTGCCTTCGGCTGGGCGACGCCGCAGGAGCTCGACGACATCATGGCGCTCGCCATCCGCGTCAACGATTTCCTGACCGGCCTGTTCATGGGCGTCGGCATCCAGCTCGTCGATTTCAAGATCGAGTGCGGGCGGCTCTATGACGGCGACCTGATGCGCATCGTGCTCGCCGACGAGATCAGCCCGGACAACTGCCGGCTGTGGGACATCAAGACCCGCAACAAGCTGGACAAGGATCGCTTCCGCGAGAATCTCGGCGGCTTGGTCGACGCCTATCGCGAAGTGGCGCAGCGGCTCGGCATTCTTGTGGAAACCGACAACGCGCTGACTACCGGCCCGCGACTCGTGCAATAGGGCCGGTGGCCCTACCCCGCCCGTTTTACCCGCGAGGAGC
>JBQCFF010000021.1:0-2795 GCA_051959485.1 Devosia sp. | reverse complement strand
TCGAGCTCACCGCCAACGCGCTGTCGCCCGGCCTCAGGGTCATCGCGCCGTGGCGCGAGTGGGACCTGCGCTCGCGCACGGCGCTGCTCAACTACGCCGAGAAGAACCAGATCCCGATCGCCAAGGACAAGCGCGGCGAAGCGCCGTTCTCGGTCGATGCCAACCTGCTGCACACCTCGTCGGAGGGCATGGTGCTGGAGGATCCGGCGGTGCCGTTCCCCGACTACGTGCCGCAGCGCACCGTCGATCCCGAGCAGGCGCCGAACGAGCCCGAGATCATCACCATCGGCTTCGAGAAGGGCGACCCGGTCTCGGTCAACGGCGAGCGGCTGAGCCCGGCGGCGCTCCTGACCAAGCTCAACGAACTGGGCGGCAAGCACGGCGTTGGCCGGCTCGACCTGGTCGAGAACCGCTTCGTCGGCATGAAGTCGCGCGGCCTCTACGAGACCCCCGGCGGCACCATCCTGCTGGTCGCCCACCGCGGCATCGAGTCGATCACGCTCGATCGCGGCGAGGCGCATCTCAAGGATGAGCTGATGCCGAAATACGCCGAGCTCATCTACAACGGCTTCTGGTACTCGCCCGAGCGCGAGATGCTGCAGGCGCTGATCGACAAGAGCCAGGAATTCGTCGCCGGCGAAGTGACGGTGAAGCTCTACAAGGGCTCGGCCAGCGTCATCGCCCGCCAGTCGCCCTATTCGCTCTACTCGATGGACCTCGTGACCTTCGAGGAAGGCGCCGTGGCCTACGACCACCACGATGCCGAAGGCTTCATCCGCCTCAACGGCCTGCGGCTCAAGACCTACGCCGCCCGCCGGCTGCAGCTCGGCAAGTAACGCTCGCTCTCTTGCCGGTGCCGGACGCGTTCCGGCGCCGGCCAGAGACGGCATGTGACGCGGCTGTCACAATTAAACGCCCCCTTAACCCCGGCTGGATAGCGTTCGCGCTGGTTTGGGGATTTCGAGGCTCGCGAGAGTGAAGGCGCTACCGGTTGAAGCCGAGGGCCGCACCGACAACGAACTGCTGCTGGACGCGGCACTCGAAAGCATACCCTACGGCTTCTGCATCTGGTCGCCAGACTTCAAGCTGGTGATGTGGAACAAGCATTACCTCGACATCTACGGCTTCCCGGCGAGCAAGATCCGGAAGGGCATGACCCTCGCGGCGGCGGCGAAGCTCGCCTCGCAGCTGGGCCATCATGCGGACCGCGACTCCGGCGAGGACTTCCTCGCCGCCTACAAGCGCGACCTCATGAACAACCGGGGCGGGGCGCGCGCCAAGGTGCGCGAACTGCTGCGGGGCGACCGCACGATCGAGACGGCGCATGTCTATTCGCCCGGCCTCGGCTGGGTGGTGACGCATGAGGACGTGACCGAGGAGATCGCCTCGGCCGAAATCATGCAACGGCGGGGGCGCGAGCTCGAGCAGCAGAACCTCAGGCTCGACGCCGCGGTCAACAACATCAGCCAGGGCCTCTGCATGTACGATGCCCGCGGCCGCCTGGTGATCTGCAACGAGCCGTACCAGCGCATCTACAACCTGCCGCCGCACCTGCTGAAACCCGGCACGCATCTCGACGACATCCTCGGCCACCTGTTCGACGAAGGCATGCATGCCGGCGCCAACCGCGAGGAATACATCGCCTGGCGGCGCGAGGTGATCCGCAAGGGCGAGCACGCCAAGAACATCCACGAGCTCGACAACCGCATCATCCTGATGCAGCACCACCCGATGCAGGATGGCGGCTGGGTCACGACGCACGAGGACATCACGGAGCAGCGCCAGCAGGAGGAGCGCATCCGCCATATGGCGCGGCACGATGCGCTGACGCAGCTGCCCAACCGCCTGCAGTTCATCGAGGAGATGGCCTCCGCCGAGGCCGCGGTCGCCCGCGGCGACAAGGTCGCGGTGCTCTGCATCGACCTCGATCACTTCAAGGCCGTCAACGACACGCTGGGGCACGCGCTCGGCGACAAGGTGCTGCAGCAGGCCTCGGTGCGGCTGTGGGGCACGACGCGCGAGAACGACGTGCTGGCGCGGCTGGGCGGCGACGAATACGCGCTGCTGCTGCGCGGCATCGAGCGCCCGGCCGACGCCGCGGCCATCGCCGAGCGCATCGTCAAGGTGATGGGGCAGCCCTTCACCATCGACGGCCACCAGGTGGTGATCGGCGCCTCGGTCGGCATCGCCATCGCGCCGCAGGACGGCGAGACCGCCGACGAGCTGATGAAGAACGCCGACCTGGCGCTCTACCGGGCCAAGAACGAGGGCCGCTCCACCTTCCACTTCTTCGAGGCGGGCATGGACGCGGCGATCCAGAAGCGCCGCAGCATCGAGGGTGGGCTGCGGCTGGCGCTGGCGCGCAACGAGCTCAGGCTGGTCTACCAGCCGCTGATGGGCCTCAAGGAGAACCGCGTCACCTGCTTCGAGGCGCTGCTGCGCTGGGACAGCCTGCGCGGCACCATCTCGCCGGCCGAGTTCATCCCGGTGGCCGAGGAGACCGGCCTCATCGTGCCGATCGGCGAGTGGGTGCTGCGCGAGGCATGCCGGCAGGCCCTGCAGTGGCCCCAGCATGTGCGGGTCGCCGTCAACCTGTCGCCGGTGCAGTTCAAGAACAAGCGGCTCTACGAGACGATCGAGGCAGTGCTGCGCGAGACCGGGCTGCAGCCGACGCGGCTCGAGCTCGAGATCACCGAGTCGCTGCTGCTCGCCGACAACGAGCCCACCCTCAAGACGCTGCACCGGCTGCGGGCGCTCGGCGTGCGCATCTCGATGGACGATTTCGGCACCGGCTA
>JBQCFF010000020.1:0-4105 GCA_051959485.1 Devosia sp. | reverse complement strand
TCGGTGCTGTGGTTCGGGCGGGTGGCGTAGCCTCAGCGCGCCGGCGCGACCGAGTTGCGGACGATGAGTTCGCTGCGCAGCAGCACTTCGCTGCGGTCGGGGCGGGTGCCTTCGAGCAGGCCGAGCAGCATGTCCATCGCCACCTCGCCGATCCTGAGGCGCGGCTGCTTCATGGTGGTGAGCGACGGCGTGACGAAGCTCGAGAACGAGATGTCGTCGAAGCCCATGATCGAGAACTGCCGCGGCAGGTCGTAGTGGCGGGCGTTGAGCGCGATGATCACGCCCAGTGCCGTGGCGTCGTTGACGCAGAGGAACGCGGTGGGCAGCACGTCGCGGACGAACATGTGCTCCGTCGCCTGCCGGCCGCTTTCGGTCGTACCGTCCCCGTCGAGGATGAGCCTGGGGTCGAGCGCGATGCCCGCGCCCTCGAGCGCCGCACGGTAGCCACGCTCGCGCAACTGGTTGACGACGCGGCTCTGCGAACGGCCGATGAAGGCGATGCGGCGATGGCCCTGCGAGATCAGGTGCTCGGCCGCGATCCGCGCGCCCTCGAAATTGTCCACCCCGACGAACGGGATGCCGCTTCCGGGTATCGGCTCGTTGACGGCCACCATCGGGGGCAGGCGGCTCTCGGGACCCTGCTGGCCGTGGCCGAAGGGCAGGTGGCCGGTGAGCAGGATCAGCCCGTCCGCCTGGTTGGAGCTGATGAAGCGCAGGTAGTCGGACTCGCGCTCCGGGTCGTTCTGGGTGTTGCCGATCAGCACGCCGTAGCCGCGGTTCGAGGCCTCGGTCTCGAGCCCGACGAGGATGTTGGAGAAGTTGGGGTCGCCCACGTCCGGCGCCATGATCAGGATCATGTTGGACCGCCGCATGCGCAGCGAGCGGGCCATGGCGTTGGTGGTGTAGCCGGTGCGGGCGATCGCCTCGTTCACCCGGCGCCGTGTCGCGTCGGCGACCTTGGTCGGTTCGTTGATGGCGCGGCTTACCGTGGCGATGGACACGCCGGCAATTGCCGCTACGTCCTCGATGGTCGCCAGTTTCTGCTGCTGCACGCTGCCGCTCCGTCCCCCGGCACCCCGGCTCGGCGTCCCCGCAGCCCCTGTTTTGCACTAGGCAAGAGCGGCGCCAGACACATCGCATACGCCATACACTACACAAGTCGTGTAAACCTTTACAGCGTTCATGAAAACCTTTACATCGGTTCGTGGTGCAGAGCCCTGCGACAAAGCGGGGCCGTGCTTGGGGAGGCGCATCAGATGTCGAATACCGTTGGCGCTGCTGCGCCGGCGATTCTGGCGGCCAGCCGGGTGTCGAAGTCGTTCAACGACGTCCCGGTGCTGTTCAGTGTCGATTTCGACGTCAGGCCGGGCGAGGTGCACGCCATCATCGGCGAGAACGGCGCCGGCAAATCCACCTTCATCAAGATTCTCTCCGGCATCGAACAGCCGACATCGGGCACGGTGCTGCTCGATGGCCAGCCGGTGGTGCTGCCGCCCGACGGGCAGGCCGAGGCGATGGGCATCGTGCTCATCCACCAGGAGCTGAACCTCGCCGAAGACCTGACCGTCGCCGACTCGATCTTTCTCGGCAGGGAGATCAAGCGCCACGGCTTCCTTGACGTGAAGCAGATGCGCGCCAAGGCGTACGCGATCATGGAAACGCTGCATGTGCACGTCGACCCCGACGCGCGCATCAACACGCTGTCGGTCGCCGACAAGCAGATGGTGGAGATTGCCAAGGCCATCAGCCGCGACGCCCGCGTGCTGATCATGGACGAGCCGACGGCGGTGCTGTCGGTCGCCGAGACGCAGACGCTGTTCGAGCAGATCCGCCGCCTCACCGCCCGCGGCGTCGCCGTCATCTTCATCTCGCACAAGCTCGACGAGGTGCTGGCGCTGGCGCAGCGCATCACCGTGCTGCGCGACGGCCAGCTGATCGCCACCGTCGGCACCGAGGCGATGACGCCGGATTCCGCCGCCCAGATGATGGTGGGCCGCGAACTCACCAACCTCTATCCGCCCAAGCACGAGCCGGATGTCGACGCGCCGCTGGTGCTGTCGGTGCGGCGGCTCACCGCGCCGGGCGTCAAGGACATCTCGTTTGACCTGCGGCGGGGCGAGATCCTCGGCTTTGCCGGGCTGATCGGCTCGGGACGCACGGCGGTGGCCGAGGCCATCGTCGGCCTCAGCCACAGGACCGGCGGCGAAGTGCAGGTCAATAGCCACCCGGTGACGTTCACCCGGGTGGCGCAGTCGGTCGCGGCCGGGCTCGCCTACATGACCAAGGACCGCAAGGGGAAGGGGCTGCTGCTCAACATGGGGCTGCAGCCGAACCTGACCCTGCTGACGCTCAAGAAGCACCTCAAGGGCGGCTTCCTCGATTTCGGCTCCGAGGCACGGGCGCTGCAGCGCGCGGTCCGCCGCTTCGACATCCGGGCGCGCGACCCGTCGGTCGCCGTCGGCCGGCTTTCGGGCGGCAACCAGCAGAAGCTGATGCTCGGCAAGACCATGGAGTCGGAGCCCGAGATCATCATCATGGACGAGCCGACGCGCGGCATCGACGTCGGCACCAAGCAGCAGATCTACCACATCATCGCGGCCCTCGCCGCCGAGGGCAAATCCATCATCGTCATCTCGTCCGAGATGCAGGAGGTGATCGGGCTCAGCCACCGCGTCGTGGTGATGCGCGAAGGGCGCCTCGCCGGCCTGCTCGAAGGGGCGGAGATCACCGAGGCGGAAATCATGCGGTACGCCGCTGGCATCAAGCAGAGTGGGAATGATGAGCGTATCGGCGCCTGACACGAACCCGGCCAAGCCCGCGCGCGGCTTCCGCATCGACCTGAAGACCGCCGGGCCGCTGGTGGCGCTGGTGCTGCTGGTGCTGCTGGGCATTTCACTCAACGAGAATTTCCTCAGCTACAGCAACCTCACCAACGTGCTGGCGCGGTCGAGCTTCATCGGCATCATCGCCATCGGCGCCACCTTCGTGATCACCGCCGGCGGGCTCGACCTGTCCGTCGGCTCGATGGCGGCGGTGATCGCGGGCGTGATGATCATCGTGATGAACTCGCTGATCCCCTCGCTCGGCATCGGCTGGAGCGTCATCCTGATCGGCATGGCGGCCGGGCTGCTGCTCGGCGGCGCCGCCGGCGTCGGCAACGGCATGATGGTGACGCGCGGGCGCATCGAGGCATTCATCGTGACGCTGGGCACCATGGGCATCTTCCGTTCGCTGGTGACCTTCCTCGCCAATGGCGGCACGCTGTCGCTCAACTTCCAGGTCGCCGACGTCTATCGCCCGGTCTACTACGATGGCGTGTTCGGCGTGCCGTGGCCGATCATCGTGTTCGCCGCGGTGGCGATCGCCGGCGAGATCGTGATGCGCCGCACCGCCTTCGGCCGCTACTGCGCCGCCATCGGCTCGAACGAGCAGGTGGCCCGCTATTCCTCGATCAGCGTCGATAACGTGCGGCTGCTGACCTACATCCTGCAGGGCGTGCTGGTCGGCGTCGCCGTGCTGCTCTACGTGCCGCGGCTCGGCTCGGCTTCCAGCACCACCGGCGTGCTGTGGGAACTCGAGGCGATCGCCGGCGTGATCATCGGCGGCACCACGCTGAAGGGCGGCTACGGCCGCATCTGGGGCACGGTGGTGGGCGTCGTGATCCTCGGGCTGATCGGCAACATCCTCAACCTGCAGTCGTTCATCAGCCCCTACCTCAACGGGGCGTTCCAGGGCGTCATCATCATTCTCGCCGTGCTGCTGCAGCGGGGGCGCCGCGCCAGCTGACGGCCAGCGATTCTTAGCAACCGCCCGGCAACGGGCACTTTCGGGAGGACTACGCATGAAACTGAAATCCTTCTTGGCCGCGGCGCTCGTCGTCGGCAGCCTCGGCTCCGCCGCCGTGGCACAGGAAAAGGTGACCATCGGCGTCTCGGTGCCGGCGGCCGACCACGGCTGGACCGGCGGCGTCAACTACTTCGCCCAGCAGGCTATCGACCGGCTGAAGAAGACCTACTCGAACGTCGACTTCGTCTTCGCCTCGGCGCCGGATGCGCCCAAGCAGATCGCCGACATCGAGGACATGGTCTCGACCCGCAACATCGAC
>JBQCFF010000019.1:0-5293 GCA_051959485.1 Devosia sp. | reverse complement strand
TGCCATTGGCCGCGCGGCCTCCTGTTCAGGAGGGCGGCTTACGGCAGGGCGGGCATCGAAATCAAGCGACCCGATGCTCGCTGAACTCGTGCACCTTGGGGCTGCGCAGCCATTCACGGTCGAGAATGGCGAAATGCAGCTCCTCATCCCACTCGCCCTGGAACAGCGCGTGCTCGCGGTAATGCGCCTCGAGCCGCATGCCGAGATCCTTCAGGAGCCGGACCGAGTTCTGCCCCTTGGCGCTGCAGCGGGCGAAGACCCGGTGGAAACTGAGCTCGTCGAAGCAGATGTCCAGCCCCTTGCGCAGCGCTTCGGACGGGTAGCCCTGCCGCTGCATGGCCGGGTTGAACAGGAAACGCAACTCCGCCTGCGACGCGGTCGCGTCGGTCCATTTGATGGACAGCATCCCGACCAGCGCCACATCGGAGCGACGCTCCACCGCGAGGCAAAGCGTGTCGCCCGGGCGGGTCAGCCGCGTCTGCAGGCGCATCGCTTCGAGCGCCGCCTTCACGTCGGCCTTGTCGCGTGCCTTCCAGTCGAGATAGCGCTGCGCCTCCGGCAGGGCATAGAAGTCGGAAAGCTCATCCAGGTCGCCGCGTTCAAAGCTGCGAAGCGACAGGCGCTCGGTTCCGACAGGTAGATCAAGGGTCGCCATCGCCACCATTCCTCCGCTCGAATAGGCCCATTTCCGGAACGTGGCCTGGTGCGGTGGGTTCCGCCTTGTCCGTTGAAATTTCTTGCCAAATGCGGAATGCGCAGCGAAATCAAGCAGCTCGGCGCGGGGCTTGGCCGGCTAGCGCGCGCGACCGCGCCACTCGTCTTCCAGGATGGCGTAAATCAGTTCCTCGTCCCAGGTTCCCTTGACGAAAACGTGTTCGCGGAAATGTGCTTCGCGCCGCATCCCAAGCCGCTCCATCACCCGCCACGAGGCGCTGTTCGCTGCGGCGCAGCGCGCGTAGATGCGGTGCAGCCCAAGGCCCTCGAAGCCGAGTTGGAGCAGCGCGCCGGCGGCTTCCGTGGCGTAGCCGTGGCCATGATAGTCGGGATTGAAGATGTAGCCGATCTCGCCCTGGCGGTTGGCGAGGTCGCGCCAGATCAGCGAGACCTCGCCGATCATCGCCTGCGGTTCGAGGGTATCGACCGCGAGGAACATCTTGTCGCCTTCGCCCACGAGCGTGAACTGGCCGGCGCGCATGCCGACCACTTCGGTGGCGGTCTCGTGCGTCATCGGCCCGTCGAACAGGTACTGCGCCACATCCTCGCGCCGGCGGTAGGCGAACACCGCGTCGGCGTCGCCGCGAGTGAAGGGACGAAGGCGCAGGCGCTCGGTGAGGATGGGGTATTGCGGTTCAAAGGCCATGGGTTCGTCTAGGTCGGGCGGGCAGTGCAGTGCAAGCGGGCAGCTTGCGGTTAGCACTGGCTTGGTGTCAGCTTCGTTCATGCCGGCCCATGACAAACCACAGCTCGACCTCCGCGCCCGGTGTGCCTGCGGGGAGGTCGAAGTCGCGGTCGAGGGCCGGCCGCTGTCGATGCTGATGTGCTCGTGCGAGGACTGCCAGAAGGCGACGGGCTCCGGCCACTCGGCCTTCGCGTTGTTCCGCGGCGAGGACGTGACGGTGACCGGCGAGACTCGCAGCTTCGAGCGGCCGTCGAACTCCGGGGCGACGTTCACCCGCTGGTTCTGCCCGCGCTGCGGGACGCCGCTATGCGGTCGCTCGAGCCGGGCCCCCACGGTCACGGTGGTGCCCGTCGGGCTGTTCGGACGCGGAGCGGACTGGTTCCGGCCGAACCAGCTCATCTTCGCCCGCAGCCATCACGCGTGGGACATCGTCGACGCCGCCCTGCCCCGATGGCAGACCTACCGCGACGAGGAGGGACACGGATGAACTCGGAGACGATGAGCCACCTGGCCGACCGCATCCGCATGCTCGTGGGCGGCGATCCGCGCATCACCGAGAAGTACATGTTCGGCGGGCTCACCTTCCTGCTCAACGGCCACATCCTGGTCGGCTGCCGGAAGGATGGCGGCATCCTGATCTCGGTCGGCAAGGACAATCACGAGGTCGCCAAGGGGCGGCCGGGCAGCACCGAGATGCGGCATAGCGGCCGGGTGATGTCCGGCTTCTTCTGGATCGACGGCGATGCGATCGAGGACGACGAGGCGCTGGAGGACTGGCTCCGCTTTGCCGAAGCGGCAGTCGCCCAGCGCCCGATGAAACCGGAAAAGCCCGCCAAGCGGCGGAAGCCTTCAGGCAGCGACCCGCGCTAGAGGGCCGAGAACACCAGCGAGGCGTTGACGCCGCCGAAGCCGAACGAGTTCGACAGCACGTGCCGGAGCGTCTTCAGCTTCGCCACCTTGGGCACGAGGTCGAAGCGCTCGCCGACATCCGGATCCTCGAGGTTGCGGGTCGGCGGCACTACTCCGTCGCGCAGCGCCAGGATCGAGAACACCGCCTCGATGGCGCCGGCGGCGCCCATCAGGTGGCCGGTGGCCGACTTGGTGGACGAGATGGCGAGGTCCTGCCCGCGCTCGGCGAACACGGCGCCGATCCCTGCCAGTTCCGCCGCGTCGCCGACGCCGGTCGAGGTGGAATGAGCGTTGATGTAGTCGATCTCGTCGGGCGAGACGCCCGCCATGCGCAGGGCGTTGCGCATCGCGACCTGCGCGCCGGCGCCGGTCGGCTCGCCGGCGGTGAGATGGTAGGCATCGGCCGAAGTGCCGTAGCCCGAGAGGATGGCGAGCGGCTTGGCGCCGCGGGCCCGGGAATGGCTCAGCCGTTCGATGACCAGCACCGCAGCGCCCTCGGCGAGCACGAAGCCGTCGCGCCTGCGGTCGAACGGGCGCGAGGCAGCCGCCGGATCGTCGTTGAAGGCGGTGGAGAGGGCACGCGCCGCGCCGAAACCGCCGACCGAGATCGGATCGATGGAGCCCTCCGCGCCGCCGACCACCGCGACTTCGGCCTCGCCGGTCATGATCAGCCGCATGCCGTCGCCGATCGCCTGGGCCGAGGCGGCGCAGGCGGTGACCGGCGCGCCGATCGGGCCCTTGAAGCCGTGGCGGATGGAAATCCACCCGGCCGCGAGGTTGGCGAGGAAAGCCGGCACGGTGAAGGGCGAGAGGCGCCGCGGCCCTCTCTCGATGATCGTCGCGGCGGCCTCAGCCATCACCGGCGAGCCGCCGACGCCGGTGCCGATGACCGTGGCCGTCGCCGCCTGCTTCTCGGGCGTGTCCGCCACCCAGCCGGACTGGTTCAGCGCCTCCTGCGCGGCGACCAGGCCATACTGGATGAACAGGTCCATCTTCTTGATGTCCTTGGGGTCGACCGCGACCAGCGGATCAAAGCCTTCCGGGTCGGTCTCCCTGGTGGGGACGAGACCGGCGACCTTGGCGGCGAAGTTGCTGACGTCGAAGCGGGTATTGCGGACGATGCCGCTCCTGCCGGCGGTCAGCCGGGCCCAGTTGATTTCGACCCCGGTGCCCAGCGGGCTGACGGCGCCCATGCCGGTGACGACGATCGGGTCGGGCTGAGTGGACATGGGTAACTCCATGGTTTCGTGTAGCTACACGGTAACGGCCGGAAAGGCCGGCCAACGGGGGTTCCGGTCAGACTGCCGCGAGGCGTTTCAGGGTTGCGAGGGCCTGATCGAAGCCCTCGGCGCCGAGCTCGGCCCGGATTTCGGCCTGCACCCTGCGCCATAGCGGCAGCAACTGCTTGACCGTCTCCTGCCCCTTCGGCGTCAGGCTGCAGATGCGGCCGTTGCCATGCTCGGCGGTGCGGGAACTGATGAGCCCCAGCTTCTCCAGCCGGTCGAGGTTGCGGATCAGCGTCGTGCGCTCGAAGCCTCGCGCTTCCGCCAGTTCGGTGACGGTCCGGTCGCCCGCCTCGATGATGGCGCCAAGCAGCGAGAACTGCGTCGAGGTGATCCCGAACGGCCGCGCCTGCGCATCGTAGCGGCGCGTGATCGCCCGCGCCGCCATGCGGGAATTCGAGACCATGCATCGGGTGAAATCATCCATGCCGCGATAGATAGCGTGTATATGCACGGCGTCAACCCCGTGTGCCCCGCGCCTGCCGCGCACAGCTCGCTTGACCGGCTCGAGGGCTCGACGCTAGCTGGCGATGACAACGTTCACAGACGAATCGTGCAACCGGGGGCGGGCATGAGACTCCACGTATCTACGGCGCTGGCCACGGCGCCAATCCTCGCACTGCTGGCTGCCTTGCCCGCCGGTGCCGAGCAGCCATCCACCGGCCTGTCCTGGACCGGGCCGTATGCCGGCGCCGCCATTGCCGGCGGGTACCTCTCGACCGATCAGTATTCGCCCCCGCAACTGACCTACCCCGGATATGCCGCGGCCAGCTATTCCGGCTGGCATCCCTATGCCGCCGTCCACGCCGGCGCCGACCTGCAGCTCGGCAGCAATGTGCTCGGGCTCAGGCTGCAGCACGCCGTCACCAGTTCGAGTGGCGATACCTTCATGAAGGTGGACGAGATGATCTCGTCCAACGCCGTGGCCCTGACCTCGCTGTCGGCACGGGCCGGGCACCTGTTCCGGCCGGACCTGCTCGGCTACGTGAACGCCGGCATCGTCGCCGGGCAGTTCAACTACGCCAGCGTCGACGAGCGCTGGGGCCTCGTGGACGACAGCCTCGATGCAACCCGCATCGGACTCAGCATCGGTGCCGGCGTCGAGCTCAGGCTGGCCGACGGAGTCTCGCTGTTCACCGAATACACCCATGTCCGGTTCCAGACCGGCAGCTCTACCTTCGACTATGGCGATGCCTACCCGTCGAACTGGACCTACGAGTACACCCACTCGCTCGGAACCGTGCAGGCCGGGGTGAACCTCCGCTTCTAGCCGCTGCGTCTCCTGCCGGGCGCCGAGCTGCCGCGTCGTCGTCTCCCCTTCCCCGGAGGCGATTTCGTGCTATTAGCCGCGCATCCCAATTCTCTGTAGACGCTGAGGAGGCATCAGCATGCCGAAGATCGTAGTCCAGAACCCCGTCGTGGATCTCGACGGCGACGAGATGACCCGCATCATCTGGCAGGCGATCAAGGACAAGCTGATCCTCCCCTACCTCGACCTCAAGATCGAGTACTACGACCTCTCGGTGCAGAACCGCGACGCCACCAACGACCAGGTGACCGTCGATGCCGCCAACGCCATCAAGCAGCACGGCGTCGGCATCAAGTGCGCGACCATCACGCCCGACGAGCAGCGCGTCGAGGAGTTCAAGCTCAAGAAGATGTGGAAGTCGCCCAACGGCACCATCCGCAACATCCTGGGCGG
>JBQCFF010000018.1:0-3380 GCA_051959485.1 Devosia sp. | reverse complement strand
CGCTTTGAGGTTCTAGGAACTCGAAGTCAAGATTTATTCGTCCATTCTTCTCCTCGATATCCAAGGTAGGGACGGTCGAGAGACTCGAGACCTCTTTCCATCTTGCCGCGATGATGAAGGAATCTGTCACGTGCAGACGTAGGGGGTCGCTCTTCGATAGATCGGCGCGTGTAATCGTTTCGTTGCCGTCGTTCCAGACGATGACGCGAAGTAGATAGGGATTTTTAATTACAAATGGCCCCCATCTGAATTCATAGAATATATTCTCGCGAATAAGGTCAGAATACAGTTGGTTGTAGATCGCCGTGTAACTTACCTGACGCTTCTTCTTCTGTCTCTGAAAGAAGTAGTAGCTCGTCGCGAAGCCGATAATGCTCGATATAACAATTGAGGCGAAGGCGCCCCAATTGTCACTTAAGAATGCCATTACGGAGTTCATGGTGCCTGTTAAAGCGACAGCATCAGGGTAACGTCAGCCGCTCCAATCTCAGCTGCACCCCGTCGTCGTGCCGCAATCCTCGCAGACCATGCAGTGCCCTGACACCTTCATGCGCATTGAGTTGCAGTTGCTGCACTGGTCGCCGGTGTAGCCCTGGAGCTGGGCCTGGGAGCGGAGTTGGCCGAGGTCCTGGCTGGGGGGCGGGCTGGGGATGGGGTTGAGTTCGGCGGCGTTGAGGACGTGCGGGTTCGGCTCCTGCTTGAGGGCAGTGGCGGAACGGAGCGCGGTCACCGTCGAGGTGCTGGTGGACATCACCGGGGCGAGGCTCGTCGCGGCGTTGAGGCCGCCTGAGACCAGCATCAGGTTCTGGTCCTTCACCTTGCCGCGGGTCATGCCGCGCGAGACGAGGTTCTGCGCCGGGATCGGGCGCACCGCCTGGTCCTCGGCCACGCCCTTGCCGATCGAGGTGGCGCCGGCATCGGTGTGGACATGCGCCAGGTCCTCGCGGTCGAGGTAGGAGACGGCGAGCTCGCGGAACACGTAGTCGAGCAGCGACGTGGCGTTCTTGATCTTGTCGTTGCCCATGACCATGCCGGCCGGCTCGAAGCGGGTGAAGGTGAAGGCCTCCACGTATTCGTCGAGCGGCACGCCGTATTGCAGGCCGAGCGAGATGGCGATGGCGAAGTTGTTCATCATGGCGCGGAAGGCGGCGCCTTCCTTGTGCATGTCGATGAAGATCTCGCCCAGCCGCCCGTCGTCGAACTCGCCGGTGCGGACATAGACCTTGTGGCCGCCGACGATCGCCTTCTGGGTGTAGCCCTTGCGGCGGTTCGGCAGCTTCTCGCGCTCGCGGGAGACGCGCTCGACGATCTTCTCGACGATCTTTTCCGAGATCTGCGGCACGCGGGCCATCTGGTTGGCGGCGACCAGCGTCTCGACCGCATCGTCCTCGTCGTCCTCGTCATCGGCGATGAGGGCGGCGTTGAGCGGCTGGCTCAGCTTGGAGCCGTCGCGGTAGAGCGCGTTCGCCTTCAGCGCCAGCTGCCAGGACTGCATGTAGGCGTCCTTGCAGTCGGCGACGGTGGCGTCGTTCGGCATGTTGATGGTTTTCGAGATGGCGCCCGAGATGAAGGGCTGCGCCGCCGCCATCATCAGGATGTGCGATTGCACCGTGAGGAAGCGCTTGCCGATCTTGCCGCACGGGTTGGCGCAATCGAACACCGGCAGGTGCTCGGCCTTGAGGAAGGGCGCGCCCTCGAGGGTCATCGAGCCGCAGACATGGATGTTGGCGGCCTCGATCTCCTTCTTCGAGAAGCCGAGGAAGGTCAGCAGGTCGAAGCCCAGGTCGTTGAGCTGCGCGTCGGTGACGCCGAGTAACTTGAGGAAGTCGGCGCCCAGCGTCCACTGGTTGAAGACGAACTTGATGTCGAAGGCCGACTTCAGCGCCTTGTTCAGCGCCTCGATCTTGTCGTCGCCAAAACCCTTGGCCTTGAGCGAGCCGGGGTTGATGCCCGGCGCCTGGTTCAGGTTGCCGTGGCCGAGCGCGTAAGCTTCGATCTCGGCGATCTGGCTCTCGGAGTAGCCGAGGGTGCGCAGCGCCGGGGGCACGGCGTTGTTGATGATCTTGAAGTAGCCGCCGCCGGCCAGCTTCTTGAACTTCACCAGCGCGAAATCGGGCTCGATGCCGGTGGTGTCGCAATCCATGACGAGGCCGATGGTGCCGGTGGGGGCGATCACCGAGACCTGGGCGTTGCGGTAGCCGTGCTGCTCGCCGAGGCGCAGCGCATCGTCCCACACCGCCTTGGCGCGGGCGCCGAGCTCGGCGTCCTTGAGGCTGGCGTGATCGAGCGCGACCGGGGCGATCGACAGGCCCTCGTAGCCGTCGGCATTGCCGTGGGCGGCGTTGCGGTGGTTGCGGATGACGCGCAGCATGTGCCTGGCGTTGCGCTCGTAGTCGCCGAAGGCGCCGAGCTCGCCGGCCATCTCCGCGGAGGTGGCGTAGGAGACGCCGGTCATCACCGCGGTGATGGCGCCGGCAATGGCGCGGCCGTCGGCCGAGTCATAGGGGATGCCGGAGGTCATCAGCAGGCCGCCGATATTGGCGTAGCCGATGCCCAGCGTGCGGTAGAGGAAGCTGCGCTCGGCGATGGCCCTGGAGGGGAACTGCGCCATCATCACCGAGACCTCGAGCACGACCGTCCACAGCCGGCAGGTGTGCTCGAAGGCGGCGACGTCGAAGCTCGAGTCGGCGTTGCGGTAGGGCAGCAGGTTCACCGAGGCGAGGTTGCACGCGGTGTCGTCGAGGAACATGTACTCCGAGCACGGGTTCGACGCGACGATCTCGCCGGCCTCGGGCGTGGTGTGCCACTCGTTGATGGTGGTGTGGAAGTGCAGGCCCGGATCGGCCGAGGCCCAGGCGGCAAAGCCGATCTGCTCCCACAGGTCGCGGGCCTTCAGCGTCCTGGTGACCTTGCCGGTGATGCGGGCCTTGAGGTTCCAGTCGCCATCGGTCTCGACGGCGCGCAGGAACTCGTCGGTGACTCGCACCGAGTTGTTCGAGTTCTGGCCGGAGACGGTGAGGTAGGCCTCGCTGTCCCAGTCGGTGTCATAGGTCGGGAAGTCGATGTCGGTGTAGCCCTGGCGCGCGAACTGGATGACGCGCTGGATGTAGTTCTCGGGCACCAGCGCCTTCTTGGCCGCCTTCACCTCGCGCTTGAGGGCAGGGTTCTTGTTGACGTCGAAGCAGTCGTCGCCATCGCCCTCGCAGTTCACGGCGGCGCGCATGATCGCCTTGAGGGCTTTCTGCACGACCTTGGAGCCGGTGACGAGGGCGGCGACCTTCTGCTCCTCCTTCACCTTCCAGTCGATATAGGCCTCGATATCGGGATGGTCGGCGTCGACGATCACCATCTTGGCGGCACGGCGGGTGGTGCCGCCCGAC
>JBQCFF010000017.1:0-9299 GCA_051959485.1 Devosia sp. | reverse complement strand
GCGCCCGCCGCCGGTCGGCGCGCGTGCGCGTCGGTCTGAGCGGACCTTTCAGCATGGGGGCTCCCCTAAAGATCAGGGAGGGGGAGTCGCGCCGCGTTCGCCCATGAACACGCCGCTGGCGGTATAGTCGTAGCCGTTGCCGAAACCGAAATTACCGATCACGCCCGCCGCCGTGTCGCTGCCATTGTTGACGAAGGCACCTTGGGCGATGCCCCAGTTGCCGTCCCCGTAGACGATGCCGCCGAAGCCGGTTTGTCCAGCGAACGAAATGACCTGGCCGCCAACATTCACCCCGTAGCTGTCATTGAGATGCTCGGCGTCGAAGTTGTTGATGTTAAGCGTGCCCTGGCGGTTGCCGAAGTCCCACGTCATGTTCATGTCGCCGGTGGCGACATAGGTCGACCCATTGTTGTTGACGTTGCCGACCGCGTCGCCGGTGTAAGTGGCGATGGCAGTAGCGCCGGCTTCCAGTCCGTCCAGCTGGGCGGCAGTCGTCAGGTCGCCATTCACCCACATCGCGTCGTAGGCGATGTCACCGGTCACGCTGCCAACCTGGACATCCTCCGCCGAGAACCCCCAGAAGCCCCAGCGAATGAAATCGTCGCAGCTCTGGCAGTCGAGCTGATCGGCCAGCGTCAACTCCGGCGCGCCCTCCGGGTCCGGCACGGAATGCATCGGATTGTCTTCGCGCGGGTCGTCGTGGTTGAAGAGATAGCCGTCGACCGGCAGGGGCGGCGGGGCGCTTCCCTCGTTGGGAACGAAGGTGAGGGTGCCGCCATTGCCGCCGCCTTCGTAGACGAGGCAGCCGCCCAGCCACCAGCAGGTGTCGCCCAGGAAGCCCATGGTCGCCTTCACGGCAACCGGCTGGTTGTCGCCATTGAAGGCGAACTGCGCGAAGATCGGGTTGGGGTCGCCGTCCCCATCCTCGCCGTCGACATCGAAGGCGTTCTGCAGCGGCAGCCCGAAGTTGGCCCCGGAGACCGAGAGCACGCCACCCACCAGCCCATACGGGTGCTGGTTGTTGAGGATGAAGTTCCTGAGCTCGTCGTAGTGCGCGGCGGCGTAGAGCAGCGCGTCCCGCTCCTCCTTGGTGAGGCCGTCCTTGCCGGGCGTGTTCTTGTCCACCCCGTTGCCGGAATTGTTGCCGGCGATCTTCTTCGCGTCGTCGTCGCCCGGCCCCTTTGCCGCGCCACCGGTGGTGCCGGGCTGACCAGCGAGCGCCGCCTGGATCTGGCTGCCCCAGCCCGGCGGCGTCTTCAGCACGTCGAAGCTGCCGTCGGCGCCGAGCGCCAGCGAATAGCCCGCCGCATAGAGCCGGCCGAGCAGTTGCTGCCCCTGCGCCAGCGTCACCTCGTTGCCGAACAGCATGTCGACATGCGGCGGCGTGCCGGCAGGGGGATCGAGTACCACGTCGACCATGGCGCCGCGGATGCCCATGGTGCCGACCGGCGTGTTGATGGTGACGCCGTTCGGGCTCTTGCTGGTCTGCCCGCCGATGAAGCGCAGCACGCCCTTGGTGAAGCTGGCCGTCACCTGCGCCGTGCCGGCGTTCGGGTCGTAGACGAAGCTGTCGATCACGAGGTCGGAGTTCGGCCCGACCATGAAGGTGGTGCCGTCGGCCAGCAGCACCTGCACGAGGCCGCTGCCGCCTGTCTGGATGCGCTGGTTGAACACCACGCTGTCGCCCAGCGAGATGGTCCTGACGTTCGCGCCCACGATCCCCTTGGCGTCCTGGTTCACCGCGGCGGTCACGCCGACATTGCTCTCGGCGAGCGCCGGGGCGGCGAGGCCGGCGAGAACCAGTGCGGCGGCAGCGATGGGGCGCATGGTCAGAACCTCTTGCTCACGCCGACGCTGACGGCGGTGTTGTCGAAGTTGGAGAGGTCGTAGTTGGATTCGGAGACCGAGTAGGTGACGTTGGAGTTGAGCACGAAGCTCTGGCCCACCGGCACGATCAGCCCGGCCGAGACGAAGCCCGTGTTCTTCCGCTCTGCATCGGGCGAGATCATCGGGTCGTTGGCGTCGGCCACCTCGCGCTCGATGCCGGCCGAGGTGGTGAGCGCCCAGTGGGCATCACCGCCTGTCGGGGCGTCGAAGCTCCAGACCACGCCGCCCGAAGCCCCGAACTTCCAGCTCGAGAAGTAGTCGACCGCTGCCATCGTCCGAGTGCTTTGCAACAGGGTGAAGAGCGCCACGTCGGGGGTCAGCAGGTAGTCGATCCGCGCCCCGCCGGTATAGCGCTGGCCGGTACGGTCGGAGGCGTGCGGCCTGAGGTCGCTGTCGAAATACTCCTCGTGCCGCGCCTCGGCGCTGAGGGTCAGGCGGGTGCGGGCATCGAGCGTGGTGATGAAATCCGCGCCGACCCCGGCCGAGGCGATGTAGGGATCGCCCGAGAGGATCGCGGTGCCGAAATCGCCGTGCAGCTTCAGCCGCGCATTGTCGATGCCGATCGCCGCGAGGTTGTAGTTGGGCCCGAGGCTGAGCTCGACCACGCCCGTGTTGAGCTGGTCCTCGTGCGCGTAGAGCGCGCCATAGGCCGATACGTCGATGTCGAAGCGGTCGCCCTGGCTGGCGAGGTCGATCGAGTTGTGGAAGCGCGCCGTGACGTAGCCATTGGTGTCGGCGACGCCGAGCGCCGCGTCGTCGAGCGTGAACTCGATGCCGCCAATGTCGATGAACGGCGAGTCGGGACCGGCATTGGCGTTGGTCTGGTACCGGAGCCCCACGCCCACTTCGCCATACGAGACGCTGCCCGCCTCGCGCGTCTCGATCTGCGCCATGTAGGCGCCGATCTGGTTGCGCACGTCGTCGGGCACCGCGGGCTGCTGCATCACCGTGGTGAAATACGATTTCGCCGTGCTCCACGAGCCGAGGCGGTAATACAGCACGCCCAGTTCGAACTGCAGCCGCGGCAGGCCCGGCGCGAACACCAGCATGCGCTCGAGCGTCGAGACCGCCGCCTCGAGGTCGCCGGCCTGCTCGGACAACGCCGCGTACTGGAAGGCGAGGTCGAGGTTGGAGGGTTGGGCCAGCATCTGCTGGAACAGCTGCCGGCGGCGGGTTTCGAGGCCGGCGCGGTCGGCGATGCCGCTGCCCACCACGTTCTGCCGCGACGTTGGGTCGAGGTTCTGCGCCTGTGCTGCCGGCGCCATCGCCAGCGACAGCGCCACCCCCAGCCAGATACGCCCGTACCCCCGTAACATCACTCGCCCCACCCGTGTCCGCCTGTTCGTCAGACGGGAATTACTTTATTGAAACAATATAGCTTTGAAAAACGGCGCAACATTCGCGCGACTCCCGCGGCGTGTCAAACCCTCGTTAACGAATTGTTCGGGGGCGACACCTCGCCGCAACAGTGGGTCACAAGTCGCCGTCGTCCGGCGTTGCAGCCTCCAAAAGGTTCCGCAGCGTCTCTACTCTGCCGCCGGTTCCAGCGAGTTCCACGCCACTGCCGACCAGGGCGCCAGTTGCAGGCTCTCGCCCGCGGCCGCGTAGCTGCCGGCGCAGACGGCGCGGCCCCGCACCAGGCAGTCGAGCGCGATCGGCGCATCGGTTGGGTTCAGCGCCATGCTCAGCGTTCCCGCCTGGAACACCCAGTTGACGATGATGCCGTCGCCCTGCCGCGCCGAGTGGCTGTAGAGGCTGATGGTGGCGCTCAGCGGCCAGACCAGTTCGCGCCGGTAGCCGGCGAGCGCGCGGAAGCGCTGTAGCGACGCCTGCCGCTCCGGCTCGGCGTACTCGGCCCAGTCGAGCTTCGCCGCCTCGAATGTCGCCGGGTCGTTCGGGTCGGGCAGCCCGCCCTCCGGCACCATCTCGGCGAAGATCTCCCTCAGCTGCCGCTCGCGGCCGGCCCGCGTCGCCTCCGCCGCCTCCGGCGGCAGGTCGATGAAGTAGTAGAAGTTGGGCCGCAGGTGCGCCTCCTCGCCCATGAAGAACAGCGGGGTCTGCGGGGCGAGGAAGGCGACGAAGTGCAGGAAGTCGAGCTTCTCGGCGCTCACCCGCCCCGGCAGCCGGGCGCCGTCGGCGCGGTTGCCGATCTGGTCGTGGTTCTGCACGTAGGTGATGAAGGCATCGGGCGGCAGCCGCCCCGCCGGCTCGCCGCGGGTACGGCCGTCGCTCGGCTGCCCGGCCTCGCCGTCATGCACGAAGCCGTCGGCCAGCGCCTTCTCGAGGTCGGCGACGGGATCGCGCGAGGTGTCCTCGTAGCCCATGCGCGCCTCCCCCGAGGCGAGGAAGTTGAGCACGTGGTGAATGTCGTCGTTCCACTGCGCGAGGAAGTTGATCGGCCGGTTGGTGACCGTGGTGCGATCGAGCCAGCTGGCGCTGTTCTCGATGTTCTCGATGATCAGCAGCGCATCCGGCTTGGCGGCGCGGCAGGTCTTGGCGAGGTCGCCGAGGAAGACGCTGCGATAGGCGGTCCGCATCTCGTGCACGCTGTCGAAGCGCAGCCCGTCGAAGTCGTACTCGGCGAGCCACATCGCGGCGTTCTCGTAGTAGAACTGCCGCACCATCTCCTCGTTGAAGTTGATGGCCGCGCCCCACGGCGTCTCGCTCGCAGGCTCGAAGAATTCCGGTGCGTAGTGCCCGATGAAATTGTCGACGGCGCCGAAATGGTTGTAGACGACGTCGAGCACGGCCGTGAGGCCGAGCGCGTGCGCCCGGTCGACCAGCGCCCGCAGTTCCTCCGGCGTGCCGTAGCTCGCCTCGGGCGCGAAGACCAGCACCCCGTCATAGCCCCAGCCGCGGCTGCCGGCGAACTCGTTGAGCGGCATGATCTCGAGGCAGGTATAGCCGGCATCACGGAAATGCTCGAGCCGGCCGGTCAGCCCGCCGAAGCTGCCCTCCGGCGTCGCGGTGCCGACATGCACCTCGGCGATCACCGTCTCGTGCCAGGGCCGGAGCGGCCGCGGGCTCGGCGGCACCCCGATCGGCGTTCGCACGATGCTCCAGCCGCCGCTGTCCCCCTCCTGCTGGCGCGAGGCCGGGTCGGGAAAGGCCATGCCGCCGACGCGGAACTTGTAGCGCGTTCCCGGCCCGGCATCGGCCACCGGAGCGACGAAGAAGCCACCCGCACCGCGCTGCATGGCGACGGGGTCGCGGCCTTCGATCAGCAGCTCGGCCCCGGCCGCCGAGGGCGCCCAGAGGCGGAACGCGGTATGGCCGGCTTCGACCAGCGGTCCGAACCGATATGAGGCGGGCCGGCGCGCCGGCGCCGGCTCGCGGGATCGGGATGCGGCAGTCATCGGACCCTTCGGTTGTCAGTAGAGGTCGTTGTAGGTAGCGGGATCGCTGCCGGTCTTGCCCTCCGGGGTCCGGTCCAGCGCCCGGATCGCGTCCATGTCGCCCTGCGACAGCACGAAGTCGAACACCTCGAGGTTCTCCCGGATGCGCTCCTCGTGCGTCGACTTGGGGATCACGACGAAGCCGTTCTGCAGGTGCCAGCGGATGATCACCTGCGCCGGCGACTTGTCGTAGCTCTCCGCGATGCGGGCGATCTCGGGGTTGTCGAGCACCGCGCCCGTCCCCAGCGGCGAGTAGCTCTCGTGCTGGATGTGGTACTTCGCATGCACCGCCTGCATCTGCCGCTGCTGGTATTCGGGGTGCGTCTCGACCTGGTTGATCACCGGCACGACGCCGGTTTCGGAGATGATCCGCTCGAGATGCTCGGGCAGGAAGTTGGAGACGCCGATGGAGCGGACCAGCCCCTGCTTCTGCGCCTCGATCAGCCCCGACCAGGCGGCGACGTAGCGGTCGAGCGCCGGGCACGGCCAGTGGATCAGGAACAGGTCGAGGTAGTCGAGCTTCAGCTTCTGCAGCGACTGCTTCACCCCCTCGATCGCCTCGTTGTGGCCGAGCAGCCTGGTCCTGAGCTTGCTGGTGACGAACAGGCTGTCGCGATTGATCCCCGAGTCGCGGATCGCCTCGCCGACGCCCTCCTCGTTGTCGTAGCCCTGCGCCGTGTCGACGGCGCGATAGCCGGCCTCGAGCGCGCTCGCCACGGCCGGCACCACCTCCTCGTTCGACACCTGCCACACGCCGAACCCGAGCTGCGGCATCTGCCTGCCGTCGTTCAGCTCGACCAGCGGGATATTGTTCGGGCCGGCCAGGGCGCCGACGGTGTTGATCGACGCGCCACGGCCGAGATCGATACTCATGGGATGCTCCTCGATGGATGGATGCCTCCTGGCCAAACTTCCATCCGAGCCAGTCCGTTCCCCGCGGGGGCGTGCGGGGGCGGTGCAGAACCCGGAGGCTGCCCCCCCTCTCCCACCTGCGCTAGGCGGCAAGCCGCCAAGCTCCGGTACCCTCCCCCCGCCAAAGGGGAGGGCAAGCGGCGGCGCAATGACGAGACGCTCCTTCCTCGTCACTACCCACGCAACGGCGCCCCCTCCCTCTTGGCGGGGGAGGGTAGCGGAGCTTGCGAGCGAAGCTCGTTAGCGTAGCTGGGGAGAGGGGGCTACCACCCCTACCCCCTCGCCACCCGCCCCTCGAGCGGGTGGCCGGGGTCGTTGTAGCCGGGGGTCGAGGCATGTCCCGGCACCACCAGGCTGTCGACCATCGCTTCGTCCTCGGCGTCGAGCTGCACGTCGAGGGCGCGCAGGTACCCGTCCCAGTGCGCCTCGGTACGGGGCCCGGTGATGGCGGCGGTGACCAGCCGGTTGTTCAGCACCCAGCCCAGCGCGAAATCGGCCGGAGCGATGCCCTTGCGCTCGGCGTGCGCGGCGAGCTTTTGCGCGATCTCCAGGGATTCCGGCCGCCACTCGGTCTCCATGATGCGCTTGTCGCCGCGGCCCGCCCGCGTCTCCGCCCCGGGTTCGGCGCCCGGCCGGTACTTGCCGGTCAGCACGCCGCGCGCCAGCGGCGAGTAGGAGACGACGCCGAGCCCGTAGTGATGCGCCGCCGGCAGCTGCTCCACCTCGGCCTTGCGGTCGACGATGTTGTAGAGCGGCTGGCTGGCGATCGGGCGGTCGATGCCGAGCGCGTCCGCCACCTGGCACACCTCGGCGATGCGCCAGCCGCGGAAGTTGGAGACGCCGAAATACCTGAGCTTGCCGGCCCGGATCAGGTCGGCGATGGCGCGCACCGGCTCCTCGATCGGCGCGTCGAACACCGCCTTGTGGATATAGAGGATGTCGATGTAGTCGGTGCCGAGCCGGCGCAGCGAGTTGTCGACCGTCTCCATCACCCACTTGCGCGAATAGCCGCCCTGGTTCGGGCCGTCGCCGTTGCGGTTGACGAACTTGGTGGCGAGCACCCAGTGGTCGCGCTGCGCCCTGATCCCCTGCCCCACCACGCGCTCCGACTGCCCGCCATTGTAGACGTCGGCCGTGTCGATGAAGTTGACGCCCCGCTCGCGCGCCTTGTCGATGATCCGGAACGCCTCGTCGTCCGGCGTCTGCTGCCCGAACATCATGGTGCCGAGGCAAAGCGGCGAAACCTTCAGCGCCGAGCGGCCGAGATAGCGGTAGTCCATGCGAGCATCCTCCGAGGGTTGGGCGGGAGGGTACACCCGGAGCGGGCCCCGGGTCAGTGGACGATGGTTGGAGGGCCACCCAGTGCTGCTTCACCCCACCCTAGCTGCGCTAGGGCCGCTAGCGCGGCCGAGCTACGCTACCCTCCCCATCAAGGGGAGGGAGACGCTGTTGCTTGACCTGTGCCACTGGCCTCCCTCCCCCTTGTGGGGAGGGTAGCGGCGCTAGGAGCGCAGCGACTTCGCAGAGCTGGGGTGGGGGGTGGGGGGTAGGACTCGGGCCGGCCCCTCCCCGGCCTCCCCCATGAAGGGGAGGGTGAAGAGGGAGTGCGCTGAAGCGGCGCGTTCCACGACCCGGCACCTCCCCCTTCATGGGGGAGGCCGGGAGGGGGCCGTCCGCTTCGACTAGCCGGCCGTGATCGTCACCCGCCGCGTCCCCAGCCGGTCGCTCGATACCGTCACCTCGATCGCCCCCGCGCCGGTGGCCTGCACCCAGAACCCGGTGCTCCCGGCCCGCAGCGGCACCGTACCCGGGCCCAGCAGCCGCCCTGCCCCGCTGACCGCGATCGTCACCGGCTCGGGGAAGAACGGCAGCTTGTGGCCGGCCTGGTCGAGGGCGCGGACCATTACCCGCACCGCATCCGTCGCGCCGATCGCTGTCGCATCCGCCACCACCTCCAGTGTCGTCGCGACCGGGTCGGCGACGTAGCGCACCGTCTTCACCGGCTTGCCGCCGACCAAGCCGGTGAGCGTCGCCCCGTGCCATTCCATGCCCCACAGTCCCAGTTCCTCGGCGCTGAAGTGGCGGCGGTCGAGCACGACCGGGGCGTGCGGCAGGTGCGGGAAATGCTCGCGGTCGGGGCCGACGCGCTTCACCACGTCGTCGCCGTAGCGGATCTCCACCTCGTCGCAGTTGGTGAGCACCATCAGCGGCAGCACGCCGCCGATATTGCGCTCGCCGCGGGCCCAGAACGTCACCGGCTGCACGATCACCGCCTCGTCCGGCTCGCACTGCGAGGCATAGGCGTAGGCGGCGAATTTCGGCTCGCGGAACATGTCCATCACGCCGTGGTGGCAGATGCGGTCGCCCGAGCCGAAATCCTTGTGCGTGTTGTAGTCGAAGGCGCACCAGCCGATGGCGCCCGCGATGCCCGGGTTGCCGTAGGCGGCGTCCAGCACCTCGAGATGGCGCCGCACGTGCTCGGCCTGCCGCTGCTCCTGGTCGTGGCTCTTGGTCGGGTACATGTGCCCGCCGAACTCGGTGATCATGTAGGGCACCGGCCGCTCGAGCCCGGTGGTCTCGCTGACCGGGCGGAGCGCCGTGCGCGGCCGGTTGCCGCCCAGTTCCTCGTTGCCGAGGATGAAGTCGTTCATCGTGTAGACGTCTTCGAGCAGCTCGCTGTCGGTGATGTAGCGGACGCCGCCGGTCTGCCGCGTGCCGTCGAGCTCGTGCGCGACGCGGTTGGTCGCCGTGTAGAGGTCGTGGTCGTCGCCGCTCTCGTTGATGCGCACGCCCCAGATGACGATCGAAGGGTGGTTCCAGTCGCGGGTGATCATGCGGCGCACGTTCTCGACCGCCTCCGCCTTCCACGCCTCGCCGCCGATATGCTGCCAGCCGGGAATCTCCTCGAACACCAGCAGGCCGAGCCGGTCGCAGGCATCGAGGAACCAGCTCGATTGCGGGTAGTGCGAGGTGCGCACCATGTTGACGTGCAGCTCGTGCTTCAGGATCTCGGCGTCGCGCTCCTGCGCCGCCCGGCCTAGCGCGTAGCCCGCATACGGGAAGGACTGGTGCCGGTTGAGGCCGCGCAGCTTCAGCGGCCGGCCG
>JBQCFF010000016.1:0-7415 GCA_051959485.1 Devosia sp. | reverse complement strand
CGGCACGAACAGGAAGGCGGTGTCGGCGGTCTCGCCGGCGATCAGGTACTTCTCGGATATCGCCTTGATGTGCACGCCCATGTCGTTGCGGAAGCCGTTGCCGGCGAAGCGGAACTCCTCCGGCGCCTTCGCGTCGGTGAGACGCTGCCAGCTCTCGAGGGGGAACTTGGCGTCGATGACCAGCGACGGCGCGCCGTTCGGCATGTAGACCAGCGCGTCGGGCCGGCTGCCGTTCGACAGCGTCGCCTGGAAGGCGTAGGAATTGGGCGCAAGGCCGTCGCCGACGATGGTCTCCATCCGGCCCTGGCCGAAGGCGCCGCGCGTCTGCTTGTTGGCGAGGATCGACTGCAGCGAGACGACGTCCTGGCTCAGCTGCGTGATGTTGTGCTGCGCCCGGTCGATCACCGCCAGCCGCTCCTGCAGCTTGCCGAGGCTCTCGGTCGTCTTCTGGTTGGTCTCCGCCATCGCGGCGCCGAGCCGCTGCCCCTGGCTGTCGAGCCGCTCGTTGACGAGGCGGGCGAGATCGGAGGTGCGCGAGCCGAAGATCTCCGACATGGTCTGCATGCGGCCGGTCATTTCCGACTGGATGCGCATCAGGTCGGCGAGGTGGCGCTCCGTCTCGGCCGCGCGGGCCTGGGCCGCCGCGGCCTCGTCGGCCCGCTGCCGCGCCTCCGCCTCGCGCGCCCGCGACTGGCGGACGGACACCACCAGCAGCGCTCCGAGCAGTGCGGCGAACAGCAGTGCTGCCGCGATCAGCAGGGTTTCGAGGGTGACGGGGAAGTCGGCGAGAACGAAGAGAACACGATCCATCGGACCATCCTATCCGATTCGGTTTCCCTTTTGTTCTATGCTGTGCGGTTGACCCCCGCCAAGGAAATACCATATTCAGCGCATTCTCCCGGAATGAAGGAACCCGTTTGAATGGCCAAGCGCCCTATCCTGATCCTGCCCGACGAACGCCTGCGTGCGATTGCGGAGCCGATCGAGAAGATCGACGACGGGGTCAAGCAGCTGGCCAACGACATGCTCGAGACGATGTACGATGCGCCCGGCATCGGCCTCGCCGCGACGCAGATCGGCGAGATGAAGCGGCTCGTGGTGATGGACCTCGCCAAGGAAGGCGAGGAGCCGGCGCCGCTGGTGATGATCAACCCCGAGATCCTCAGCTACTCGGACGAGACGGTCACCACCGAGGAGGGCTGCCTGTCGATCCCCGAGCTCTATTATGACGTCGAGCGGCCGGCCGAGGTCACCGTCCGCTACACCGACCTCGACGGCAAGACGGTCGAGCGCGAGGCCACGGAGCGGTTCGCCGTGTGCGTGCAGCACGAGCTCGATCACCTGGATGGCGTGCTCTACATCGACTACCTGAGCCGGCTGAAGCGCGACCGCGTGCTGAAGAAGTTCCAGAAGCAGGCGCGCCGGACCGGCTGAAATTCGGCAATAGGCAGTCGGAAGAAGGCATCTTCGACTGCCGACCGACTGCCGACTGCCGACTGCCGATTGCCGCGAAGCAAGGAACCCCGAGCTGAAAATCGTCTTCATGGGCACTCCCGAGTTCGCGGTGCCTACCCTCAGCGAGATCGTTTCGACCGGCCACGACGTGGTGGCGGTCTATACGCGTGCGCCGAAGCCGGCGGGGCGCGGGCAGGCGGAGCGCCGATCGCCGGTGCATGAGGCCGCCGAGGGGTTCGGCATCCCGGTGTTCACGCCGCGCTCGCTGAAGGGCGCGCCCGAGCAGGAGGTGTTCGCCTCGCTCGGTGCCGACCTCGGCGTGGTGGTGGCCTATGGCCTGATCCTGCCCAGGCCGATCCTCGAGGCGCCGCAGCTCGGCTGCCTGAACCTGCATGGCTCGCTGCTGCCGCGCTGGCGCGGCGCCGCACCGATCCAGCGCGCCGTGATGGCCGGCGACAAGCGGACCGGCGTGATGGTGATGCAGATGGACGAGGGGCTCGATACCGGCCCCGTCGGGCTGATCGAGGAGATGCCGATCGGCCCCGACATGACGGCCGGCGAGCTGCATGACCGCATGATGCTGGTCGGCGCCGACCTGATGGGCCGGGCGCTGGCGGCGCTCGAGCGCGGCAGCCTGCACTTCACCCCGCAGCCCGAAGAGGGCGTCACCTACGCGGCCAAGATCGACAAGGCCGAGGCCCGCATCGACTGGTCGAAGCCGGCGCCGGAGGTGCACAACCAGATCCGCGGGCTGTCGCCGTTCCCGGGCGCGTGGTTCGAGCTCGAACTCAACGGCGCGCCGACGCGGGTGAAGGCGCTGCGCTCGACCCTGGCGTCCGCCGCCGGCGCACCCGGCACCCTCCTCCCCGACCTCACCATTGCCTGCGGCGAGGGCGCGGTGCGCCTCACCGTCGTGCAGCGCGAGGGCAAGGGCGCCATGGACGCCGCGACTTTCCTGCGGGGTGTAGGACGTCTGCCGGAGGCGGCGTCGTGAGCCGAAAAGGCCCCCTCACCCGGAGCACTCCGTGCTCCGACCTCTCCCCCAAGGGAGAGGTGAAGGGAGGCGCGAGTTCGCCACAGCACCACCTCTCCCTCGGGGGAGAGGTCGGCGCGCAGCGCCGGGTGAGGGGGCCTTCCTCCACCGGCAGGTTCTAGCGACATGCCGCGCTACAAGCTCATCGTGGAGTATGACGGGCGGCCGTTCTGCGGCTGGCAGCGGCAGAAGCACGACCTGTCGGTGCAGCAGGTGCTGGAGGAGGCGATCACGCGCTTCTCGGGCGAGACGGTCACCACGCAGGCGGCGGGGCGGACCGATGCCGGCGTGCATGCGCTGGGGCAGGTGGTGCATTTCGACCTGTCGCGCGCCTGGGATCCGTTCAAGATCCGCGAGGCGCTGAACTATCACACCAAGCCGCACCCGCTGGCGATCCTCGTGGCCGAGACGGTGGGGGAGGAGTTCGAGGCGCGTTTCTCGGCCACCGCCCGGCACTACGAATACCGCATCCTCAACCGCCGGGCCCGCGCCGCGCTCGACGACGGCAAGGTGTGGCACGTGCCGGTGCCGCTCGATGCCGATGCCATGCATGCCGCCGCCCGGCTGATCCTCGGCAAGCACGATTTCTCCACCTTCCGCGCCGCCGAGTGCCAGGCCAACTCGCCGATCCGCACCCTCGACGTGTTCGCCGTGTCGCGGCAGGCCGAGTTGCTGGTGGTGACGGCGCGGGCCCGCAGCTTCCTCCACTCGCAGGTGCGCTCGATGGTGGGTTCGCTGAAGCTGGTCGGAGAGGGGCGCTGGAGCCCGGCCGATTTCCGCGCCGCGCTCGATGCGGCCGATCGCGCGCGCTGCGGTCCGCTGGCGCCGCCCGACGGGCTCTACCTCACCGGCGTCAGCTACTGACCGCCGACGACACCGGCAGCAGGTAGGGGACGAGCAGGCCGCCGAGCAGGTAGCCGACCACCTGCGCCACGGTGAACATCGCGACCTGCAGCGGCAGCAGCTTGACGATCAGCCGGCCGATATTGACCGCGATGACCACCAGCAGCACGCCGATGGGGAAGCCGATGATCTCGTTGGGCAGGCCGATCAGGCTGAGCGCGAGCCCGCCCAGCGTCACCCAGACGCTGGCCCAGTTGTCGGCCACCAGATAGGGCAGGAAGCCGTCGAGCCGCTTCGCCTGCAGCAGCGCCAGGGCGGCACAGCCCGCCTGCAGCAGGAAGCTCAGGCCGAAGATCAGGACCATCCGCAGCACGAAGCCCTTCTCGCCCAGCAGCATGGGCAGCAGGGCGCCCGCCGTCATCACCAGCAACAGCGCGATGAAGCTGCCGACCAGCCCCTGTGCGGTGAGGTTGAAGCGGCCGGCGACGGCGCGATCGCCGACGATCAGCCCCCCGACGCCGCGGGCGGCCGTCAGGGCCTCGCTCCAGAAAGTCTTCGCTTGCGGCACTAGCCGATCCCTGCTCCACCCGTGGCGAGCATGTAGAGAGCAAGCTGCGCCAGCACAAGCGCTACGGCGCAGAGGGCGGCGAAGGCGAGGGCGCTGCCGATGCCCAGCCCGCCGATGCCGCGAGCGCCGCGATAGAGCATGAAGGAGAGCGCTCCGAGCAGGGCGTTGCTGAACAGGTCGGGCGCCAGCAGTTGCAGCGGCACGCGGACGATCAGCACCAGCCCCATCGCATAGGTGGCCGGCACCAGCAGCCCCAGCGCGCCGTGCTGCGGCTTCAGCGCCAGCGCCGTCAGCCCGATCACCAGCCAGACGGTGAACAGGGGCAGGGCATTGAGCAGCAGGCTCACCAGCCCGCCGACCAGGCCGGGGTTCTGCCCGGCCAGCGCGGCGGCGACCAGGCTGAGCAGCACGATGGCGTAGTAGCAGCCGGTGGCGTTGGCGAGCCCGGCGCCGCTGAGGTTGAACCGGTGCGCGGCGTCCTTGCGGCCGGCGATCAGGTCGAGCCAGCCCAGCAGCGCCGCCCAGAACTCGGGCAGTGCGTTCACCTCAGGTAATCCGCGATGAAGGCGGCGTAGAGGTCGGTGAGCGCCTCGAGGTCGGCGAGGCGGATATGCTCGTCGACCTTGTGCATGGTGGGTCCGGGCAGGCCGCACTCCACCACCGGGCAGTACGCGGCGATGAAGCGCGCGTCCGAGGTGCCGCCGCCGGTCGAGAGCTCGGGGCGCTGCCCGGTGAGCCGGGCGATGGTGTCGACCAGCGTATCGACCGCGCCATCGAGCGGCGACAGGAACACCCGCGACGGCCGGCCGAGCTGCACCAGCTCGACGGTCGCGCCGTGCTTGTCCAGCCGTTCGATCACGTCGCCGACGTGCCGGTGCAGCGTTTCCGGGCTCCAGCGGTCGTTGTGGCGGACGTTGAAGCGCATGGTGACGGCGGCGGGGATGACGTTGCCCGTCGGGTTGCCGACATCCACCGTGGTGAACTCGAGGTTGGACGGCGGGAAGTGCTCGGTGCCCTCGTCGAGCCGGCCCGACAGCGCGGTGAGCAGCGCCGCCGCGACGGGCAGCGGGTTGTTGGCCTTCTCGGGATAGGCGACGTGGCCCTGCGTGCCGGTGACCCTGAGCTCGGCGCTGTAGGAACCGCGCCGGCCGATCTTGATCGAGTCGCCGACCCGCAGGCTGGCGCTCGGTTCGCCGACGATGGCGAAATCGAAGCGGTGACCCTGGGCCGCGGCCCACGCCATCAGCTTGTCGGTGCCGTTGACCGAATCCGCTTCCTCGTCATTGGTGATGGCGAGCGACACCCGCCCCTCGGCCGGCGCCCGCGACAGCGCCGCGACGAAGGCCGCGATGCCCGACTTCATGTCCGCCGCGCCGCGCCCGTAGATGAGCCCGTCGGCGATCTCCGCCGCAAAGGGCGGGTGCGCCCAGCGCGCCGCATCGCCGGGCGGCACCACGTCGGTGTGCCCGGCGAACAGCAGGTGCCTGCCCCCGGTGCCGCGGGTCGCGAACAGGTTGTCCACCGGATAGGACCCATCGCCCTCGAACCGCAGCCGCTGGCAGGTGAAGCCGAGCGGCACCAGCACCGCCTCCAGCGCGCCGAGCACGCCCTCCTCGGCCGGGGTGACGGAGGGGCGGCGGATCAGGTCCTGGAGCAGCCGGACGCGATCAATGGGCATCGTGATGGTCATCCCGTCCGGCCGTGGTCATCAGGCGGTCGCCGCGGCGGTGCCGCCGACCAGCGGGTTCGGGCCGTAGGTGTTGGTGCCTTCGGTGCCCTTCAGGAAGCCGAGCACGACCAGCAGGTAGAGGCCGTAGATGGCGACGACGCCGCCCAGGACGGAGAACAGCGGGCTCGGGATCGGCATCGGTACGCCCTGCACGTCGATCGTGTCGAAGCCCATGCCCAGCGCCTGCACCAGCAGCAGCACGATGGTGACGCCGAAATAGATCAGCACGTCGAGGCCGCTGTTGTTGCGGTCGTGCCGGCGCTTAACGCTGACGCAGTAGGCAGGGTAGGCGAAGATCAGGAAGACGACGAGATTGCCCCAGGCGGCGGTCTGGATCGCCCCCGTCACCAGCGCCGAGATCTGCGCCGCGTCGGTCTGCGCCGCCATGATCGCCGCCATGTTCGGCCCGCCCAGGCCGACGAGCGGCAGGAGAACCAAGCTGATGACGATGTTGGCCACCACCAGCAGCAGCGCCCCGATCCACCACGTCCGGCGCGAGATGCGCCCGTCCGTCTTCGTATAAAGTGCCTGGAAGTCCATAGTCCCCTACTCCTCCTTCACGGCAGCCCTCCTGCCGGATCGGGGAAGTCTAGTAGAGTCGTGGTGCGACCACTAGTCGCGGAGCAGGTCGTTGATGCTGGTCTTGCTGCGGGTCTGCTCGTCGACGCGCTTGACGATCACGGCGCAGTAGAGGTTCGGGCCGGGCTGGCCGTTGGGGAGCGGCTTGCCGGGCAGGCTGCCGGAGACGACGACGGAGTAGGGCGGCACCTTGCCGACGAATACTTCGCCGGTGGCGCGATCGACGATCTTGGTCGAGGCGCCGATGAACACGCCCATCGAGATCACCGAGCCTTCGCCGACCACCACGCCTTCCACCACTTCGGAACGGGCGCCGATGAAGCAGTTGTCCTCGATGATGGTGGGGTTGGCCTGCATCGGCTCGAGCACGCCGCCGATGCCGACGCCGCCCGAGAGGTGCACGTTCTTGCCGATCTGCGCGCAGGAGCCGACGGTCACCCAGGTGTCGACCATGGTGCCCTCGTCGACATAGGCGCCGACGTTGACGAAGCTCGGCATCAGGATGACGTTGCGGGCAATGAAGGCGGACTGGCGCGCCACGGCGCCCGGCACGGCGCGGAACCCGGCGTCGCGGAAGTTGTTCTCGCTCCAGCCCTCGAACTTGGTCGGCACCTTGTCCCACCACGACGCGCCGCCGGCCGAGCCGGAGATCAGCTTGTTGTCGTTGAGGCGGAAGCTCAGCAGCACCGCCTTCTTCAGCCACTGGTTGACCGTCCACTCGCCCGGCGCCTGGCGCTCGGCGACGCGGGCCTTGCCGCTGTCGAGCAGGTTCAGCGCCTCGTTCACCGCCTCGCGCACCTTGCCGGTGGTGTTCGAATTGACGTCGGCGCGGGCCTCCCAGGCGGCGTCGATGGTCTGGGCGAGATCGGCGTACGGCATGGCGGGCTTTCTGGCAGGAATTGAAGCGGGCGGACATTATCCCGCCCGCCCGGGGTGTCAACGATCCTTAACTCCACCTATGCAAGCTGCTGGACTGACTCGGAGACGCCAGAATGGCCAGAAACCGGCACACGCCGCTTCGCACCTCGGTTGAAGACATCGATGCGGCAAAACGCGCCCCCGAAACGGCCCAGACCCGCTCCCCCGCCTTCCGCCTGGCCTTTGCCGACGACGACTTCCTCACCTCCGAAGACCTGCGCGGCGTCCGCTTCCAGCTCGAATACCTGAAGCCGGAGTTCATGCTGCGCGAGCGCGGCATCAACTCGACG
>JBQCFF010000015.1:0-2096 GCA_051959485.1 Devosia sp. | reverse complement strand
GATGCGGTGCTGGTGCCGCTGCAGTGCGAGTTCTTCGCCCTCGAAGGCCTGAGCCAGCTGCTGCAGACCATCGAGCAGATCCGCACCACGCTCAACCCGCGCCTCAGCATCCAGGGCGTCGTGATGACTATGTATGACAAGCGCAACAATCTCTCCGACCAGGTGCTCACTGACGTGCGCAGCGAAATGGGCAACCTGGTCTATGACACGGTGATCCCCCGTAACGTGCGGCTCTCGGAAGCGCCGTCCTACGGCAAGCCGGCGCTGCTCTACGACCTGAAATGCGCCGGCAGCCAGGCGTATCTCAGGCTCGCCACCGAGGTGATCCGCCGCGAGCGGCAGCTGGTGGCCGCATGAGCGCCGGGAAGGAGTTGAGAATGACTGAGCGTCCCTCCCGCCTGGGCCGCGGCCTCGCCGCCCTGATCGGCGACATGCAGTCGGTCGAGGGCACCCGGCTGGCCGACACCAGCGGCGGGTTGCGCCGGCTGCCGATCGATTTCCTGATCGCCAACCGGTCGAACCCACGGCACGAGTTCAACCCGGAAGAGCTCGACGAACTGACGAGCTCGATCCGCGAGAAGGGCATCATGCAGCCCCTGCTGGTGCGGCCGACGCGCGACCCCAACCAGTTCGAGATCATCGCCGGTGAGCGGCGCTGGCGCGCCTCGCAGCGCGCCGGCCTCAACGAAGTACCGGTGCTGATCCGCGACGTCAGCGACAAGGAAGCGCTCGAGCTCGCCATCATCGAGAACGTGCAGCGCGTCGACCTCAACCCGCTCGAGGAGGCGATGGGCTACGCCCAGCTGATCGAGCAGTTCGAGTACACCCAGAACGACCTGGCGCAGGTGATCGGCAAGTCCCGCTCGCACGTCGCCAACACGCTGCGGCTGATGAAGCTGCCCGACGAGGTGCGTGGCATGGTGGCGCGAGGCGAGCTGACGGCCGGCCACGCCCGCACCCTGATCACCGCCGAAGATCCCGAGGCGACGGCCCGCCGCATCGTCGGTGGCGGCCTGTCGGTGCGCGAGGCCGAGGCGCTCAGCCAGGAACGCGCCGCGGCGCCGCGCCGGCGGCCGTCGCCCGTGGTCAAGGACCCCGACACCCAGGCGCTCGAGAAGCGGCTCAGCGACTTCCTCGGGCTGCACGTTTCGATCGACCACAAGGACCAGGGCGGCCGGATGGAGATTCGCTACCGCACGCTGGAGCAGCTCGACGGCATCTGCGAGAAGCTGGTCCGCTAACAGGGGTTTTCCGCTGCAGACAAGCGGCCGCACAAGGCGCGGCTGACCTCAGCGCTCCGCCGCCATCATCGAGACGGCGAGCAGGGCCCGCTTGGCGATGGTTTCCTGCAGGTCGTAGCGCTTGCGGCTGTCGGCAACGGCCGTCTGCAGCCGGTCGAGCGCCGCGTTCAAGGCCTCGTCGGTCCAGACCCGGAGCTGCCGCTCGAGATTGGCCCGCCGCGAGAAATGCGGCTTCGGACGGGCGCTGTCGAGAACGGCGCCGGGGCTCTTGCCGAGGTCGACCTCGGTGCGCCAGCGGCGGAGCGTCGCGAAATGGTTCAGCGCCGCAGCCAGGATCTGCTGGGTGTTGACCGCGGCGGCGAGAGCCCGCTCCAGCGCCGTGTCGAGGCCCTGGGCGTGCCCGGCGCCGAGCGCATCGGCGATCTCGTCCAGCACCAGCGCAGCATTGTCGGCGCACAGGGTCAGTACATCCTCGCGGGTCAGCCGCTTGCTCTCCTGGGCGTAGAGCACCAGCTTCTCGAGTTCGCGCCGGGTGACCTCGCGGTCGTTGCCGAGGCTGTCGCGGATTGCCGCCATGGTGGCGGCGTCGGCGGCGATGCCGGCCTTGGAGAAGGTGTCGGCGATCAGCCGGCCGACGGTTTCGTCCGAATCCGGGTAGCAGGGCAGGGCGCGGCCCAGCTTGGCGGTCTCCACCAGGGCGCGCAGCGGGTCCTTGGGCGCGAGGTTGCCGGCCTCGAGCACGATCACCGCGCCCTGCGGGTCCTGCGCCAGCTCGCTGAGCGTGGTGGTGAGCGACTTGCCGGCATTGCGCACGCGGATGACGCGCCGGTCGCCGAACAGCGAGGTGGTGCGGGC
>JBQCFF010000014.1:0-9680 GCA_051959485.1 Devosia sp. | reverse complement strand
AAGGCGACCACCACCGGCGGCATGGCGCCGTCGCCGATCAGCCGGTCGAGCCGCTCCGGCACGTTCTCGCCGAAATTGCGCCAGTTGGTGTGGGCGGGCCCGCCGGCCGTGAAGCCGACGAGGTCGACGAGCAGCGGCAGGTCCTTGCCGCCATGATCATGGGGCACGTACACGTCGACGCGGCGGGTGGTCGGGTCACCCAGCCGGTTGTTGGCGATCGCCTTGCTCGCAACGGTGATGGAATGGACCGTGCCGGCCGGATGCTCAGTGCGGCGCATGGAAAGACCTCGTCGATGCGATTGAACGTCAGGGGCTCGGCGTGTCGCCGAACATGTCGCTGCGGGTCACCGTCGAATAGCGCGCGTGGTCCGGCGAGTGCAGCGACGACAGGATGCGGCCCAGCAACCCGCTCTCGGGCTTGTCGGCATGATCCCTGGTCAGTTGCACGAGGTATGCCGAGGTGGCGTCGAGCCGGTTCGCCATCAGCCAGGCGACGCGGAAAGTCAGCGCCGGGTCGGTCTGCAGGTACTGCCGCGCATCGTGGATCACGCGCACGGTGCTCGGCTTCTCCGCTCGCACGGTGGCGCTGCTCAGGGTGCCGAGCACGACCGACATCTCGCCGATCAGCGAGCCCGGGGTGGCAATGGTGGCGATCCTGACGCCGTCCCGCTCCACCGACAGCTGCCCGCTTTCGAGGATGAACAGGTCACCGCCCGCAAAACCCTGGCCGATCAGGATTTCGCCGGCCGAGTAGGTGCGGGTCGGGTGCGACGCGGCGAGTGTGAGCAGGCTTTCCATGACGGCCCCGGTACAGACTTTGGTCTTTGCCACGAGCCTATGCCGCCGATCTCGCCACGCCAAGGGTGCCGAACCGGCATTTCGTGCGTTTAGGCTGGCTTGCAGTTAGTATCCGGCCGCCATGCCCGCTCCGTTCCTCGATCGCGACCTGCGTGTCATTCCCATCGACGCGTATATCGATCCGCCGCAGCCGCGCTCCCGCGCGATCATCACGCATGGCCACTCGGACCATGCCCGCTCCGGCCACGGCGCCGTCCTCGCCACGCCCGACACCATCGCCATCATGAAGGTGCGCTATGGCGAGGATTGCGCCGGCCAGTTCCAGCCGCTCGACTTCAACACGCCGCTGGTGGTCGACGACGTCACCATCACGCTGGTTCCGGCGGGGCACATCCACGGTTCGGCGCAGGTGGTGCTGGAACATCGGGGGCAGCGCATCGTGGTCACCGGCGACTACAAACGGCTGCCCGATCGCACCGCGCAGCCGTTCGAGCTCGCCGAATGCGACCTGCTGGTCACCGAGGCCACGTTCGGGTTGCCGGTGTTCCAGCACCCCAGGCCGCTCGACGAGATCGGCCGGCTGCTCCGCTCGGTGGCGACCTACCCGGAACGTTCGCATGTCATCGGCTGCTATGCGTTGGGCAAGGCACAGCGGGTCATCGCGCTGCTCCGCGACGCCGGCTGGGACGCGCCGATCTATCTGCACGGCGCCATGGCGCGCCTCTGCGAGCTCTACGTCGAGAGGGGCATTCCGCTGGGCGTGCTGAACCCGTCGCTCGAAGCAACGAAGGCCGAGCTGCAGGGACAGATCGTCATCGCGCCACCCTCCGCGATCAAGGATCGCTGGAGCCGCCGCCTGCCCGATCCGGTGCTCGCGGTCGCATCGGGCTGGATGAGCGTCAAGCAGCGGGCGAAGCAGGGCGGAGTGGAACTGCCGCTGGTCATCTCCGACCATGCCGACTGGAACGAGCTGCGCCAGACCATCGCCGACACCAACGCCGCCAGGGTGTGGGTGACGCATGGGCGCGAGGATGCGCTGGTCTACCATTGCCACCAGCAGGGACTCGAGGCCGAGCCGCTCAACATCGAGGCCTACGAGGAAGGCGAGGAGGACGAGCCATGAGGGCGTTCGCCGCGCTGATGGAGACGCTGGTCCTCACGCCGTCGCGCAATCGCAAGCTCGAGGCGATGGTGGAGTATTTCCGCTCCACCCCGGACCCGGACCGCGGCTTCGGCCTCGCCATCCTCACCGGCGCGCTGACCTTCAAGAACGTCAAGCCGGCGGTGCTGCGCGATGTCGTGCTCGCCGAGGTCGACCCGCACCTGTTCGCGCTGAGCTACGACTACGGCGGCGACCTCGGCGAGACCATCGCGCTGATCTGGCCCCATCACTCTTCTTCGGAAGATCATGGCGGCACCGAGCCGCTGCCGTCGCTGAGCGACCTGGTCGAGCTCTTCAACATGGCCAGCAAGGCGGAGTTGCCGCGGCTGATCGGTTCGCTGCTCACCCGCGCCACCATCAACGAACGCTGGGCGCTGGTGAAGTTCGCCACCGGCGCGCTGCGCATCGGCGTCTCCGCCCGCCTCGCCAAGACCGCGCTCGCCGAAATGAGCGGCAAGCCGGTGCAGGAGATCGAGGAGGTCTGGAACGGCCTCCACGTGCCCTATGCCGAGCTGTTCGACTGGCTCGACGGCAGGACCGAGCGCCCGGATATCGACCACGCCTCGCGCTTCCACCCGCTGATGCTCTCGAACCCGGTCGATGAGGAGAAGGACCTCCAGAAGCTCGAGCCCGCCGATTTCGTCGCCGAGTGGAAATGGGACGGCATCCGCGTCCAACTGATCGCGGCGCGCGGCAAGGTCTCGCTGTTCAGCCGCACCGGCGACGACATCGCCGACGCCTTCCCCGACGTCACCGAGGCGGTGTTCGGCGATGCGGTGCTCGATGGCGAGTTGCTGGTCGGCCACGATTTCGAGCCCGCGTCGTTCAACGACCTGCAGCAGCGCCTCAACCGCAAGACGGCGATCGCCAAGCACCTCACCGCGTATCCCGGCTTCATCCGCGTCTACGACATGCTGTTCGACGGCCACGAGGATATCCGCGCGCTGCCGTGGACGGAGCGCCGGGAGCGGCTCGAATCGTGGTTCCGGCAGAACCCGCAGACCCGCCTCGACCTGTCACCCATCGTGCCGTTCGAAGGCTGGGAGGAGCTCGCCGAGATCCGCCGCAAGGGCGCGGCCGAGCATGGGCACGAGGGCGTGATGCTGAAGCTGCGCAGCTCCACCTATGTCCCGGGCCGGCCCAAGGGGCTGTGGTTCAAGTGGAAGCGCGACCCGAACGTCGTCGACGCCATCCTGATGTACGCGCAGCGCGGCCACGGCAAGCGCTCGAGCTTCTACTCCGACTACACCTTCGGCGTCTGGAAGGGCAACGAGATCGTCCCGATCGGCAAGGCCTATTTCGGCTTCACCGACGAAGAGCTGAAGCAGCTCGACAAGTGGGTACGCAACAACACCGTCGCCAGCTTCGGCCCGGTCCGCGAGGTCAGCAAGGAGCTGGTGTTCGAGGTCGCCTTCGACTCGGCCCAGGAATCCGGCCGCCACAAGTCGGGCATCGCGCTTCGCTTTCCCCGCATCAACCGGATAAGATGGGACAAGCCGGCGCGCGAGGCCGCGACGCTCGACGAAATGCAGGTTTTCCTCTCCGCTACCTGAGGCGCCCGATGTCGCTCATCAACAACGACCGCAAGATCGCCGCGCTCGAAAAGCAGATGGCCGATGCCGTGGCGCGCGAGGATTACGAAGCCGCGGCGGGGCTGCGCGACGCCATCATGGAGCTGCGGGGCGAAGTCCAGGCCAAGCAGCCGCCCCCCGGTTCGATGGGCCTCGGCACCAACGTCCCCGTCGTCGAACCGCCCAAGGGCTGGCAGCGCCCGAAAAAGCCCGACCTCAGGACGAACGTGAAGAGCAGGAAGCGGTAGCTACTTCGAGTAATGGTAGCGACACTGGGCGATGATGAGGTCGTCGCCCTCCGTGCGGTAGACCAGCCGGTGCTCGTCGGTGATCCGGCGCGACCACCAGCCTGACCAGTTGCCGCGCAAAACCTCCGGCTTGCCCGTACCGACGTGTGGGGTTCGGCTGCACTCCTTCAGGAGCGCATTGATCTTCCTGGCCGTGCGTTGATCGTTTTTCTGCCAGTATTGGTAATCTTCCCAGCCCCGCTCGGTGAAGATCAGGTTCATTCAGGCCAATCGACCTTGATCACCTTGCCGGCGTGGTACTGCGCGATCGACTCGTCCAACCGCCGGGCGTTCTCCGGACTACGCTGCAGGTATTGCGTCGCGTCCTCGGCTTCATAGGCCTCACGAGAAACGATGTAGACCTCGGTTTCACCGTCTTCGCTGACGACGGCCAGCGGTTCACCGTGCGCCTTGACCTTCTCGATCTCGGCGGCGAGGTTCTTGCTCAGTGCTGCTGCAGTCGTTGCTCTCATAACCCCAGTATACCCCCACAACTTACCTTGCGTACATGGCAGCAGTGACAGCCTACTCCGCCTTCCACCCTTCCGTGTCCTTGATGATCCTCGTCGGCGTCGCGGCGTCGGGGTTTTCCGTTACCCAGGCGACCAGCGGCGAGGTCGGGACGATGCCCTTGCGGATGAGCCTCACCAGCTGATCCAGCGTCTCGCGCCTCGTCACGGTGAGCCCGTCCTTGGAGTCCGTGATATCTGCCGCCAGCTCCGGCGGGGAGGCGGCCTTGGCCTTGTGCAGCGCCACGTCGATGTCGTCGGCCAGCATCATGCGGACGACGACGATCTGCCCTTTCACCCAGGCGGTACCGTACAGCGCCCCCGGCTCGTTGCCGGCCACCGAAACGAGATAACCGTGGTTGTCGAGCGCCACGAAGCGCAGGGTCATCGAGTTGTCGGCGGCGACGTAGGCGCCATCCCGCAGCTCGAAACTGATCGGCGCCTCCTCGGAACGGGTATAGGCGCTGTCGCTGCCCTGCTTGTAGCCATAGACCACGAACCGCGCCGGCAGCGGCGTCACCGCCTCTTCAGGCGCCACCAGCTGGGTGGGTGAAGAGATGGTGCAGGCGGCGAGCAGCGTCAGTGCCGCGGCGGCCATCAGGTTCAGCACTGGACGAAGCATGCTAGGCGCCTTGGGCTAATCGGTCGTCAGCGAGCTTCCGGATCTCCCTGAGCTCGGCAATGGTGGTCTGCAGGTCGCCCAGCTGCTGTTCGAGCAGCCGCAGCCGCTCGTCCACCTTCTGGACCAGGAGGTTCACCTGTGCCGTCTGCGAATGGGCGTCGTAGAGGCTGAGGTAATCCGAGATATCCCGCAGCGAGAAGCCTAGCCGCTTGCCGCGCAGGATGAGGATCAACCTTGCGCGATCACGGCGGCGGAACACGCGGGTGCCGCCGACCCGCTCCGGGTGCAGCAGGCCCTTCGCCTCGTAGAAGCGGATGGCGCGGGTCGAGATGCCGAACTCCTGCGCCAGGTCGGCAATGGCGAAGAGGTCGCGGTTTTCCTGCTCAGGCCGGTTCATTGGTCTTCTGGCGGGCCTGGTAGTCCTCGCGCAGCTCCTTCTTGCTCAGCTTGCCGATCAGCGTCTTGGGCAGCTCTTCCTTGAACAGGATTTCCTTGGGCATCTCGATCTTGTTGAGCGTTTCGTCGAGGAAGTCCTTGAGCTCGCTTTCCGTGACGCTGCGGCCCTCCTTGAGCTTCACGTAGGCGACCGGCGCCTCGCCGCGATACTCGTCCGGCACGCCGATCACGTTGGTCTCCTCCACCGCCGGATGATGCATCAGCGCCTCCTCGATGATCCGGGGATAGACGTTGAAGCCCGAGCAGATGATCAGGTCCTTGATGCGGTCGACCAGGAAGACGTAGCCCTCCTCGTCGAGGTAACCGACGTCGCCGGTCCGGAGCCAGCCGTCCATGAAGGCGCCCGCGCTCGCTTCGGGATCGTTGTGGTAACCGAGCATGACCTGCGGGCCCTTCACCTGCAGCTCTCCGCGCTCCCCGATCGGCACCACCGCGCCGGTGTCGACATCGACGAAGCGGATGTCGGTGCCGGGGAGGGGCTGGCCGATCGACAGCGGCTTGCTTTGCACCCGCAGCGCGGCGCAGCAGACAACCGGCGAAGCCTCGGTCAGGCCGTAGCCCTCGGCGAGCAGTGCCTTGCTCACCTTGCTCCAGTTGGCCCGCACCTCGTCGGCCAGCGGCGCGCCGCCGGAGACGACGACCTCCAGCGACTGCAGGTGCGGCGCCGCCCGCTCGCCCTGCTTGGCCAGCGCCTGGATCAGCGTCGGCACGGCCAGCAGCACGTTGGCGCCGGTGCGGGTCAGCGTGTCGAGCATGGCGCGGAGTTCGAAGCGCGGCAGCATGATCACCTGCACGCTGCCGGCGAGCGGCAGGTTCATGCAGGTGGTCATCGCGAAGATGTGGAAGAAGGGCAGCACGGCGATCACCCGGGTAGGCGGGTGAAACAGCTCCTGGCCCCAGTAGTTGATCTGGCTCACCTGCGCGGCGACGTTGGCGTGGCTCAGCATCGCGCCCTTGGGGATGCCCGTCGTGCCCCCGGTGTACTGCTGCACCGCGCAGTCCTTCAGCGCGTCGATCGCCACCGGATCGGCCGCGAGCCCGCGCGCCACCAGGTGCTCGAACCACACCACCCGGTCGGCGACCGGACTGGCCGAAACCTTGGCGAGGTCGCCGGATTTCGCGAGCTTGTAGAGCAGCTTCTTGGGGCCGGGCAGGGCCTCCGGGAAGTTGCAGACCACGAGACGCTTGACGCGCCCGTCGGCGACCAGTTTTTCGGCCTTGTCGAAGATCTGCTTGAGGTCGAGCGTGATCATCAGCTCGGCGCCGGAGCTGCCGACGATGTGGGTGAGCTCCCCGATGGTGTAGAGCGGATTGCAGTTCACCACCGTGCCGCCGATCTTCAGGATGGCGTAGTAGGCGATGACGTAGAACGGCGTGTTGGGCAGCAGCATCGCGACCCGGGTGCCCTTCTTGACGCCGAGCTCCTTCTGCAGCGCGCCGGCAAAGGCGTTGATCTGCTTGGCGAGATCGCGGAACTTCGTCTTCTTGCCCAAAAAATCCAGCGCATCGGCATTGGGGGTTGCCGCGCAGGCGCGCAGCACCTGCTCATGCATCGGCGTGATGTCGATTGGCACATCCCATTCGATGCCGGGCGGATAGTGCTGCACCCACGGGCGCACATGGTCGGTAGCGACAGGGTCCATCGTTCCTCCTCCGGGATGCCGTCCGTCCGTCAGCCAACTTTGCCACCGGTTGACGTTAGCGTCAAACAGACGACGTGTCGTCATGAGCGAACAATTGGGGGAACTTGCTATCGGTTGCAGTACGATGACCGTTACGGCGTCCAGTTGACGTTAACGTCAACCAACCTTATCTTAGTACCAGGATGCCAGACTGTTGGCATGCTTGCGCCCGAACCGGAGGCGTTCCGGTCGGCGTGCGGGCGCGCCCCACCCGTCAAACGGGGTGCGATGGAGGAGGATCGAGCATGTTTCCTTTCCTGGTGATCGTCGGGCTTGTCGGCTTCGCGACACTCGCCATGCGGCGGGCACCGGTCTGGCAATGGGCGGCACTCTGGGTGGTGCTGGCGCTCCTCAACCTCGTCATCCTCGATCCCTTCGCGCTGGTCATCAACGACCCGTTCCGCTGGCTCCTCGTCGTCCCCGGGCTGGTCCTAGCGCTGTTCGCGCTGAAGCCGTTCCGCAAGGCGGTGCTCACCGGCCCCGCCTATGCGATGGTGAAGCGCATCCTGCCGCGCGTCTCCCGCACCGAGCAGGAGGCGCTCGATGCCGGCACCGTCGGCTGGGATGCGGAGCTGTTCGGCGGCAAGCCGGACTGGCGCAAGCTGCTCGGCATCCGCAAGCCGACCCTCTCCACCGAGGAGCGGGCCTTCCTCGATGGCCCGGTGAACACCGTCTGCGCCATGATCGACGACTGGGACACGCGGCACAACCGTGCCGACCTGTCGCCCGAGGTCTGGCAGTACCTCAAGGACAACGGCTTCCTCGGCATGCTGATCAGCCGCGAGCATGGCGGCCTCGGGTTCTCGGCCCAGGCCCAGAGCCAGGTGGTCAGCAAGATCGCCTCCCGCTCGATCGCCGCCGGCATCACCGTGATGGTGCCCAACTCCCTCGGCCCTGGCGAACTGCTCGAGAAGTACGGCACCCCGGCGCAGAAGGCGAAGTATCTCGGCCGCCTGGCCAAGGGCCTCGAAGTGCCGTGCTTCGCGCTGACCGGCCCGCACGCCGGCTCCGATGCCGCCGGCATGCGCGACGTCGGCGTCGTCTGCTACGAGATGTACGAAGGCAAGAAGACGCTGGGCGTGAAGCTCAGCTGGGACAAGCGCTACATCACGCTGGCTCCCGTCGCGACGCTGCTCGGCCTCGCCTTCCACCTCTACGATCCCGACCACCTGATCGGCGACACCGAGAGCATCGGCATCACGCTGGCGCTGGTGCCGGCGAACCACAAGGGCGTAAAGATCGGTCGCCGCCACTACCCGGCGCGTGCCGCCTTCATGAACGGCCCGACCCAGGGCCGCAACGTCTTCATCCCGATGGATTTCCTCATCGGCGGCACGCAGTACGCGGGGCAGGGCTGGCGCATGCTGATGGAGTGCCTCGCCACCGGCCGCGCCATTTCGCTCCCCGCCATCGGCACGGTGTCGATCAAGTTCGCGCTGCGCACCACCTCGGCCTATGCCCGCATCCGCCGCCAGTTCGGCATCCCGGTGGGCATGATGGAGGGCGTGGCCGAGCCGCTGAGCCGCATGGTCCGGCATGCCTACAGCTACGAAGCCGCGCGCGCCCTTACCGCCTCCATGGTGGACGAGGGCCAGCGCCCCTCGGTGCTCTCGGCGCTGCTCAAGTACCGCACCACCGATGCGATGCGCGAAGCCGTCAACGACGCCATGGACATCCATGGCGGCCGCGCCGTGCAGGATGGCCCCTCCAACTACCTGTTCTCGGGCTACATGACGACGCCGGTGGCGATCACCGTAGAGGGCGCGAACATCCTCACCCGGACGCTCATCACCTTCGCGCAGGGAGCGCTGCGCGCCCACCCCTATCTCTACCGGGAGATCGCGGCGGCGCAGAACCCGGACCGGGGGGCTGGCATCGAGGCCTTCGACGCCGCCTTCACCGGGCATGTCAGCTTCATGCTGCGCAACATGGTGGGCAGCTTCCTCCATGCGATCAGCTTCGGCCGCTTCGCCTCCACGCCGGTCGAGCACGAGATGGCGCGCTGGTACCGGCAGCTGTCCCGCTACACGCAGAGCTTCGCGCTGGTGGGCGACTGGACCGTGGCGTTCCTCGGTGGTGACCTGAAGCGCAAGGAGCGGCTCTCGGGCCGCATGGCCGACATCCTCTCCGAGCTCTACCTGCTGTCGGCCACCTTGAAGCGCTACGAGGACGATGGCCGCCTCGAGGCGGATCGGCCGGTGGTGGAGGCCGTGGCGCGCGACCAGATCTTCGCCATCGAACAGAACTTCGCCGCGGTGTTCGCGAACTTTCCGAACTTCTGGCTCCGGAACCTCATGCGTGCCCTGGTGTTTCCGCTCGGGCGCCATGCCCGGCCGGCATCGGACCGCGCGACCTACCGGCTTGCCAAGTCGGTGATGCTGCCGGGCGAGTTCCGCGATCGTCTCACCAAGGGCACCTATGTGTCCGCCGACCCCAAGGATGCCACCGGCATGCTCGAGGATGCCCTGCTCAAGGTCGTCAAGGCCGAGGACGTCGAGAAGAAGTTCATCCGCGCCCTCAAGAAGGGCACGATCGAGCGCCGCCTCGACCGTGACGCCATCACCGACGCCGTCGACACCGGCTTGCTCACCGA
>JBQCFF010000013.1:0-22420 GCA_051959485.1 Devosia sp. | reverse complement strand
TGCGCGACCAGCGCCTCGATCTCGGCCCGTGGGTCGCCGCCGCAGGTCTCCTCGCCGTCGGTCACGAGCACGACGACACGCGGGCCGGTCGCTTCGCGCAGGTCATCGGCGACGGCGCGCAAGGAGGCGGCGATCGGCGTCTTGGCCAGATTGACCGGGGTGACGCCGTCGATGAAGTCCGCGGTGGCGCCGCGGTCGAGAGGCGTCAGCGGGACAGGCAGGTAGGTCTGGCACGAGTCGGGCTGATCGGTGCCGAACACCCTCAGGGCCAGCGGAGCACCGGGCGGCAGCGTCCTGGTCACCAGTTCCTTGAGCACCGTGCGGGCGACCTCGATGCGCCGGCGGGAGCCCAGATGCTGCAGCATGCTGCCCGAAGCATCGAGGATGAGTTCGGTGGCGGGAGCCTGCCGCGGCGCGCGGGGGGTCGGCTGGATGTCCCCGGTGGCGGGTGTCGAGTTCAGCTTCGGAACGACCGCGACCTCGATGCTGCCGGGTGCCGGTGGCGGTGCCATCCAGGCGCGTGCGTCGAGGAGGTAGCGCGCCGGCCGCCTCAGCCAGGCCGCTGCCCGGCTGAAAGTGACGTCCATCGCGGTCTGCGTTGGGGCCCACGCATAGTGACCGGCGTTTGCCGCAGCCAGATCCTGCATGATGCTCCTTTCGACCAACCGCGTGGCGGTGGCAGCAGGATCCGCGTCCCCTGCCCCGAGGTGCACCGCGAAGATGTGCGGCGGGGCGGTGCGCAGCGCGCTCCACATCTGGTCTTGAATGGCATAGCTGGGGGAAGACGCGTCCGTCAGCAGCAGCAGGGCGCGCGCACCGCGCCGCTCCGAGAGCGCGCGCGCCGCCGCAATGACGCTCCTCTCGATGTCGCTCGAGCCGCCGTCATCGGTCTTTGCCAGGATCGCGGACTGCGTCACCCAGGGCTGGTCGCTCCATTCATCGAGGATGAAGGGCTGCTCGAAGTTCATCACATTGACGAACTCCTCGTCCGTCTCGACGTCGTCGGCGAAGACGCGCAGGCCTTTCTTGATGATCTCGGCAAGCCCCGCGAGGCTCATGCTGGTGTCGTAGGCGACGGCGATCGAGCGCGGCGGCTCGGTGATGCGGACCAGGTAGCGGGCGTTGGGCTCCACCTCGGCCTCGAGCTTCAGTTCGCTGCCGCCGGCAGGGGCGGAGCGCAGGGCCACCGGCTGACCGTCAGCGGTCTCGAGCGTTGCATCGGCGGCGATGAACGGCTCCTGCCGAAGAGTCAGCGTCAGCGTGTTGACCGACGCCGGCGTCTCGATGGCATACCAGTCCTCGTCGGCGTTGTGTTCCACCTCGCCGGCAACCGTGTCGCCGAGGCGGAGCACCTCCGCGGCCTCCGGTGAATCGTTGGCGTCCGCCTCGGGCCGCGCCGCCGCTACGCCGTCGGCTACAGTCGCTTCGTAGATCGCATCCCGGCCCAGGAATCCCCACTCGCCGAGGATGGAGAGATAGCCGTCGGCGATCGGATGCTCGAGCACCCTGATCACCGCCGGATACTGCCAGACCTCGCCGGCCGGAATGTCGTCTGAGGCGGTGAAGCGCAGGAAGCGGGCCCAGACAGGCTCCGGCAGGCGCCAGGTGCTTTCACCGCCGCCGCCCCCGAAGGACCACGATCCAAGCTCCCGCCAGGGACCGAGCGGACCGGTCAGGCTCGCGGCGACCTTCACACCCGGGAACGGCTTCCCGCTGGAGTCCCCATGCACCCATTCGAGCGAGACAATCTGCGCCGCGCGGTCGTTGTCGAAGCCGATCACCCACTCGGGCGCCGGACCGGCGGGCACCTCGACCGAGGATCCGCCTTCGACCAGGAGCGCGTTGGCCTCCGCGTAGTCCTTGCCGATCACCGGCATGGAATAGACAACGTGTCCACCGCGCGCCGGATCACCAATGTTCAGCGAAACGCCGGCGGGCTCGCCCGGTACCGCGATGACCTTCCATTCCCCCAGGGTGATGTAGCCGCCGCCGGAGTGGTTGGAGTTGAGAAGCAACCTGGCGGCGCGCGCTGACCGGGGGGTGGGCAGGAGGAACAGCTGCTCGACCGGGGTCCGGCTCAGCTGCCCGGAGAGGACCGGCTCGAAGCTGACGCCGTCGTCCGACAGCAGCAGGTCGAAGTCGCGCAGGCCATCCGGGGGATAGCCGTTGCTGCCGCCAACCTGCGGGTTGAGCGCAATGCCTGCAATCGGCCAGGAGCGATCGCCACCGAACTCCACGGTCACCTGGGCCGGCAGCTGCTCCGTGTGGCGCAGGTACCCCACCGAGGAGGTAACCCCGTCAAACAGCATGGCGGCGTCGGAGGTCACCGCCTCGTCCCTGGGACCAAGCAACTTTCCCCCGAAGGCGGTTGCCGCAACGTCGAAGCCACCCCGCATCGCACCGGGCACGGCGAAGGAGGGTTCGTCCCCCAACGGCACGGCGCCCGTATCCGCGATCAGCATACCGGTGGCGGACCTCGTCCCACCATCCGCGGTACGCGCGCGCACTGCGATCTGCACAGGGTTGTCGCCCCAGGCGTCTGGTGACACCACGACATCCAGCGGCACGCGTTCCTCTGCCCCCGGAGCCAGGCGCACGGACAGCTTCGACAGCTCCACCTGATACTGGAAGTCGCTCGACCGGGCGTCGAGACTGAGATCAAGCGGCTCGCTTCCGCGGTTGACCAGATGGACTTCACCCCCAAGTCGCTGGCCGCGAATCCAGAAGGCCGCCACTGGCCGATCGCCAAGCCCTACCGCGATGTCGAGCGGCAGGACGACCGGTTCCTGCGGCTGCGGTCCGTCCTCGAACGACACCTTGATCGTGTATGGCCCGGGCTCGAGGCCATGCACATTGAGTTTCACCGGCCGGCCGGGCGACAGCTCGGTCTCGAGCGGTGCCTGGGTATAGGAATCTGAACTGGCGAGGTACGTCTCGCCGTCGTAGGCCGCTACCTCGATGCCCGGCGCGGCGGTGATCTCGACGCGGACGCGGGTCGGGCGCTTTGTGTCCGGCAGGGCAAACCAGTCGCCCTCGTAACGGTGCTCCAGCATGCCGGAAACACGGAGCGACGCGGGCAACGGCGCGGGGTGGGCTTCCTCGTCGTTCGGCTCCAGGTCGTCCGGCAGTGCGAATGGATCCCGATACGTCAACCTGAACCGGTACCGGCCCTCGACGGGTCGGGTGGCGCGCAGCCGGAGGCCGTAGTCACCCGGTTCCAGCCAGCTCGCGAACACGGCGGGCACATCGGTGGCGATCCCGGTGAAGGTGGTGATATTGCCCGACCAGACCGCGTAGTCGAGCTCGCCCCCCGCAGGCGCCGTCACCTCCAGCGCGACGAGCGCGGCAGCGGAAAGCGAAAACCGATAATAGTCCACGTCGGCAAGGTCGACGAGCTTGCCCGTCCGCGTTTCCTCGAACCGCAGCCGCTCGGCCGCCCACTCGGGCTGGTTCGGCTCGTGCTCCGCCGACGGGTCGGGCAAGCCGGCGTCCCGGACCTCCAGGGCGTAGTCGGCGTTCTCGCCACTGACCTTGATCGAGTACACGCCGGGCAGCAGGAACATGTCGGATGCCCTCACGACATCGCCGGCGGCCTCGGGCGAGGCCCCGACCAGGTCGCCCTTTCGATCGAGGATCGTGACCCCGGTCACGCCAGAACCGTGCACCTGGGCCTGCCACAGCCGCGGGGCGCCATCCACCGTCAGTGCGAACACGTCGGTCTCGTTGCCGACCAGTCTGCCGCGGGCCTTCCCGTCGGACTCGAGCGGCGTGGCGATGTCGATGCCATCGTTCGGCTCCGCCTCGCGTCCCGCGTCCTGGACGCCGGCCAGCCGGGCCACCAGCCGATAGCTGCTGCCCGGATCGGCTGCGCCCGACACCGACACGGTATAGCGGCCGGGCGGAAGCACCAGGTCCGGCAGGCTGGCCGGCGCCGTGTCCCGGCACTGCAGCGTGCCGCCGGCGGAATTCATCAAGCAGAGCCCCGGCGGCCTGCCCGTGGTCTCCAGCCTGAGCTCGAGCCGTTTGCCCCGGAGCTCATCGCCGATTTCGAGGGCGAAGTAGTCTGTGTCACCCGCCCTGCCCAGCTGGCCGGTGATCGGCTTGCCGAAGGCGATCGGCTGGGCCCTGTCCAGTGTGTCGTTCGGCTCGCTTTCCCGCCCGGCGACCCGCCTTCCGGCAGGTGTCAGCCGAAGCGTGTAGGGGTGCGATCCGTCCGAGGCGCCGGTGAGATGCACGATGTAGTCGCCGGGTGCGAGCCCGATGTCGGCAAACTGCGTCGACCCGGAAATGGGGCTGCTCAGCAACTGGGCCCCCTGAGCGTCCTCCAGCGCGAGATAGTAGGTCTCGTCCGGCGGCGTGCTGGTCTCGATGACCCAGCGCCGCCTGGCTTCGCTCTCGCCAATCACACAGCGGTAGTAGTCCTGCGACCCGGAAAGGTCGCCCAGGAGGGTGGTTTCAGGCGCGAGGACAGTTGCCTGGTCAATAGTGTCGTTCGGCTCGGTCTCAACCTGCTGCGCGGCCGCCCGCTTGAATGCGATGGCATAGCCGCCGGCTCCACTACGGGCAGACAGCGCCAACAGGTAGCTGCCGGGCGCCAGGAGGAGGTCACCGGAGGTGACCTGCGAACTGCCGGCCGGCGTGGCCAGGGAGTAGATCGGGGGACCAGCATCGCCCGTGGCTCCCGCCGCCTTCCCGCTATCGACCGGATAGATCTGCAGCCGGGTCTCGTCGCCCGGCACTCCGCGCAGGCTGACCGACCAGCCGGACTCCACCGGCGCGGAAGCAAAGGTCCAGGCGAAGTTATCGGTTTCGCCAACCTCCAGTTGCCCTTCGAGGCAGAAGGCCTCGGAGACCGCCTGGGCCGATCCTGCTTCGTTGTTGGGCTCTACCTCGGCGAGGCACTTGGCTTGTGCAGCAACTGGATTGATCGTCGCCAGCAGGAACAGCAGTACAAGTGCAGCACAGGCAACCAGCCCGGCCCTGGCACCACTCCCTCTCACGCCAACAGCCCGCATGGATTTCACCAATGCTGTCCGTGCCCAATAGTAGCTTGGACTTGACCCCATCGCCAGCGGGAGGCGCGGGGCACGCCGTCATGCGCATCTCCGGCGTTAACGCACCGAGCAGAGGGTCAAGCTTCCCGAGCATCCCCAGCAGCCCGGCCCCGCGACGCTCAGTCCAGCATGGCGCGGAGTGTGGCGTCGCCCTGGGCGTAGTCCTGGGCGATCTGGGTTGGGTGGCTGAGCTGCAGCAGCAGCAAGGTGCCGAGCGTGGCCACCCCGAGGATGGCGGCTGCGGCCAGGCGGTGTCGGCGAACGGTACCGGCGAGGCGCGACGGCAGCAGCACCAGCCAGATCACGGCCGCCAGCAATAGCAGAAGCAGAAGTTCCATTGCCGGAACCCCCTTACATGCGTCAGCACCCAGCATGCTCCCGCATGGTTAACAATGCATGAGGACAAATCCCCACCTGCCCTTCGCCAATGCGGGAGCGCCGCCATCTCCTGTCGGCTTGGGGGTTGTTTTCACAAAGCCGGCGCGCCAAATACGCATCCAATTAGCGCCGTGGCGGTTATCGTGGCGGCGGCTGCCGTGCTAACCACCTGCCACGCAGCGTCTTTCGAGAGGACCGGCAGCATTTGAAGATCGACCTGCGGATCGAAGCGCAAACCACGAGCGTGGGCGAGAGGCTGGCCGTCCTGCTGGCCACTTATGACGGAGCGCGGTTCCTGGACGCGCAGCTGCAATCGGTTGCGGACCAGCAATGGGCCGGAATCGATGTCTTTGCCTCCGATGACAGTTCCACCGACGACACGCTTAACCGCCTTGCGGGTTGGCAGGCGCGCTGGCGCCGGGGCGGGTTCGTCGTCAGTTCGGCGCCCCGGCGCGGCTTCGCCGGCAATTTCCGCTGGTTGCTGGTCAACAGCGACGTCGATGCCGAGTATGTCGCCTTCTGCGACCAGGACGACATCTGGCTTGCCGACAAGACCCGGGCCGCGGCGGCGGCACTCGCCCCCTACGGCAACCGGCCGGCGCTCTACTGCGCGCGCACCCTCATCACCGACGTCGAGGATCGCGCCATTGCCATGTCGCCACGGTTCCGGCGGACGCCGGACTTCGCCAACGCGCTGGTGCAGTCGATCAGCGGCGGCAACACCATGATGATGAACCGCGCCGCGCACGCCTTGGTCCGCGAGGGCGCCAGGCGAACCGACTTCGTCAGCCACGACTGGTTCTCCTACCTGCTCGTCAGCGGCTCCGGCGGCAAGGTGATCTTCTCCGATACCCCGCATGTCCGCTACCGGCAGCATGGGCACAACCTGGTGGGCGCCAATCGGGGGCTCGGCGCCACGCTCAGGCGCCTGCAGTTCGCGCTGGGCGGCCGGTTCGTCGACTGGATCGACCAGAACATGCGCGCCATGGCGGCCTGCCGCGACCTGCTGACGCCCGAGGCTCAGGCCATCTACGAACGCTTCCGCGCGGCGCGCATCGGCCCGCCGCTGCAGCGGCTGGTCAACCTGCGGCGGTCGGGCGTCTACCGCCAGACGCCCATCGGCCAGTTCTCCCTCTACATGGCCGGGTTGCTGGGCAAGCTCTAGCCATCTGGCTTCGGGGGGCGCCCTTCGTTACAGTCGGGGTGCTTGGGAGAGTAGTTCGACGTGACGATCCTCGTGACTGGCGGGGCCGGCTTCATCGGCGCCAATTTCGTGCTCGACTGGCTCGCCGGCTCGAACGAGCCGGTGGTGACGCTCGACGCGCTCACCTATGCCGGCAACCTGGGCAACCTTCGGTCCGTCGCGGCGGACCAGCGGCACAGTTTCGTGCATGGGTCGATCGGCGACGCGGCGCTGGTCGGGCAGCTGCTGCGCCAGAACGGCGTGCGCGCGGTGATCAATTTCGCCGCCGAGAGTCATGTCGACCGCTCCATCTCGGGCCCGGCGCCGTTCTTTGAAACCAACGTCATGGGCACGCTGCAACTGCTCGAGTCGGTGCGCAGCTATGTCGATGGGCTCGCTGCAGAGGCCCGGGCCGCGTTCCGCTTCCTGCACGTCTCGACCGACGAGGTCTATGGCACGCTGGCGCCGGATGACCCAGCCTTCGCCGAGACCAACCCCTACCGGCCGAACAGTCCCTATGCGGCGAGCAAGGCCGCCTCCGATCACCTGGTCCGGTCCTACCGCGAGACCTACGGGCTCAACATCCTGCTCACCAACTGTTCGAACAATTACGGCCCGTACCAGTTTCCCGAGAAGCTGATCCCGCTGGTGATCCACAATGCGCTCGCCGGCAAGCCGCTGCCGATCTACGGCGACGGCCGGCAGGTGCGCGACTGGCTGTATGTCGCCGACCACTGCGCGGCGATCCGCCTGGTGCTGGAGCGGGCCGAGCCGGGCGCCACCTACAACATCGGCGGCAACAACCAGCTGACCAACCTCGAGGTGGTGCGCACCATCTGCGGGTTGCTCGACATCCGCCGTCCCCGTGCCGACGGGCAGTCCTACGCAACGCAGCTCACCTTCGTCGCCGACCGGCCGGGACACGACCGGCGCTATGCCATCGACCCCACGAAGATCGGCAGCGCTCTCGGCTGGCGGCCGGCGGTGCCGTTCGCGGAGGGCATCGCACGGACGGTGGACTGGTACCTCGCCAACGCCGCCTGGGTAGCCGATGTGACCAGCGGCGCCTACCGCGACTGGATCGCGAGGCAATACGGATGAAGCTGCTGATCTTCGGCCGCGACGGACAGGTCGGCACGGCGCTGACCGCCGTGCTCGCCCCGCTGGGCGAGATCGCCGCCTATGGCCACGAGGGTGCGGACTTCACCCGCCCCGACGATGTCGCACGCGTGGTACACCGCGAGCGGCCGGACGTGATCGTCAATGCCGCCGCCTACACGGCGGTGGACAAGGCGGAGTCGGAGCCCGAGCTGGCGCAGCTGGTCAACGCCGCCTCACCGACCAGCCTGGCTGCGGCGGCGGCGGAGCTCGGCGCGCTGCTGATCCACTACTCGACCGACTACGTCTTCGATGGCGAGAAGCCTGAACCCTACACCGAGGAAGACGCGACGGCGCCGCTGAACGTCTACGGCGAGACCAAGCGCGCCGGTGAGCTCGGGATTGCCGCAAGCGGGGCGGCGCACCTCATCCTGCGGACCAGCTGGGTGCATGCGCCAGGCCGCAGCAACTTCATCGCCCGAATCCTCCAGCTCGCCGGAGAGCGCGACGAGTTGCGCGTCATCGATGGCCAGGTCGGCGCCCCGACCAGCGCGCGCCTGATCGCCGACGTGACGGCGCGCAGCATCGCGCAGTTGGATGCCGGCCGGCCGCTCGCCAGCGGCATCTACCACCTCGCCGCTGCCGGCGAGACCAGCTGGCACGGCTATGCGCGCGTCATCATCGAGGCGGCGGAACGGCGCGGCGCCCGGCTCAAGGTCAGCTCCGACAAGGTGCTCCCGGTACCCTCGACCGCTTTCCCCTCGCCCGCCCGGAGGCCGAAGAACTCGCGCCTTTCGACGCACAAGCTCCGCACCGCGCTGGGCTACGACTTTCCGGACTGGCGGGCCGACGTCCTGCCCACCATCGAGGCCCTTGTGCCGGAGGTAACGCGATGACCCGCCGTGGCATCATCCTTGCGGGCGGCGCGGGTACGCGGCTCCACCCCGCGACCCTCAGCATCTCCAAGCAGCTGCTGCCGGTCTATGACAAGCCGATGATCTACTACCCGCTGGCGACGCTGATGCTTGGCGGCATCCGCGAGGTGCTGATCATTTCCACCCCCACCGACCTGCCCCGCTTCGAGGCGCTGCTGGGCGACGGTTCCGGGTGGGGCATGGAGTTCCAGTATGTTGCGCAGGAAAGGCCGGATGGCCTCGCCCAGGCCTTCATCCTGGGTGCCGAGTTCGTCGCCGGGCGGCCCTCCGCGCTGATCCTCGGGGACAACATCTATTTCGGCCACGACCTGCCCCGCCTGCTGGCGGACGCCGAAGGTCGCCGCACTGGCGCCAGCGTCTTCGCCTATCACGTGCATGATCCGGAGCGGTACGGCGTGGTCGGCTTCGACGGGGGCGGCCGGGTCACCTCGATCGAGGAAAAGCCCGCGGCGCCCAAATCCAACTACGCCGTTACCGGGCTCTACTACTACGACGAGCGCGTGGTGGAGCTGGCGCGCTCGCTCAAGCCCTCGCCCCGCGGCGAGCTGGAGATCACCGACCTCAACCGCCTCTATCTCGAAATGGGCGAACTGACCGTGGAGCGCATGGGCCGCGGCTACGCCTGGTTCGATGCCGGCACGCACGACTCGCTGCTCGAGGCCGGGCAGTTCATCGCCACGCTCGAGAAGCGACAGGGGCTCAAGGTTGCCTGCCCCGAGGAGATCGCGTGGCGGAACGGCTGGATCGACGACGGGCAGCTCGAGCGGCTGGCGCGACGGCTCGAACAGAGTGGCTACGGGCGCTACCTGCTGAACACTCTCGGAGATGGCCGCTGATGCAGGTTAGCCGGCTCGATATCGATGGGCTGCTGGTGTTCGAACCCCGCGTCTTCGACGACGAACGCGGCGCCTTCTTCGAAAGCTTCAACCTGGCGCAGTTCCGCGAGGCCACCGGGCTCGAGGTGGACTTCGTGCAGGACAACCAGTCGATCAGCCGTCGCAATGTATTGCGCGGCCTGCACTATCAAACCGAGCCGCACGCCCAGGGCAAGCTGGTCCGCGTCGCCAGGGGTGCCGTCTGGGACGTTGCGGTGGACATCCGCCCGGGCTCGCCCAGCTTCCGGCGGTGGGCCGCGGTGGAACTCAGCGCCGCCAACCGCAGGCAGCTCTGGATTCCACCGGGCTTCGCGCATGGCTTCCTGTCGCTCGAGGACGACACGCACTTCCTCTACAAGGTGACCGACTACTGGCACGGGGCCAGCGAGCGCGCCATCCGCTGGGACGATCCGGCGATCGGTGTCGAGTGGCCCCTGCAGGGTGCGCCCGTACTGTCGGCCAAGGACGCGGCGGCGCCGCTCTTCGACCAGATGCCGATCAGCTGACCGCCGCCCGATCGGCGACGCGCCGCCAGTCCGCGCCGTCGGAGAAAGCCAGCGTCGCGCCGCCGGCCTCGTCGGGAACGTAGATGATCTGTCCCGCCGCGGCGGCCGAAGGCAGCGAGCCAACCGGGCACGACTGCACCCGGATGGCGCCAGCGACATCCAGCGTCGCCTGCGGAGTTGCGGTGCCGACCCCGGTGTTCCCCGTCACAGGGTCGACCACCAGCGCCTCGCCCCAGCCAAGTCCGTCGGCGCTCACCTTGAGGTGCAGCTTGTCGTCGCCGCTCGTGCCGAGTTCAACGCGGCCGGAGAAGCCGGTCTGGAACAGCAGCGAGGCCGTGTCGCCGGACGACTGCTTGTTGAGCTTCACCTGAACGTCGTCGGCCGCGTGGGTGAAAAGCACCGCATCGCTCGCCACGGCGAGACGATTGGTGCTGTCGGGCGTGGCGTTGATCCCCAGCATCGGCGCCTGCCCGTCGAGGCCGAGCGTCGGCAGCCAGGCGACGCCACTCCAGACCAGGAGCCCGTTCTCGGCGAGGACGAAAGCGAGCCAGCCCGGCTCGGGCGCATGGAACAGCCAGGCGCTCCCATCCCAGGTGGCGACCTGGCCCGACTTCCCCGCCCAGTCGCCCGTCGATCCGGCACCGACGATATGGCGGGCGCCCGAAACCGGGCTCGCCGGCGGGGCACTCAGGCTCCGGTCGAGCACGGCGAGCTGGGTCAGCGTGTCGAGCGCGGCGATCGCCTCGTTGTGGGTGATGTGCTTCTGCGCCTGCCCCGGCAGGATGAAAGGCAGCTTCAGGTGCGTGCTGGTGGTCATGTCCGTCCTCGCGGCTGATTGCTGTCGCAAGGATACGGGCGCCGGGAGCCGCGGGGATAAGTCGCTACGCGGGCTGCAGCTCCGGCTTCACTTCCTCGAGCTCGATCAGCGTGCCGTCGAAGTCCTTCGGGTGGAGGAACAGCACCGGCAGGCCATGCGCGCCAGTGCGCGGCTGGCCGTCCCCAAGGATACGGGCGCCGCCGGCGGCCAGTTCGCGGGCAGCCGACGCCAGGTCGCCGACCTCGAAGCAGATGTGGTGCATGCCACCGTTGGGATGATCGGCGAGGAACTTCGCAATCGGCGAGTTGTCGCCCAGCGGCGTCATCAGCTCGATCTTGGTGTTCTCGAGCTCCACGAACACCACCGTTACGCCGTGCTCGGGCAGCTCGCGCGGATGGTGGACGTTCGCGCCCAGCTGATCACGATATTTCGCCGCTGCCGCAAGGAGATCGGGGACGACGATGGCAACGTGATTCAAGCGCCCGATCATCGGTTGGAGAGCCTTCCCTCGATCTGGTTCAGCACCGAGAACGCCGCCTCGAGCACGTTGGTGCCGGGACCGAAGATCTCGGCGACACCCGCCTCGCGCAAGAAGGCGTAGTCCTGCTCGGGAATGACGCCGCCAACGATGACCGTCACGTCGCCGAGGCCCCTGCCCTGGAGCTCCTCGATCAGTTCCGGGACCAGCGTCTTGTGGCCGGCGGCGAGGGAGGAGACGCCGACGGCATCGACCTTCAACTCGGCGACGTGAGTAGCGACTTCCTCAGCCGTTTCAAAGAGGTCGCCCATCTGGACGGTGAAGCCGAGGTCGGCGAAAGCGGTAGCGATGACCTTGGCGCCGCGGTCATGCCCATCCTGCCCCATCTTGGCGATGAAGATCGACGGCGGACGCCTCTCGGCGGCTTCGAAGCCTTTGATGCGGCGCTGCAATTCAGCGTATTGCGGGTCATCCGCATAGGTCGCGGCATAGACGCCGGAGATGACACGGGTGACCGCCGAGTGCCGGTGGAAGACCTGCTCCAGCGCGCCGGAGATTTCGCCGAGGGTGGAGCGGACGCGGGCTGCCGCGATACTCGCTTCGAGCAGGTTGCCGCCGGATTTCGCCTGCTGCTGCAACGAGTTGAGAGCGATAGCTACAGCGTCCGGGTCGCGGGTGCGGCGGAGTTCGGCGAGGCGGGCGATCTGTTCCTCGCGGACCTTGCGGTTGTCGATCTCGCGAATGGGAATTTGTGCTTCATTCTCAAGCCGGTAGCGGTTGACCCCGACGATGACGTCCTCGCCCCGGTCGACGCGGGCCTGGCGCTGGGCGGCTGCCTTCTCGATCTCCAGCTTGGGGGTGCCGGCCTGTACCGCGGCCGTCATGCCGCCGGCCGATTCCACCTCTTCGATCAAGGCATTGGCGCGCTCGACGAGGTCGGCGGTCAGCGCCTCGATGTAGTAGGAGCCGCCGAGCGGGTCGACCACGTCGGTGACGCGGCTTTCGTGCTGCAGGATCAGCTGCGTGTTGCGGGCGATGCGGGCGGAGAATTCCGTCGGCAGGGCAATGGCTTCGTCGAAAGAGTTGGTGTGAAGGCTCTGCGTGCCGCCGAGCACCGCCGCCAGCGCCTCGATCGTGGTGCGGACGATGTTGTTGTGCGGATCCTGCTCCGTCAGGGACACGCCCGATGTCTGGCAATGCGTGCGCAACATCTGCGACTTCGGGTCTTTCGCACCCAGCTGGGCCATGAACTTCTGCCAGAGCGTGCGCGCCGCGCGGAGCTTCGCCACCTCGACGAAGAAGTTCATCCCGATGCCGAAGAAGAAGCTCAGCCGCGGCGCGAAGGAATCGATGTCGAGACCGCGCGCTTGCGCCGAGCGCACATACTCGATGCCGTCCGCCAGGGTGTAGGCCAGCTCCTGCACCGCGGTCGCCCCCGCCTCGTGCATGTGGTAGCCGGAGATCGAGATCGAGTTGAACTTCGGCATGTGCGCGGCGGTGTAGGCGATGATATCGCCGACGATCCGCATGCTCGGCTCGGGCGGGTAGATATAGGTATTGCGGACCATGAACTCCTTGAGGATGTCGTTCTGGATGGTCCCGTCGAGCTGCCCCTCTTTCACCCCCTGCTCTTCGGCTGCGACGATGAACATGGCGAGCACCGGCAGCACGGCGCCGTTCATGGTCATCGAGACGCTCATCCGGTCGAGCGGGATGCCGTCGAACAGGAGCTTCATGTCCTCGACGCTGTCGATGGCGACGCCGGCCTTGCCGACATCGCCGACTACGCGCGGATGGTCGCTGTTATAGCCGCGGTGGGTCGCGAGGTCGAAGGCGACGCTCAGCCCCTTCTGCCCCGCGGCAAGGTTCTGCCGGTAGAAGGCGTTGGACTCGCGCGCCGTGGAGAAGCCGGCGTACTGCCGGATGGTCCAGGGCCGGCCGGCATACATGGTGGCGCGAACGCCGCGGGTGAACGGGGCGACGCCGGGCAGGCCGGGGTCGGTGGCGGCGTCCTCGGGGAAATAGACGGGGCGGACCGGAAGGTCGCCGTAGTCGCGGTCGAGCGCCTCCACCGGCGTGTCACGCAGGTCACGCGCGGCCAGCCTGGCCCACTCGGCGAAGGTGGGGCCGCTCATCGGATGTCCTTCTGCGCACCGCCGCCCACCGCCCCCCTTGCGGGGGAGGTAGCGGAGCTTGGCGGCTTGCCGCCTAGCGCAGCTAGGAGGGGGGTATGCACCGAGGCTCGTTTCCGTCCGCCTGTGTACCTCCTCCCTGGCTGCGCTAGGGCGCTGACGCGCCCAAGCTTCGCCACCCTCCCCGCAAGGGGGAGGGTGAGAGCCCGTGCCTGGGCTCCGGCCGACAAGTTCGTGCATTTACCCACGCCGGAACTCATACCGCCTCGAACTCCAGGATCACCTCGTCGACCGCCAGCACGGCGCCGGGTTGGACCCGGACCTTGCTGACCCGGGCGCGCTTTTCGGCCTTGAGCACGTTCTCCATCTTCATGGCCTCGACGATGGCGAGCGTCTGGCCGTCTTCAACGATATCACCTTCCGCCACGTCGATGCGGACGACCTGACCCGGCATCGGGCAGAGCAGGAACTTCGACAGATCGGGCGGCTGCTTGACCGGCATCAGCGGCATCAGGTCGGCGACCTGGGGCAGCAGCACCCTGGCGACGAGGTCGGCGCCGCGCCGGCGCAGGCGGAAGCCGCCGGTGACGCGGTCGATCTTCACGTGGTGCAGCACGCCGTCGACGCGGGCGATGCAGATGGTCATGCCCGGTTTCCAGCCGCTCTCGACCAGCAGCTTCTTGCCGTCCGGCGCGGTCAGCCAGTACTCGAAGCCGTCGGCGCGGACCGAGAAGTCCCACCGCTCCGCCCCGATCAGCACGGCGCGCGGCTCGGGCGTTGCGGGATAGACGCGCTTGTCGAGGGCGAAGGCCGAGGTGCAGGCGAGCGCGGCGAGATGCAGCAGCGATTCCGCATCCAGCTCCACCCCGTTGAAACCGCCGGGAAATTCCTCCGCGATGTAACCGGTGGTGAGACGGCCCTCGCGGAAGCGCGGCTGCGCCATGACCGCGGAAACGAACGGGATGTTGTTGCCGACGCCCTCGAGCTCGAACTCGTCGAGCGCGTCCGCCATCGCGTCGATCGCCTCTGCGCGGGTGGGTGCCCAGGTGCAGAGCTTGGCGATCATCGGGTCGTAGAAGGTCGAGATGCGGTCGCCTTCCTGCACGCCGGTATCGTTGCGGATGACCGGCGCGTGCGCCGCATGCTCGGCCGGCGGGTTGTAGAGGGTGAGCCGCCCGATGGAGGGCAGGAAGTTGCGATACGGGTCCTCGGCATAGATGCGGCTCTCGATGGCCCAGCCGTTGAGCGGCACCTGCGCCTGGGTCAGCGGCAGCTTCTCGCCGGCGGCGACGCGCAGCATCAGCTCGACCAGATCGAGGCCGGTGGTGAGCTCCGTGACCGGGTGCTCGACCTGCAGACGGGTGTTCATCTCGAGGAAGTAGAAGTTCCGGCTGCCATCGACGATGAACTCGGTGGTGCCGGCCGAGAAGTAGCCGACGGCCCTCGCGAGCGCGACCGCCTGCTCGCCCATCGCCTTCCGGGTGGCCGGATCGAGGAACGGCGACGGCGCCTCCTCGATCACCTTCTGGTTGCGGCGCTGGATCGAGCACTCGCGCTCGTTGAGGTAGATGATGTTGCCGTGCTGGTCGCCGATCAGCTGGATTTCGATGTGGCGCGGCTCGGTGACGAACTTCTCGATGAAGATGCGGTCGTCGCCGAAGGCGGACTGCGCCTCGGACTTCGAGCGCTCGAAGCCTTCGCGCGCCTCGGCGTCGTTCCAGGCGATGCGCATGCCCTTGCCGCCGCCGCCGGCCGAGGCCTTGATCATCACCGGATAGCCGATGCCCTGCGAGATGCGCACGGCCTCCCCGGCATCGGCGATCAGGTCCATATGGCCGGGGACGGTGGAGACGCCGGCCTCGGCGGCGAGCTTCTTCGAGGTGATCTTGTCGCCCATCGCCTCGATGGCGCCCGGCGGCGGCCCGACGAAGATGATGCCCGCCGCGGCCAGCGCCGTCGGAAAGGCCGGGTTCTCGGAGAGGAACCCATAGCCCGGATGCACCGCCTCGGCCCCGGTCTGCCGGCAGGCGGCGATGATCTTGTCGATCGACAGGTAGGAATCGCGCGCCGCCGAGCCGCCGATATGCACCGCCTCGTCGGCCAGCTTGACATGCAGCGCCTGCGCGTCGGCGTCGGAGTAGACCGCGATCGTACGGATGCCCATGCGCCGCGCCGTACGGATCACACGGCAGGCAATCTCGCCCCGATTGGCGATGAGGAGGGAGGAGAACATCAGAACAGGTTTCCGGAGGCAACAGCAGCCACTAGGGCGTGGAGGGCCATGTAGGCGGTCATCAGCGATCCGATGGTGTAAAAGGTGGCGCGCATCTCATGGCTTTGCGCCGTGGCGTAGGCGAGGCCGTGGGCGATGCGGGCGAGGACGAAGCCGTACATGGTCAGTTGTGCAAGCCACAGCGGCGGGTCGACAAGCACGAAGAGCAGGCCTGCGGCGAGGAAGGCAGGGATATTCTCCAGGTCGTTCCTGTGTATGCGGCGCGAGCGCTCGACCGCCTCGTTCGGAGCTAGCTGTGTGGTGGGATCGGGGTGTGGGTTGAGGGGGCCGCGGCGCAGGTCCTCGGGACTGGCATAGCCGGCATTGTGCTGCATCAGCCGAATAGCGGTGTCCCAACCCTGCACAACGATCTTCAGCACGCCGAGCGCAGCGCAGACGACGTAGGTGGAAAAGACCGGGTTGGTGAGGGCGAGATCGGACAAGGAGGACTCGCGCTATTCCGCAGCTACGGCGGGTGGGCGGGCATCGCTGGCCTTCCAGCCGCGCAGCATGCCCTCGATGCTCAGGTCCTCATCGAGCCCCGGCCAATGAATGCCGGTATACATGAGTTCGAGCGCGTTGCGCTCGGTGTGCGAGGCGTGCAGCAGTGACGGATACCACCAGAGTGGCGTTGCAATCTGCCGTCCGTCGGCCAGCTTCACGTGCAGGCTTTCGTCATCACACCAGGCGGCGACTGGTGCCTGTTTGTCCATCTCAGTGTCCGAAGTGCTCATTCCACACCTCCAGCAGCCGGCTCCGCTCCGCTGCGGTAACTTCGAGCAGCCCCTGCATGTCGCGCGGGGAGTGGCCGTGATTGAAAACGACAGTCACGTCCCTGAGCCAGATCTTGCATTCGTTGCCGTCCTTCCAGATGTGAACGTGCGGCGGCTCCGATCCATCCGCCTGATACCAGAAAAACCGATAGCCCTTCCACCTGAAGACCGTCGGCATCAGAACCTCACAGCGGAATGTTCCCGTGCTTCTTCAGAGGGACGCTGGCCTTCTTGGTCTTCAGCATCTCGAACGAGCGGGCGATCCGCCGCCTCGTCCCGCGCGGCAGGATGACGTCGTCGATGAAGCCGCGCTCGGCCGCCACGAAGGGGTTGGCGAAGCGGGCTTCGTAGTCGGCGGTGCGCCTCGCGATCTTCTCCCGGTCGCCCTGTTCCGAACGATACAGGATCTCGGTGGCGCCCTTGGCGCCCATCACCGCGATCTCGGCGGTGGGCCAGGCGTAGTTGACGTCGGCGCGGATGTGCTTGGAGGCCATCACGTCGTAGGCGCCGCCATAGGCCTTGCGGGTGATCACCGTCACCTTGGGCACCGTCGCCTCGGCGTAGGCGAAGAGCAGCTTGGCGCCGTGCTTGATGATGCCGCCGTACTCCTGCGCCACGCCGGGGAGGAAGCCGGGGACGTCGACCAGGGTCAGGATGGGGATCGAGAAGGCGTCGCAGAAGCGGATGAACCTCGCGGCCTTCTTCGAGGAGTTGATGTCGAGGCAGCCGGCGAGCACCAGCGGCTGGTTGGCCACCACCCCGACAGTCGAGCCGTCGATGCGGATGAAGCCGACGAGGATGTTGCCGGCATGATCCTTTTGGATCTCGAGGAAGTCACCCTCGTCGGCGAGCTTCTCGATCACCTCGCGCATGTCGTAGGGCTGGGCGGCGCTTTCGGGGATGAGGGTATCGAGGCTCGGCTCCTCGCGGTCGATCGAGTCGTTCACCGCGATCACCGGCGGCTTGGCGGAAGCGCTCAGCGGCAGGAAGTCGAACAGGCGGCGGACTTCGAGCAGCGTCTCGATGTCGTTGTCGAAGGCGGCATCGGCCACGGAACTCACCTTGGTGTGGGTCCCTGCCCCGCCGAGCTCCTCGTGCGTCACGATCTCGGAGGTCACGGTCTTCACCACGTCCGGGCCGGTAACGTACATGTAGCTGGTGTCCTTCACCATGTAGATGAAGTCGGTCATCGCCGGCGAATAGACGGCGCCGCCGGCGGTCGGCCCCATCACCACCGAAATCTGCGGGATGGCGCCCGAGGCCTGGACGTTGCGCCAGAACACCTCGGCATAGCCGCCGAGCGCGGCAACGCCCTCCTGGATGCGGGCGCCGCCGGAATCATTGAGCCCGATCACCGGGGCGCCGTTCTGCAGCGCCAGGTCCATGATCTTGCAGATCTTCTGCGCGTGCGTCTCGGACAGCGAGCCGCCAAATACGGTGAAATCCTGCGAGAACACGTAGGTCGGGCGGCCGTTGATGGTGCCCCAGCCGGTAACCACGCCATCGCCCGGGATGATCGTCTCTTCCATGCCGAAATCCACCGCGCGGTGGGTGACGAACATGTCGTATTCCTCGAAGCTGCCAGGATCGAGCAGCACGTCGAGGCGCTCGCGGGCGGTCAGCTTGCCCTTGCCGTGCTGGGCATCGATACGGCGCTGGCCGCCGCCGAGCCGGGCTTCCGCGCGCTTTGCATCGAGCGCGGCCATGATGTTCTGCATGAAGTCCCCTGCCCGTTGGCCGGGCTGCTTTGCCATTCGCCGCACAATGTGATGGGCGGCGGCAAAACGCAATCGCGCGGCGATGAAACCCGGGGACTCCGTCGGGCGTTCTCCTCACGACACAACAGCTTAGAGGAGTAGCGCCATGGCGGACGACAAGAACAAGGTCGGCAAGCAGGATCGGGACCGCGTCTCGCTCGGCGAGGACTACGAGGTCGCCGATTTCGCCCGGAAACACGGAATGAGCGCCGCCGAGGCCCGCAAGGTCATCGCGGGGAGCGGTCCGATGCGCGAGGACGCGGAAGCCGCGGCGCGACGAGGAAGCAGAAAATGATCCAGCAACGGCAGCCCGGGAAGTTCTACCACAAGGTGGACGACAACCAGGACGATTTCGGCCGCGACGTGAACAATCCGGAGAACCGGATCGGCGATCGCGCCACGGTGGAGAAGGCGAGGCCCGAGGAGGCCAAGGCCGAGCGCGCGCATGAGCTGAGCCGGAAGATCGGGCTGCAGCGCGAGCGCCACCGCGACGAGGACGAGGCTTCGAGCAGCGTCAGCGGCGGCTTCAACCAGAAGCACTGATGCCGGCGATGCGGGGGCCAGCCGTCCCGGCATTTGCTGCGCATGGACATCGACCGCGGGCGCGCGTAAACCCCGGCCGGCCGGAGTCACCCGGCGCGACCCGGCCTTTCCATGACGCATCCCCACACCGAGCTGATGATCCGCGCTGCGGTTGCGGCCTCCGCCGAGATCATGGCGGTCTATGCTCGCGATTTCGTCGCCGAGCCCAAGAGCGACGGCTCGCCGGTAACGGTGGCCGACCAGCGGGCGGAACAGGTGATCCTCGAGCAGCTCGCCTCCACGGGCATCCCGGTGCTGGGCGAGGAGAGCGTGGCGGCGGGCATCATTCCGGCGCTCGACGGGCAGTTCTTCGTCGTCGATCCGCTCGACGGCACGCGGGAGTTCATCAAGCGCAACGGCGAGTTCACCGTCAACATCGCGCTCACCGACAAGGGCCGGCCGCGCTCGGGCGTGGTGCTGGCGCCGGCGACCGGCGCCATCTACTGGGGCGATGCCGACGGCGCGTTCGCCGGGCGGGTGGCAGGTGGGTCGGTGGTCGATATCCAACCGATCCGGGTGGCGGAAGCGGGCCCGCTCCGCATCGTCGCCAGCCGGTCGCACGGACATGCGGCACTGGCGGCGCTCTGCGACACGCTGCGGGTGGAGCAGGATGTGTCGGTGGGCTCGTCGCTGAAATTCTGTATGCTGGCCAACGGGGAAGCGCAGCTTTACCCGCGATTTACCCCAACCTCCGAATGGGATACCGCAGCCGGCCAGGCGGTCTTGGAAGCGGCGGGCGGCGTGGTATGGGACCTCGAAGCGGCGCCGCTCACCTGCGGGCATCGGGACCGGGGCTTCCTCAACAGCTATTTCATTGCCGCCGCGAGCGAGGCGCTGGCGCGCCGGGCGCTCGAGGAAATGCGGCAGCTGGTCGGCGCGGTCCACTAGGGGCCCGGCCCCGCCGGCAACGCCGCGTTAAGGCCATGCCGAAATCGCATGGCTGACACTCTTCCGCCCTTGTTGCTCCCAATCCCGGCCGCATATATACGCCCGGCATATGTCGGTCCGTTATATGCCGGACGGGTACAGGAACATGAATGTAAGAACGATCTGCCTTGCCATCCTCTATGATGGTGAGGCCACCGGGTATGAGATCCGCAAGCTCTCGGTCGAGGGCGAGTACTCGTATTTCATCGATGCGAGCTACGGCTCCATCTACCCGGCGCTGGCGCGGCTCGAGACGGAGAAACTCGTCACTTCGCGGGTGGAAGTGCAGGACGGCAAGCCGGCCAAGAAGATCTACTCGATCACGCCGCTGGGGCGTTCAGCCTTCATTCAGTCGCTCTTCGAGAAGCTGGGCGAGGACGAGTTCCGCAGCGAATTCCTGCTGTTCCTGCGCTTCGCCACCGAACTTCCGCGGTCGCTGGTCGAACAGCGTTTGGATGAACGGCTCGCCGAGGTCGACGCTACGCTCGCCGATTTCGACCGGCTGAAACAACAACACACACACCCGGGCGACGCGTGGGTCATCGATTACGGCCGTACTTGTATGCAGGCGGCCCGTGACTACATCGACGCGCACCGGGGCGAACTGATCGCAATGGCTCGGCCCGATACGGGCGATGCCGCTGCGGCCGAATAGAGGGACTTTCCTTATGCGTGCAATTTACTCCTACGGCGTGGCCGGGGTCATCCTCGTTGCCGGTGCAGCATGGCTCGCCACCGGCACGCTGGTGGTCGGCGGCAACGGTCCGGGCAATGGCGAGCGGCCGATCATCCCGGCGCCGCATGCCGATGCCAGCGCCGGCGGCGGCCATGAATCCGAGATCGACCCGCACCTCACCATCGCCCAGCGCGTGGCCGAGACGGCCGGCGCCGAGAGCCCGCTGCAGTCGGTTCGCACCGAGACCTTCCAGGTCAAGCCGTTCCCGATCGAGGTGCCGCTGCGCGGCCGCACGCAGGCCAAGTCGGTGGTGACGATCACCCCCGAAACCAGCGGTGTCGTCACCGAGGTCAACGTGACCAAGGGGCAGCGGGTGGCGCCGGGCGACGTGCTCTGCACGCTCGACCAGGGCACCCGCGCCGCCGCCGTGGCGCAGGCCGAGGCCGGTCTGGCGCAGGCGAAGGCCGACTTCGAGACCAACGCCGCGCTGCGCAAGAAGGGCCTCGCGGCGGCCAACTCGGCGAACGCGCTCGACGCCGCGCTGAAGGCGGCGCAGGCAGGGTTCGACCAGGCCAAGGCCGAGTTCGACCGCACGCAGGTGAAGACCAAGGTGGCGGGCGTGGTGCAGGACCCGCTGGCGACCGTCGGCACCATGCTCAGCCCCGGCACGCCCTGCGCCACCGTGGTGGAGCTCAACCCGATGCTGTTCGTCGGCACCGTGCCCGAGGCCCGCATCGGCCTCGCCAAGCTCGGGCTCAAGGCGAAGATCGAGACGGTTACCGGGCAGCAGCTCGATGGCGAGGTGAGCTACATCTCCCCCACCGCCGACGCGGCCACCCGCTCGTTCCCGGTCGAAATCCAGATCCCCAACCCCGAGGGCCAGGTGCTCTCGGGCATCACCGCCACCGCCACGGTTGAGATGGGCACCATGCCGGCGCACCTGCTGCCGCAATCGGTGCTGACGCTCGACGACGAGGGTGCCATGGGCATCCGCGCGGTCGAGAACGGCGAAGTGAAGTTCTACCCGGTGACCATCGTCTCGGACTCGCGCCAGGGCGTGTGGGTCACCGGACTGCCCGCCAAGGTGGACGTGATCACCGTGGGCCAGGAGTTCGTCATCCCCGGCCAGAAGGTCAACGCGACGAACGTCACAGGGACGCCTGAGGCCGCGTCGGCCGCTGCCACTGAAGGGGTGCAGTCATGATGAATTTCCTCGAACGCGTCCTCCGCATGCCGCGGGTGGTGCTGACGGTGATGGCGCTGCTGCTCCTCGCCGGCTTCGGCGCCTACATGTCGCTGCCCAAGGAGAGCTTCCCGGCGATCGACATCCCGTATTTCTACGTCTCGACGAGCCAGACCGGCGTGTCGCCGCGCGACGCAGAACGGCTGCTCGCCAAGCCGATCGAGGACCGGGTCAAGGACATCGACGGGCTCGAGAACTACACCTCGACCTCGACCACCGGCCACGTCTCGGTGTTCCTCGAGTTCAACGTGAACGCCAACAAGGACAAGGCGCTGGCCGACATCCGCGCCAAGCTCGACGGCGTCGCCTCCCAGCTGCCGAGTGACGCGACCGATCCGACCGTGACCGAGATTTCGTTCTCGAACATGCCGTCGATCTCGGTGGCGGTCTATGGCGCCGTGCCGGAGCGGACGCTCGTGCAGCGCGCCAAGGAGCTGAGGGACCGGCTCGAGGAAATCCCGACCGTGCAGTCCGTGTCGATCTCGGGCTCGCGCGACGAGATGCTGGCGGTCACCATCGATATGAACCGGCTTGAGGCCTACAACCTCACCGCCGGCCAGCTGCTCGATGCGCTCGCCAAGAACAACATGGTGGTGCCGGGCGGCACGCTCGATACCGGCCACGGCTCGTTCAACGTCGAGGTGCCGGGCCTGATCAGCACTGCCGCCGACGTCTATTCGCTGCCGATCAAGACCGACGGCGACAACGTCGTGACCTTCGGCGACGTGGCGACC
>JBQCFF010000012.1:0-38478 GCA_051959485.1 Devosia sp. | reverse complement strand
CACGGTCGACCAGATCAGCACCGTCAGCCCCGACGATTTCGACGCGGTCAAGAACGACGGCGACCTGCAGTTCCTGCCCATCATGGGGCCGAACACGCTCTACCTGGGCATGACGAACACCTTCGCGCCGTTCGACAACGTTAAGGTGCGCCAGGCCATCGCCATGGGCATCGACCGCCAGCGCATCGTCGACAATTACTTCCCCGACGGTTCCGAACTGGCGTCGCACTTCACGCCGTGCACCATCCCGAATGGCTGCGCCGGTGAAGACTGGTACGGGTTCGACCCGGCAGCCGCCAAGGCGCTCCTCGCCGAGGCCGGCTTCCCCGACGGCTTCAAGACCAAGATCTACTACCGCGACGTGTTCCGTACCTACCTGCCGGAGCCCAGCACCATCGCGGTCGAGTTCCAGTCGCAGCTCAAGGCCAATCTCGGCATCGACGCGGAAGTCGCCCCGATGGAATCGGGCGAGTTCATCGGCCAGGCAAGCGCCGGCAAGCTCGACGGCTTCTACCTGCTCGGCTGGGGCGCGGATTACCCGCACATCACCAACTTCCTCGACTACCACTTCGGCAAGGACACCCAGCAGTTCGGTGCCTCCCTGCCGGAAATCTACGAGCCGCTGGCCAAGGGCTCGGCGATCGCCGACGTCGAGGAAGCCAAGCCGGTCTATGAGGCCGCCAACAACGCCATCCGCGAACTCGTGCCGATGGTGCCGATCTCCCACGCCGCCGCCGGTTCGGCCGCGCGTGCCTACGTCAAGAACGCCGGCTACCGGCCGTTCGGCGCCAAGCAGTTCAGCCTCGTCGATCCGGGCAAGGACACCATGGTGGTGATGCAGAACGCCGAGCCGATCAGCCTCTATTGCGGCGACGAGAGCGATGGCGAGTCGACGCTCGTCTGCACGCAGCTCACCGAGACGCTGCTCGACTACGCTCAGGACAGCGGCGATATCGTCGGCGGTCTCGCGACCAGCTGCGACCCGAATGCCGACGGTACCGAGTGGGTCTGCCACCTGCGCGAAGGCGTGAAGTTCACCGACGGTTCGGATTTCGACGCCAATGACGTCGTCGCCTCCTACGCTGCCGGCCTCGACGCCTCGAGCCCGACCCATGTCGGCAATACCGGTGCGTTCGACTACTTCGCGAGCCTCTGGGGCATCATGAACGCCCCGGCCGCCAAGTAAGGTCGTTTCCCTGGAGAGGCGGGCGTTCCGGCGCCCGCCTCATCCGTTCCTGCCCGGTTAGATTGTCCCCATGCTTGGATACGCGATCAAACGGCTGCTCAGCGCCATTCCCGTCCTGTTTGGCATCCTGGTCGTCACCTTCTCCCTCGCCCGCCTGATCCCGGGCGATCCGTGCAAGTCCATGCTGGGCGACAAGGTCAGCGCCGCGACCTGTGCGGAGTTCGAGCGCCATTTCGGCCTCGACCAGCCCATTCCGGTGCAGTTCCTTTATTACCTGCGCGATATCGCCCAAGGAAATTTCGGTAATTCCATCCGCTTCTCCCGGCCGGTGACTCAGATCATGATCGAGCGCCTGCCGATGACGATGGAGCTCGCCATCCTGGCGCTCATCGTCGCCACCCTCGCCGGCATCGCCATCGGCATCTTCGCGGCGCGGCGCCACAACACGGCGGCCGATGTCGGCACGATGGCGCTGGCCAATGTCGGCATCGCCATGCCGATCTTCTGGCTCGGCCTGATGATGGCCTATGTCTTCGGCGTCATGCTCAAGGGCACCCCCCTGTGGCTGCCGCCCTCGGGCCGCCTCAGCGCCGGCCTCAGCTCCGTCCCCTTCTACGAGGTGTGGCAGTGGGAGCTGGCCAAGGACACGTTCGGCGCCAAATTCTTCGAGTTCATTTCGAACTTCTACATCTTCAACGCGCTCATCACCGGGAACTGGACCATCTTCATCGACGCGCTGCGGCACATGGTGCTGCCGGCGCTCGCCGTCGCGACCATCCCGATGGCGGTGATCGCCCGCATGACCCGCTCGTCGCTGCTCGACGTGCTGGGGCGCGACTATGTCCGCACCGCGCGAGCGAAGGGCGTGCCCGACAACAAGGTGGTGCGCCGCCATGCGCTCGGCAACGCCATGCTGCCGGTGGTGACGATCCTCGGACTGCAAATGGGTGCGCTGCTCAGCGGCGCCGTGCTCACCGAGACGGTGTTCGGCCTTGCCGGCGTCGGCCGGATGCTGGTCGAAGCCATCTTCGCCCGGGACTACCCCATCGTGCAGGCCTTCACGGTGATGATTGCCACCATCTACGTCGTGGTGAACCTCATCGTCGACCTCTCCTACACCTACCTCGACCCTCGCGTCCGCCCGCAATAGAGCCTGATATGACGAGCCTCAACTCCGCCAGCGCCAATGCGGCCGCCATCCTCATCGAAGACGGGCTCCTCGGCGACCCGGTACCGCTGTGGAAGCAGACCCTCAAGCGCCTGCTCCGCAAGCGCTCGGGCCAGGTCGGCCTGTTCCTCATCGGCTTCATGGTACTGGTCGCCATCTTCGCACCGGTCATCGCCCCCTACGATCCCAACCAGGTGCTGATCGGCATCGAGCAGGTGAAGCGCCGCGACGCGCCGTGCATCCACATGTTCGGCTGCGATGTCTCCAAGCCCGAGCACATCATGGGCATCGACGGCAACTCGCGCGATGTGTTCTCGCGCCTCGTGTACGGATCGCGCATCAGCCTGATGATCGGCGTCGTCACCGTCTCGTTGGCGCTGATTTCCGGCGTGCTGCTTGGCGCCATCGCGGGTTATTTCGGCGGCTGGACCGACAACATCATCATGCGCTGCATGGACGTGATCCTCGGCTTTCCATCGCTGCTCCTCGCCATCGCCATTGTGGCGGTGCTCGGGCCAGGCATAGTCAACGCGCTGCTTGCCATCTCGGTGGTCTCCGTGCCGGGCTATGCCCGCGTCACGCGGGCCAGCGTGCTCTCGGTGAAGTCGCAGGATTTCGTCGCGGCGAGCCGCGTGCTGGGCGGCAGCAAGTGGCGCATCCTGTTTACCCGCGTGCTGCCCAACGCGCTGACCCCGATCGTCGTGCTGGCGACCATGGGCGTGGCCGGCGGCATCCTCGAAGCAGCGGGCCTGAGCTTCCTCGGGCTCGGGGCGCAGCCGCCGACGCCCGAATGGGGCACCATGCTGGGCACCGAGAAGGACCAGATGTTCTCCTCGCCCCACCTCGTCTTCTTTCCCGGCATCGCCATCGTCATCACGGTGCTCGGCTTCAACCTGCTGGGCGACGGGCTGCGCGATGCGCTCGATCCCCGCCTCAACAGCTGAGGCGGCACAGATGAGTGATCCCATCCTCCAGGTCCGCGACCTCAGCACTGTCTTCACTACCCGTTCGGGCGTCGCCCGCGCCGTGGACAAGGTAAGCTTCGAACTCCGTGCCGGCGAGACGCTGTGCATCGTCGGCGAGAGTGGCTGCGGCAAGTCGATCACGGCGCTCAGCGTCGCCGGCCTCGTCCCCTACCCGGGCGAGGTGACCGGCGGCGAGGTGCTGCTGGGCGGCGTCGACCTGCGCCGCATGACGCCGGCCGAGACCAGCGACATCCGCGGCAACCGCCTGTCGATGATCTTCCAGGACCCCTCGTCCTCCCTCAATCCCGTGCACACGGTGGGCCGGCAGATCGCCGAGGTCTATCGGCTGCACAAGGGCATGAACGCCAGGGACGCCGAGGCCGCTGCCATGAAGCTGCTCGCCGCCGTGGGCATCCCCGATCCGGCGCGGCGCATGAAGGCCTATCCACACGAGATGTCGGGCGGCATGGCGCAGCGCATCATGATCGCCATGGCGCTCGCCTGCGAGCCACAGGTACTGATCGCCGACGAGCCGACCACGGCGCTCGACGTCACCATCCAGGCGCAGATCCTCGACCTGATGCGCCAGCTTCAGGCCGACTACGGCACCGCCATCATCCTCATCACCCACGATCTCGGCGTCGTCGCCGAAATGGCCGACCATGTGGCGGTGATGTATGCCGGCCAAATCGTCGAGCATGCGGACGTGCGGACGCTGTTCCGCTCGCCCAAGCATCCCTACACCCAGGCGCTGCTGCGCTCGGTGCCGAGCATGGACGCCAGCCGCGACATGCTCGAGGTGATCGAGGGCCGCGTGCCGCAACTGACCAACCTGCCGCGGGGCTGCCTGTTCGCGCCGCGTTGCGCCGTCCGCCGCGAGGCCGGCGAGCCGCGCTGCACCACGACGGTGCCGGCCCTGCTTCCGATCAGCGACGACCACAGCGCCCGCTGCTGGGTCACCGCCGCACCGACCGGCGACCTGCGTAAAGAGGCGGAACTGGCATGAGCCCCCTGCTGGAACTGCACGGCATCCACAAGGAGTTCGCCATCCGGGCGGGCGCCTTCCAGCGCGTCGTCGGGCACGTCACCGCCGTCACCGACATCGACCTGGCCATCGAGAAAGGCCGCACCCTGGGTGTGGTCGGCGAGAGCGGCTGCGGAAAATCCACCCTGGCCCGCATCGTCATCGGCCTCCATCCGCCGACGAGCGGCGAGGTGATCTTCGACGGCAGGAAGATCAGCGGCGGCGCCAACGGCGTCGATTTCGCCGCCAGCCGCCGCATCCAGATGGTGTTTCAGGATCCCTATTCCTCGCTCGATCCGCGCGTGCCGGTCGGGGTCTCGATCGGCGAGGGCCTCGCCATCCACGGCATTGGCGATGCGGCTAGCCGACGCCAGGCGGTGGGCGAGATCCTGCAGCGCGTCGGGCTGCCGCAGCAGGCGGCCGACCGCTACCCGCACGAGTTCTCGGGCGGCCAACGCCAGCGTATCGGCATCGCCCGCGCCCTGATTCTCGACCCCGAGCTGTTGATCTGCGACGAGCCGACCTCGGCGCTCGATGTGTCGGTGCAGGCGCAGATCCTGAACCTGCTGCGGGTGCTGAAGGGCCAGCTCGGCCTCACCATGATGTTCATCTCCCACAACCTCGCGGTGGTACGCCACATCGCCGACGACGTGATGGTGATGTACCTCGGCCACGCCGTCGAAGTGGCGCCGGCCGACGAGCTGTTCGCCCGCCCGCGCCACCCCTATTCGCAGGCGCTGCTGTCCGCGACGCCTATCGCCGACCCCGACCAGCGCGGCAAGCGGGTGAGGTTGGCGGGCGAACTGCCGTCCCCTCTCAATCCGCCCAGCGGCTGCCCCTTCAATCCCCGCTGCCCGCTGGCAACCGACCGTTGCCGGTCGGAGATGCCTGCCCTCCTCCAATCCGGTCCCGCACGCGTCGCCTGCCACGCCGTCGCCGAAGGCCGCGCCTCGTCGCTGGCGGATCTGGTGCCCGAGCCGGCGTAGGCGCTCGCACAGGCGAGCGCCTTGGTGCGGATGCAGTGAGGCCCGGCTCCCTTACGCCGGCGGCGCAGGCATAGCGGGCGCTGGCTTGGGGACGCTTTGGGCGGTGAGCACGCAGGCCGTGATGATCAGCGCGCCGCCGACCCAGACCTGCGCACCCGGCAGTTCGGAATAGAAGATGAAGCCGAGGAGGCTTGCCCAGATCAGCGCCGTATAGTCGAGCACGGCAAAGACCGAGACCGGCAAGCGCTGCAGCCCGTTGATGAAGAACAGATAGCCCATGGCGCCGAGGAAGCCGACCAGCGGGATTTGCCAGCTCAGGGCGGGCGTGATCTCGGGAAGCGCGCCGAACAACGCCAGGGGCAGCGCCAGCGTCCCCGCCACCACCGACTGGCCCAGCGACATGGCTGCCGCGCCCTCGTCCCTGGAGTGATGCTTCATCACCACCAGGGTAGACGCGTAGACCAGCGGCGCGGTGACAGCGCTGCCCCACGCGAAGAGGTCGCTGGCGCCGTTGAGAACGACGATCTTGCCCCCGAAGATGATCGCCGCAGAGCCGAGCAGGCCGAGTCCGAGCGCCACGACGCCACGGGGCGCGATCGGCTCCTTGAAGATCAGGGTAGCCAGCACCGTCACATAGACGGGCGCCGTCATCGCCAGCGCCGTGCAGACGGCCAGCGGCAGGTGGCTGGCGGCGTAGAAGAACAGCGTCGCCACCACCAGCAGCATGGCGCCGCGCACCAGATGCCGCCCGAAGCGGGCGGGTTTCGGCCAATCCGCGCGGGTGAAGGCGATCCAGGCGCAGAGCCAGATCGCCGCGCCATACATGCGCACGAAGACGATCTGGAAGGTGGTGAGTTCGGCGCCCAGCGCCCGCACCACCGCGTCCATGCAGCACATCAGCACGACGCCCATCGCGCCCAGGACCAGGCCCTTGGGATCGACGGTCACGTTGCTGCGCTCGCGGAGGTCATCCTGTTGGCCGATAAAGGCTTTCACCGACACTGGCAAGCTCGCCGCGCCAGGCGGCGCCGGCCGGCCAAAGCGTCGAGGCGAGGCTGAGGAGCCAGCCGGGGACAATCGAGACCGAGACGTTCCTCGTCCCGGTCTCCGCAGAAACCGATAGGTGTCAGAGGTAGATGGCGGAGAGGGAGACCGCCATATATGGGTGACTTTGGATAGTCAGTGTCACCGTCTCTAACGCTACATCTCCTTGATTTACAGTTCTTTCATCCATATTCTATGCCCAAGGTTGACCAAGGGCGAGCATGCGTTGCGCGCTCTCAATGTGGGAGCAATGTGGGAGTGCCGGCGCAAGAGACAAACAAGCTGACCGCGCTCCAGGTCAAGAACATGAAGCCCGGCGACAAGCTGGGCGACGGTGGTGGCCTGTGGGTGCGATACCCGGCGAAGGGCAGCAAGTTCTGGTATTTCGAGTATACGCCGCCTGGCGGCGGCAACCGGCGGCAACACGGGCTCGGCAGCGCCAAGGAGGGTGAAGTTGGGCTCAACGATGCCCGGCGGGCGCGAGACGCTGCCAAAGAGCTGCTGAGGCAGGGCATCGACCCCCAGGAGCACCGGAAGGCCGCCGCTGCGCCGAAAGCGGAAGTTCCCACGTTTGGCAAGTTCGCCGACGAGTTCGTCAAGTCGATCAGGTCCGAGTTCGCCAATGCCAAGCACTTTGCCCAGTGGGAAATGACGTTGGGCGACACCTACTGCAAAGCCCTGCGCAAGGTCCGCATCGACCAGGTGAACAGCGGCGACGTGTTGCAGGTGCTTCAGCCGATCTGGGTCACCAAGTCCGAAACGGCGTCGCGTCTGCGTGGCCGCATCGAGCGTGTCCTAGACGCCGCGAAGGCGCAGAACCTCCGCAGCGGAGATAATCCGGCAGTGTGGCGTGGCGGCCTCAAGGCGGCTCTGCCCCGCCGCAGCAAGTTGACGCGCGGTCATCACCAGGCGCTGCCCTTCCCGGACCTGCCCGAGTTCATCGAGAAGCTGCACGAGCGCCCCGCAGCAGCGGCACCGGCGTTGGAGTTCCTGATCCTTACGGCGGCTCGATCTGGCGAAGTTCGACTGGCCAGATGGGCGGAGTTCGACCTCAAGGGCGCCGTTTGGACCGTGCCGGCGGAACGCATGAAGGCGAAGCGGGAACACCGGGTGCCGCTGACCGCGCGCATGCTCGAAATCCTTGTGGCGGTGGAGGAGAAGAAGCGGAAGGCCGGCGAGCTGGTGTTTCCGGGCGCCAAGGAGGGTCGCCCCATGAGCGACATGACCCTCGGCAAGCTTGTCGCGCGCATGGGATACAAAGACGTCACCGTGCACGGCTTCCGCTCGACCTTCCGGGACTGGGTCGGCGAGGCCACGGAATTCCAGCGCGAAGTCGCCGAGGCTGCCCTTGCGCACACCGTCGGCGATGCCACAGAAAGGGCATACCGCCGTGGTGATGCCCTGGAGAAGCGTCGTAGACTCATGGAGGCGTGGGAAGCCTTCTGCCTCGGCACCGGGAACAGCAATGCCGAAGAAGAACAAGCCCGAGCTACCAAAGACGCTGCGTGAGCTCGATCCGCCTGATCCGATCGGCGAGGTCGATCCCGTTCACTCTGATGAGTTTGCCGACCTTTACCTCGACGTCGAGCCGAAGTTCGGTGCCACGAATAGCGAGACGCGCCGGTATCATGCACTTGTAAGCCGCGTGCCCGGTCGGGTGCTCGGCGAGCCGGACCTGTCGGCGTTCAGCCCGCCGGCCAAGCCGGCGGCCGAAGAGCGATGGTTGACCGTCGCGATCGCGAGCGATGAGCTTGACCCCGAGGCACGGCAAGCTGCCATAGATCGCTTGGACACGGTGCGACGTGCAAAGCGACCGCGACTGAGGCGCGGGCAGCACGAGCGAGACGAAAGGCTGTCCGCTCTCCGCGGTGAGCTGGTCCTCAGTGTTTATGCCTGTGCCGGTCGGACCGGTATCGCCGTTACTGATCTGTGTCGCATGATCCCCATCGGCGAGGACTGGTGGAAGACCCACAGGTCTATCCCGACCGCTGAGCAGCGCGTGGAAAGCCGCAAAGCCGGGAAAATGGCGTTCTACAAGGCTGGTGGCGGTTTCCAGTATGTTGAGCCCTTGAAGCCCAGTGAGTGGGCACTTCGCTATTCAGTGCTCACGCACGAAGAGGCTCGCGACCCGCCGAACCCTTAGGGGGTGGGTGATCGCGAAAAATCGCCGATCTCCGGCCCCTCTTCGCGGAGCGCGTTCACTGGCAACTTCCCTGTGGTTGCCGGCGAAACCTCGTCGGCCCTGACGAGGAAACTCCAAGTGCTCACAACGCATACCCCCGACCGCCTCATCCGCAGCGATGAAGTTTTCCGGCGCACCGGCTACAAGCGCACGTCCATCATGCGCTTCATCAAGGCCGGCACCTTCCCTGCGCCCACTCGCGCCGGTGGCGTCCTTCTGTTCTCGGAAGCGCAGGTTCAGGAATGGATCGACTGCCGCATCGCCGCCGGTGAGGTGGCGCGGTGACCAGCATTGCCCAAAACCTAGATGATGCGGGCGCTGCCCTGCAGGTGAGCCTGAACCCGGTCCTCGGCTACGAACCCACGCCCGAAGAACTAAGGGTGGTCGCCCAAGGTGCCCTGGACCTGCATTGGACCGACAGCACCACAGCGGAGCATGCGACCCTGGTGCAGGCTCTCGCTAGCGACGAGGCGACCGCCCAGGAGCTGCATTGCCTGCTTTTGCTGGCGTGCGGTGCGGCCGGTGTGGCGCGCAGGGCCTCGGCCTGGCTCGCTAATCGCTTTCCCGCAGATGCCGTGGTCGAAGTGACACGCATTCTTCCCAGGGGCGGACGTGCCTCCATGCATGGTCGCTTCGGCGATCCTGATGAGGCGATGGCATTGTCGGCGTTCATCGGCAAATCGTGGGGGCTCGCCAACCTCTACTACGGGGTGAACCCCCGAGAGCAGCGCATGCTGGGCACCAGCAGGGTTGCTAGCGCCAACGACATCGCTTCGCGTCACCAGGTAGTTTTCGATCATGATGGCGCCCCTAGCAATCAGCGCGGCCGGCAGGATTGGGAGCAGAAGGTGCTAGCTAGGCACCCGCGTGAGCTGATTGCGGAGGTCGTGCGGTCCGGTAACGGCCTTCAGGTCATCTATGACATCGAACCTGAGGCCGGCAACGCCGCGGTTAGGGCGCAAGCGCGCGCACTTGAGCAGCTCTACCGATCCGCTGGCTCTGATCCGACTGTCCACAACGCCGATCGTGTCTTCCGCCTTCCCTACACCCTCAACATTCCCAATGCCTCCAAGCTCCGCCGGGGTTGCACCCTCGCGCTTGCCACCCTCCATCCGGAGTTCAACTTTGCCTAACGCGCGCACCACCACCCTCTCTGCCCTGGCGGCTCACTTCGGCGTCGCAACGCCGGCGAACCCTGCGGCTGGCGTCGCATCGCCTGCCAAGCCGGCGGCCAATGACAACCAGCGGATTGACCCGCCAGCGGCGGACAAAGCGCCCTCGTTTGCGCTTTTGGCAGACGTAATGGCGGCGCTTCCGAACGGCGATCACTACGGCTACGGCGAATGGGTAAGCTTCGCCCACATGCTGCGCGGCGCTTCCCAGGGCACCGAGTTCGAGGCCGAAACGCGCGAGCTTTGGCTGGACTGGTCGGCGCAGTGGGGCGCGCAGCAGGGGCGAGCCTTGGAAGTGTGGGAGTCGATCCACGAGCCGAAAACGGGCTGGGATTTGCTCCGTCATACGCTGTTCACGACGAACCCCGCCGCCTACGACGCCCTCAACAGTAGGCACGCCCGAGCGCGGTTCTCGCACCTGAACGGGTCAGTGGCAGACGTCCTGCGCCCGATCCCGGACTGGGTGGAGGACCTGAACGGGCGCTACGCCACGGTCACGCCGATCAACGGGGTGCTGGACTTGGATCCCCGCGCCCACGGGGACGTCCCCTTTGGCGTGATGGGATACACCCACTTCCGCACGCACCACGACAATCGCTCCGTGGACACTGGGGGGAAGCATAAGGTCGGCGCCGGCACTGCCTGGCTCAGGCACCCGCAGCGGCGCAGCTATACCAATCTCGGCATGTGGTTGCCGGGGCAGGAGCCCACTGGTGCGCTGAACCTCTTTGACGGGCTGCCCATGCCGAAGGGGCCAGCTCCGGCAGGCGCCAGCTGCTCACTGATCCTGGACTTCTTCCTTAAGGTCGTGTCCGGCGGCCGCGACCACGTCAACGAGTATGTGTTGAACTGGTTTGCCTGGAAGCTCCAGCACCCGCTGGAGAAGCCGGGGACGAACCTAATCCTGTTCGGTGGTCAGGGCACCGGCAAGTCCACGACGGGTTTGTTCCTGCTGTCGATGTTTGGCCCGCGATACTCGTTGCACCTCACCTCCGACCACCAGCTCCTGGGCAACTTCAACGGCCATATGGAAGGCAAGCTGGTCGTGCTGGGGGACGAGTCATTGTTCGGCAAGAACCCCGCCCTCTCGGGCCGCTACAAGGCGCTGACAACCGAGGACACCATGACCATCGAGCACAAAGGGCTCACGGCACGCCAGGTGGCGAACCGCATGGCCTTTATCTTCTGCTCGAACTCGCCCACTGCGGTGCCGGTGGAAGGCGGCGACCGCCGGGCAACGGTGCTTCGGGTAGAGAAGCGGCCAGGCGTGGACACTGCCTACTTCGCCCGGTTGTGGGCGGAGTGGGACAACTTTGGGCGCGAAGCCTTCATGGAGTTCCTGCTCGCGCGGGATGTCACCAAATTCAACCCGCGGGTCCCGCTCGACACGCCCGAGAAGTTGGCCATGGCCAGTTCCACGGCGGATAGCTTCACGCTCTACTGGCTTGAGCGCGTCCAAAACCCGCACCGCTTCGGCACCGACTGGGACACCAAACCTACCTTCATCGCCAACCCTGAGCTGGAACAAGACTACCGCGAGTGGTGCCGGGCGGCGCAGCAGCGGTCTGCGTCGAGCGCCGAAATTCAGGAACGGCTGGACGTTCTCTGCCCTGAGGCGCACCGACACCGGCGCACGACCCAGCCTCGGGTCTACGGCCGGATGTTCCCTCCTGCCGATCGTTGTCGCGAGCTGGCCGAGCAGGCGCTAAGCGGCACGCGCCCGCCCGATCCGTCCACGGCGTAAGCGCGATGGACGCACGGTGGACGGGGTCAAGCCTTTGAAAATGCTTCATAAAACGCCGTTCCGTCCACCGTCTATCGATTTCTAGAACTAGAGAAATAGTAGATAGCCAGTCCCATATCGCTGTCGCGTGCGGAGTGCATGGACGGCGGTCGGCGGGGGCGGCTGCACCAAATTCCTGTGCGATATCAGATGATGAGCACGGACCAACCGCCGTCCATCGCGCAGTGCGCGATGGACGGCAACAACCGAAGGTAAGTTATGTCCCACCCCTACCCCACTTTCTACCAGCAGTCGCTTGCTGACCAATCCTGGTTCAAGGCCAACCCGGACCGCAGCTTCAGGGTCCGCGTGACATCCAATGCTGAGCTGGCCGCTTTGCTTGGCTCCCGCGACGGTTTCGGCTCGCCGATCTTCCCGATCGGGGACGCCGTCGTCGTGACCTACTGGCGGTTTGACAGTCCGACGACGAAGGCGATGGATCACTTGACCATCGCATCCGCCCCGAAGTGGCTCCTGGCGGGTGCCGCGAACGTGGGAAGCGACGAACTTGCGCTCGAACTGCTGGTGCGGAGCAGGGTTCCGCTGCCGGACGTCGTGTTCGTCTGCCCCGCGCCGCTGATCCTGACCGACTCCGCCGCCTGATCTTACCCCTACCAGAAGAAAGGAGGTGCCCTGCCGGTTGTCATTCCTCGCCAGAGGAAGGCCGTGACCGGATAGTCGGTCATGGCAACACACGAACATTGGAGTCTGCCTTGCAGAACCCCACCACCGGCGAGCCTACCCTCCCCCACACCACAGTTAAGTCTTTCCTACGCGATAGCCTCCAGGCCCTCGTGTGGGCGACGCCTACTGCGCAGTTCTGGATCATGGTTTGCAGCGATAGCGTCGGCGCCGACGTGGTCGATCCGAACGGTGTCGTCCATGGGCACGACATTGTGTTCCCCGTGCGGGCCTGCGTCGCTGTGAAGGAGGCTTGGCGGGCCGCCTTCAGCTCGGGCTTTGAGCAACTCGCTGTCGGCGCGCCCACCAACGTCGGTCAGATTGATGACGCTCTTGCTCTGGCATTTGCCGCGCTGCCAACCGCCCGGTTCCGGTTCGGCCGTTCCGGCGATCTTGTCTGGGGCGAAATTCAGAACGGTCGCGAATTTTTCGAAGCGAGGCTGGACGCCCGGCATTTCAGCCTTGCGGACGCGTTTCTGCAGGCCGTCGACAAAACGTTGAAAGGTTTGCCGATTAACGCTCCCGAAGCGCGCGAAGCAGCGTAGTCCACTCCTCCCGGCGAGCCGCTGACTGCGGCTCCCTGGCATAGTTGACGAGCGCGGCGACCAAACCGTCGCGCTCGTCGTCCGTTCGACACAGGGCAAGCGCCGGGCGCAGCACGTCCATCGACGAGCTGACAATCCTGGCAACCTCCAGCGGGTCCATGTTCTCCGGCTTTGACAAGGGTGGCAAACCGACGGCGGCGGCCTCCCGCCTAACCTTCGGTCCATCCCGCCGGACCCGCTTCCCAGTCACCGGGGCACCACCGGCCTCCCACGCGGCCGGCCCCACCGACTCCTGCTCGGTCCATGCGGCCGGCGGATCGCCGGCGTCCCTCACCCGCCGCGGCAGCTCGGCCCGCAGCAGCAGCGCCCAGGCCTCGTTCTGGGCCCCGTCGATCTGCAGCCGCCGGAACTTCCACCGTAGCCAGTCCAGGATCGCGGGGGCCAGGCGGCGCGACCCGTTCCAGTGCAGCAGCTCGCCTTGGAACGCCATCTCGTGTTCGAGGAGGTCGATGGTGCGCCCGTGCACCCACGGGTCCTTCTTCCACTGATCCCGCAGCCGGTTTGCGCCCCGCTTCGCCTCGCTGCGCGCGAACTCGGCGTAGCCGATCTTGCCCGCCTGCATGTCGTTGAACTGCCGCTGGCGATATGCTCGCGCCGCCTTCGGCCCGGCATGACGCAGGCAACGTGTGTGGCCGGCAAGCGGTGCATGCCGGCAGATGCGTCCGTTGCGGGTTCGGGCCCCGCAGTGGAGCGCCATGGCACCGCCGCGACCCGCCAGCGCCCGACCTTCCTCGAACCTGGCTTGGTGCACTTCATCTTGGAATGGGTAGTCCGCCACGCGACGCCAGCCGAGCCTTATTCACATGGGTATAATGATACCACATGTGCGGGAGAGCGGACGAAATTGTCGGGGCAACCGGGAAGGGGTTCTGCGTCCCGTTTCGAAGCCTCCCGCCCGGCAATACAGGCGACGTTCTTAGAAGAAACCAACCATCGCAAACCACTGGACCGTCGCCTGGCACTCCCCCCCATGCAACGCCCCCATCCGAGCGCGCATGTAACGATCCGCCATCTCGAAATAATCTTGATCAAGACCGGTCTCTGAAGCCGCGCTACGCAACGCGCCTACCACATCGTCGTAGAATGCAGGTTTCGGCATACCTGCAGCTACGCATGTGTCTAACACAGTTAGGTTAGCCATCAGCGGGAAGATGTATCCCTCAACGGTTGAGCGTTGAGTCTGACTTAGTCCCTTATGGGTAGCCTGAAACTCGGCGGCGCTCATAGCTAACGCCGATGAGCTAATCATAAGAATCAGCCCGAGCGACAAAGGGAAACTGCGAAACAACGCTGTCGTCCGTTCAATAAGAAGGTGCAGAGGCAACTTACAGAGAAAATAGCCAGGGCGGAACGATTATCGTCAGGCAGCCGGCGGCCGCACCTCGAGCCCAAAGAACTGAAGGGGCCCGCAGGGCCCCTTCAGTCTATTCCACGTCGGACAATTCAATCATCCACATGCCGAAATTCCCCTCTTTCCAGCGTCCTTCGAGAATGTCCTCATCCGGCATGCGGTGGAGAGTTGCTGTGCCGTTCAGCTCGCGACACTCCAACTGGTAATGTCCTGGGCCGACCTCGTAGCCAGTATAACGATACCAGCTATGCGGACTGTCCCCCTCGAACTCGACGATGATGTCCGGTCCTACGATGTTCACGACACAATCTGAGTCGGTAACCCCGCCCTCGTCGTAGCTGCGCCAGGTGCTGTGACGATAAATGGGCATTCACGCGTCCTCTACCGGTGCACCTGAGCGCCGCGCCAGGACTCTGATATCCTTAAACCAGGCATCCTCAGAGGGGGTCAGTCCCTCGCCCCAGACAAGGATATAGACCCCGTCGCCGTCGCCGACGAGCAGCGTCAGATCAGGATTCTCCTCTCCAACGATCTCGGCCCAGCGCTCGCTTATGTCCCGCCAAACGGTAACCGTGATGCGCTGATCAAGGCCATACCAAAGCTTGAGTTCGTCCCTTCGGATTTCCGTAGCCCCGATGTTGTTCACGGATTCCAAGCGGAGCATCAGTTCGTTCGAGTGTCTCTGCAGCATTGTGAGCGTCCTTGCCATCCATTGGCCAGGAAAATATAACTTATCTTATAAAAATTACAAGAGTTAGATTTTTACCTGTCGGTAGTTTCGGCGCAGCGCTCGCCGGGTGAAGCGTGAGCTTCCGCCTTCGCTCCTCGGATGGCACGCCCCCAGCAATGCCAAGACTCTTGCCAGCTGTCGCGCAGGGTGAAAGCGTGTAAGCCGTCATAGTATCGCTGCGTGGGGGGGTGTTTTGGGAAACTCAGAAATTAATCGCTGCTACATGCGCTTTAACGACCGTGCGGAACGAATATCCGCGCGTCAGATCGCAGAGACGTTTGTGTCTGTTGGGCCCGTTCTTGATATTCTAGATGCACACAATAATCAGATCGTATACGGCCGACGCGGAACCGGAAAAACGCATGCGCTACGGTATTTCCAAGGCAAGAAAAATGAACATGGTGACCTGGCTATTTACATAGACGCGCAGAACATTGGATCAAACGGATCTATTTACGGCGACACCACATTGCCAGTGAGTGAACGTGCGACGCGCTTACTTGTTGATATCTGCTCAGCGATTCACCATGAGCTGTTAGAAATATTTACCGACCCTAATCGTGGGTGGGACCTAGCCACCGCCGCTCCTTACATGAATGGTTTTGTGGACAGCTTCACTGAAACTCGGGTTGAAGGCACCCATGAAACAGAGCAAGAAGCCGCCAAGGATTTTTCATTCACGGAAACGGCGACACTGGAAGCGCGCTTCGCCTTAGACGGTCACTTAGGGGCCTCGAGTGGCAGAGAGAGGTCTGAGGCTAGTCACGAAGGCACCAAGGTGCGCATCTCGGGAACCGAGATATCCTGGATTGACTTCAGCTTCTTTTCGAGGGCAATCAGACGGCTGGCAAATTACGGTGCTCCGAAGCGCCTCTGGGTCCTTATCGATGAATGGACCACAGTTCCGGCGGAAATTCAGCCCTACCTGGCGGACTTGATCCGAAGGGCCATGTTCAGTGTCCCGAATATCTCGGTAAAAATCGCTGCGATCGAACATCGTGCTGAGTTCAAGGTAGATAGGCAGGACGGCAGCTACATCGGTTTCGAGGTCGGCGCGGACATCAGCGCCGCCCTCAACTTGGATGATTACCTGGTCATCGATAATGATGAAGAGCGAGCCCAGCGGTTCTTCAGAAATTTCATCGTGAGTCACGCACTCTCTATCGCCCAAGAGATCGGCGTTGAGTTGGGTCGGTCGGACGCGATTATTCACTCCTCATTTACGCAAGAGAATGTCTTCACAGAGTTCGTTCGCGCCAGTGAGGGGGTCCCGCGAGATGCCATGCACATCCTGTCAGTCGCAGCGCAAAGAGCTACTAACACCCCCATATCAATGCCTGTTGTTAGACAAGCAGCTTACGACTTTTTTCAGCAGGAGAAGTATCAGGCAATCCAATCGAATGAGGCGAATAGATTGCTGCTTGAGTGGATAAGGGACGAGGTTATTGGTAACAGGCGAACCAGAGCATTTCTGCTACCGGTTGGCACCCAAGACCCGATCATCGATCGACTTTTTGATCGCCGTGCGCTTCACATTTTGAACCGCAGCCGATCTGCCGCTCACCGGCCTGGTGAGCGTTTCGTAGTCTACAAGGTAGACTACGGGCTATATGTCGACCTCGTTGCCACCGATAAATTCCCAGAGGGAATGTTGTTGGCGGAAAAAGGCCTCGACGTGGACTTTGACGTTCCTGCTGATGACGCACGATCGTATCGGCGCGCAATTCTCGACCTTGATCGTTTCTATGAGCAGTGGCCAAACATGAGGGGTAAGTAGCAGGACCTGCGAGTTGGTGCTAACGGTGGGCCCGAGAGACTCGTCAACCGCAATAGTCAGGTGTGCCAACGCCACACACCGCAACCCGCGGACCAAAGGGCTTGGATGCCACCTACCTTTGGTGACGTCGAAGCCCTCGCCGAGGGGGCAGCTGGTCATATCCATGTCTCGCACTCTGGACAGCCGACCCAATGAGGATAGTCTCGCGCCCAGCACCTACGCCGGCTTCGTCATTGCGACCGTGCCATCATGAACGCGGCGATGGTCGAGCGCACTACCATCAAGTGGGACAAGGATGACATCGACGCGCTCGGCATCCTGAAGTGGATGTGCTCGCCCTCGGCATGTTGAGCTACATCCGCCGCGCCTTCGAGTTGATGCATATCTACTATGGCACCGACCTGACAACCTTGGCATCGGTGACGCTCGAAGACCCGCGCACCTACGCCATGATCCAGCGGGCCGACACAATCGGCGTGTTCCAGATCGAGAGCCGGGCGCAGATGTCGATGCTGCCGCGGCTAAAGCCCGCGAAGTTCTACGACCTGATCATCGAGGTCGCCCCTGTCCGGCCCGGACCCATCCAGGGCGGCGTGGTTCACTCTTACCTCAAGCGCCGCTTAGGACTTGAGCCGGTGATCTATCCCTAGGCCGAGCTGGAGGCGGTGCTCAAGAAGACCTACGGCGTCCCGCTCTTCCGGGAGCAGGCGATGAAGATCGCCATTGTCGGCGCAGGGTTCTCTCGCCCGGCGCTGCCGACCAGCTCCGCCGCTCCATGGCGACGTTCAAGGGCACCGGCGGCGTAGGCTGCCCTTGTTCGTTGCCGCTGGCCGGCCGACGACCCAGCCAGATGCATTCCTGGACGATCTGCCGCGAATGCCGCCGGGCGAGGAGATCATCTACGACTACTGAACCCTCAGCCTGTCGCTGAAGGGGCACCCGGTCAGCTTCCTGCGCAACACCCTCAACGCGAAGCGGATCACCGCCGCGGGTGCCCTGTGAGAGGTGCCGCGGATCGCATCGTCACCCTCGCCGGACCGGTGCTGGTGCGGCAGCGCCCTGGGACCGCCAGCGGGGTGATCTTCGCCAGTCTTGAGGATGAGACCGGGCTCGCCAACATCATTGTCTGGCCTAAGGTCTTCGAGGCCAACCGAGCGGTCGTGTTGGGGGCGCGCATGATGGCGGTGCGCGGGGAGGTGCAGAAAGAGGGCATAGTAGCCCACGTCATAGCCCGCCAGGTCTACGACATGACCCCGCTGCTGCTGGAGTTGTCGAACGGAACCGATATCGGCGAGAGCATGATCGCCAACGCTGACGAGGGGAAGAGGGGCCCGCATGGCAGCGCCCGTGGCGGCGACAAGCACCACGATCTGGAAGCAGAGCGAAAGCGCATCCGGGACGCCATGCCTTCGGGCCGCAACTTCCACTGAGGTGCCCGCGTTGCCCACGTTCGCGGTCCGCACCCTGCGGCAGTTTCTGGAGAGCGACTAGGTCACCGACTGCGACTGCTCCAACTACTTGGACTGCTCTCACACCGGGGCGCTGAGGATCGAGTTGGCCATCCAACGTCTAGGTTGGGACTTCGACTTCTATTCCCACCGGGACGAGCTTGCCGCTCGGGTCTACTGCTCGGTCTGCGGCAAGCACAAACCGACGTTCCGTGCCGGCTGGAAGATGCGGCCCGCCACCTACACGGGCGCGCATGGCGCTGGTGCGACAGTTCGTAGAGTGCTCAGGCAGCCCGACGACATGCCGCGCTGGTCAGAACCCCACCCGACTGGTTAGCAGGGGCAGCAACTTTCGACGGTTGGGCCCCGGCGCTAGAGTCAACCGTCAAGAACCGTAGTCCTGGTATGGTTCGCAGGCGATGCCGTCATGATCCGCATCGAGGCCGTAGTAGTCTGGGCCGTTTAGGCGGAATGGCCCTTGCACGAAGTAGGGGCCATTTCCAGGGCCGCCAGCGCAGTCGTAGTCCGTGCCCGCCGCAGAGGCGTAATTTGGCGAGTATCCGCCCCCTCCGCAGCCATTCTGGCACGCGATACCAACCCCGACCGCCGTTGCCACCAACGCGGTAGCGACAAGCACCCCGTTCTCAGTGGCAACCTTGTTCTGACACTCTTCGAGCGTGAGGCCACGCCGCCCGGCTTCCTGCGCGGTATCATATGCGAATTGCTGGTGGCCCTTTTCTGCCGCCTCCAGGAAGGTCCGGCAGAGCTGGGTGTCCTTCACCTTGGCCGGATTGGCGTAAAACGTCTTCGATGATGCCGCGCAACCGGACAGTAATGCGGCCACCGCGATAAACGCGGTAATATTCCTTAAGATCATTTGAGCCTCCCCGATCCGGAAGGTAAACAAGTGACTACCTGGGTGTCAAAGGTCCTTGCGAGAGGGGTTTTTTCAACAACGGCATCTATGGGGACGCTGCGGCCGCCAGGGGAAGGATTGATGTCGGGCCGACCTCAGGCTAGACCCGCGGACGGAAGATGCGTTAGGATTGATGGTAGTTCTCGCAGATAGCGATATATGTGAACGAGAGGTGACAAAGTTGCTGCGGGAACTAATTGTGGGAGCGTCGTTCATCGCATTTGCCGCCACTCCCGCATCGGCTGACATGAGAGCGATCGTCATCGACCCCGACGCACTTTCGTTCGACCTAAGCCCATCAAATTACAACAACAGCGAAACAAATTACAGCAACTCGTCTAATAACTATAGTAACTCATCTACAAATTACGACAACAGCCCTACGAACTATGAAAACAGCCCATCGAACTATGAAAACTCTCCGAGCGGACATCGGCGGTTAATAACTGATGACGGACACATCATAGGATACTATGTCCCAGGGAAGAGCGTGATCCTCAATATTTACTCGATGAAGGGACGGCGTGTTGGCTACGTCCCCGCGGGTGGCCACACCGAAGGAATATTCAATGATGCGGGCTGGTGTGGGGTTCTTGGAGTCGTGAGTGGCGAGATGGTTGTCGGCTTGTCGAAGGCGTGCTTCTACAGCTTCTTGCTCGACTAGCTAGCCGGCTCTGCCTGTTGTGGGCGCCCGGCGGGGTGCGGCCGTCATCCTCGTCTTGACGCTGCGCGGTGTGCTCAAGGCGCATCACTCAGCGGTCCAAGTCGCCGGTGGGCAGTCCAGACCGCGTTAGCCCTGTCAGCAACGCCAAAGCCTGTAGCCGTCGCCTCAGCCTCTCGCCCCGCCGCCGGCCCTCGACCACGCGTCGGGCCAAGTAGCCTAGCCCGCCATCACAGGCGTAGCCGCCACAATCCAGCAACTCTGCATCTTGTCCTCCATGAACGATGATGCATCGTAGGCTGGCTAACGGGCGCGAGGATAAGTTCGATGCCAACAGAGCAGGAGAAGTCGGCAGCGCAGGCGCTGACCGACATGTTGGCTGTAGCCAAGCTGTGGATGCCGGAACTCATGTTCGAGATCGACCCGCGTGTTCATGCTGCCCGGCAGCTCGTCGCAACGGTCAACGAGGTTTCAGGCAGCCGCGCGCCTTCCATCGTTCGCGACTTAGCTGACGACCTCCCGGCGATCGACCTCGCACCGCCCGCTACACTGGAGCAGGTGGACCAAATGTCAGGAGCTGAGCCGCCACCTTGGGACATCACGGCCGGGCTGGACGCCTTCATGGCCTCAGACCTGGCAACGCCCACCAGGACAGAGGCAGTCATCTACATCCTCCGGGATTGGCTGATCGGCCACGGCTACTTGGCCGCGACACCGGACCCAGAGGAGGCGAACTGACAAAACCTGAAGCGCAGTCGGCCTGGGAAGCCGCGCAGCTCAAGGAAAATGTCGAGGGCTACTCCCCCGGTCCAGTGATGATCCTAGGCATCGGTCGGCGATGCTGACTGCGGTCCAGCGCCGCCGTAGTTTGCTTCGCCAGCTCTTCTGTTACCCACGTCCGGGCATAGGTGAACTGCTGCGGGTCCATGCCGTCGAAGTCGCCGCCGTTGAAGCCGTCGCTGGCCTCGGCCGCGTCGAGCGCCGCCGCCATCGCCTCCAGCATCTTCCTGGTGAGTTTCATTCGTAAACCTCTTAGGTGACAGACCGTCAGCCGGTCGCGGAACCAGGCTAGGCCCGGAGGCGGATCGTATTCGCTGCACGCGAAGCGTCCACAGGGCATAACGGCGACCAAACGGAGAGCGGTTACCGTTACGATGCGCGGACTTGGCGGCGGCCGGTTCATACCCCCAATTTGGACCGGCCGCGGCGCTTGGTGACTGGCGCTAGAACGTCCCGGCGGGGTTGGTTTCATCTCGTGGTTGACTGGGCGCTATCTCCCGAACCAAAGTGTCGGCGAGTTTGGGGATATGTTTTGAGAATACTAGCAATCATTTGTGCAGCGTTGCTGTTTCCATCACCTGCAACAGCCGACCCGTTCGGCCAGAGCGACTATCTCGCCCCGCACCTGGAGAGCTGCCAAGACCACACTGTCTTGACCGTCGGCTCCGGTTGCGCCTGGGTCTGGGCCGAAGTTGAAGCAATCTTCGGCGCAGATAGTGGTTCGCAGGACGCCATATTGGTGCATGAAGGCAAGGCAGGTGTCGTTGTTCGGCAGGATTTTGGCGCGACGAATCTTGAACTGGGCGCTACCCTGGCGGATCAATACGCGATTGCATCCTGGGACAGCGGCTATGAGCAGTTCCTTCGGTTTGACGGAGCCTACCTCAGGCTGGCCGGGGAAGACTGGCTTGTATCGCTGGGACGTCAAAAATCGATCGCTAATTTCTACGATGACGAGGCCCTTACCAACCTACTGCTCAACAGCGAAGGCGTCTCGGTCATGGGTCAGGGGGGCTCATGGCTCGTTGGCGGCAACGGGGTGCAGGTGTTTGTCGGCGATCAGCTAGGATGGTCCGCGGGGGTTGCTATTGAGGCGCTGGGAGAAGCAGCTTGGTCGACCTTCAGGCCATTTCAGCCGGAGCCGAAAGGCACGCTCGTAGGGGTGGTTAACTATGGAAGTGAGATGCTCACAGCTCACTCGACGGTGCTCGTCACCGGTCTTCTTGATGGCGGAAAGCAAACGCTCGTCACACATTCCGGCTTCACCGCTCAAACGGGCAGGGTGGCGCTGGTAGCGGCTCTGGCAACAGAATACGACAAGGATACCGGCGAGCAGACCGATGAGTGGATGGTCTCCGCCGCCCTGCCGGTAGGAGACGTGGAATTCGCGGCTACCGTGTCTGAAAGCCGCTGGAACGACCGTCAATACGATCTGACAGCGGATTGGAGCCTTACGCCTATACTCGCGGTTGGAACGGGTGGCGAGTGGACTGTGGGAGATAGCTACCTACAACGCATAATGGGTGCCTGGATCAAGTTGAGCCCGACGGAGGGGCTGGACGTTAGGGCCGGAGCCTATCGGTTGGAAGATGACTACGATGTCTTCAACTTCGCCATCTTAGCGGCGGAGTGGCTGCCCACCAAATCTACAAAGCTCAGCGGTCGAGCGACCTGGTGGAGTAACGACGACTACAAGCTTGAACTCTCGGCGAAGCAACGCATCAACTAGAGCCGTGCCTCCTGTAAGGAGCACCATGGCTCGTATGCACAGGGGTGGATCGTGGGGCTTTTTCGGTTGTTGGCGCGACTGTTTTTAAGCGCGCCCCGCACAGTTGCCAAACCCGATCGGCCGCTTCGCCCTGTGACCTTCCACACGCGGGTCGAGACACGCGTTGTCGTGCTGGAGCGTCCAGCGCCGCCACCCGCTGGAACGGTTCTCAAGGGACGATGCTGGGTAATCGACGGCGACACCATCGTCATTGACAACGTCCGCCTCCGCCTGGCGGGCATCGACGCACCAGAGCTCGATCATCCTTGGGGCCAGCGGGCCAAGTGGGCGCTGGTGCAACTCTGCAAGGGCCAGATCATTACTGCCCGGATCAGGCCTGAGCTGTCGTATGACCGAGTCGTGGCTGAGTGCTTCTTGCCGGATGGTCGCGACCTCGCGGCTGAGCTTGTCCGCACCGGTTTCGCGCTAGACTGGGCGAAGTTCTCAGGGGGTAGGTATCGCCACCTGGAGCCACCGGACGCACGACGCAAGCTCTGGCGAGCAGAGGCACGTCAACGTGGCAAGCTTTCCCCCCGCCCCGGCCACTCTATACCAGAGTGAAGGTCCCCGAAGAGTCAGTCGTCTTGTGACAAGCAACTGTCGCAAAGCCCGGCGTCTTGACCCGCGGGCAGCAGGTAGCCAAGTGGCAGGCCGCAGTGAATGCAACTATTGCCGCTTGCGACGGAATAGTCGCGGTCGTCACGGCGAGTAACACCCACTTCATTTCGCCGGCGGCGATGCTCCGCGGCGATTTCTCGTTTGGTGAAATGTGTCATGATGGGCACCCTGTGTCAGCAAGGGCGCCCAGCGCCATTCAGAAGCGCGGCCTAGGTTGACGCAAGGTAAAGGTAAACGTCAGTAACGCTGGTTGGGGCCGTGGGGTATGCGGAATGCCTAGGGTTCAGTTGCCGAGAGCGATGGGCCCCTTACCCAAGTAGCCGCGGACCTGGTTCACCGTGCGCAGTTTTCCGCCTAGATGCACGATGGAGTGGCAGGTCGGACAAAGCGGGACCAAGTCCACACTCGGGTCCACCGGCGTTTCGCCGGTGAGGTAGAGCGGCCGACGGTGGTGGACGTGAATGAAGCCTTTCGCAGTGACGCCGTAGACTGCATGCAGGTCAACTTCGCACGCGAAGCAGGAAGTGCCGTGAATGGCGATAGCCTTCTCGCGGAGGGCCGGTTTACGTTCATAGCGGGTGGAGTAGACAACTTTCTTGCCGCCTTCTATCAACACTGAGGTTAGCTCGTCATCGGCCGTCGGGGGTTGAATGGCCGGGACTTGCGCGCCCGCTTCCGTGAGGATGGCCAGGAACGCGGCTTCGGTGGTCGGGCGAACGCCGTCTCGCCAGAAGTTGCCCTGGCGTGTGGCTGGTATCACCTCACGATAGTTGCCGCCGGTGTCCTTATAGTGCACCGCGTGCCTAAAGGGCTCAAAGTCCACGATCTTGACGAACAGATCGCCCTTGCTGCTCGATGGGTCGGTGTAGCTGTCGCCTGCGACGGACACGCCAAAATAGTGAGGATGCTCCGATAGTCGGGCGCCCTTGAAGGCCGAGTCTCTCAGCTTCCCCTTGTAGTGGATGAGGCGAGTGCCTGGAGCCAGGAAGCGTCTATACCGTCTTGGATAGTGATAGGCCACGCCGGTGTCGTCGTGCCACTCAGTGACGTCGTTCTCGACGATGATGGTGAATTGATCAGTCATGTTGCTGTCGATAGTCAACAGAGCCCCCCGCCTATTTTCTTCGAAGGCTAACATATCGGCGCGGGGTCGCGCCACGACACCAGTCGCAACCGACTCAATCGCTGGGCATTGAGTCGGCATGTTGTTCGAGAGTAAGCCATGGCTGGGCTGAAGCCCGCCCCCCGCTCAAAGCGCCCACGGCGCACAGACTCGGACTCTACCTCAACACTACCCGCCTTTCATCCACCCCAGCTCGCCACCCTCGTCAAGCAGGTGCCACAGGGTGACGACTGGCTGTTCGAGATGAAATACGACGGCTACCGCTGTCAGGCGGCGATAGCGGGGAACAGGGTCCGGCTCTACACCCGCCGCGGCCATGACTGGACTGACAGGTTCGGCTATGTCGTCCCCGCCCTAGCCGGGCTGACCAAAGGCTCTGCCCTGATCGACGGCGAACTCTGCGCCATAGATCAGCACGGCCGCTCCAACTTCACCCTGCTGGAAACAGCCTAGACGGGCGGGAGCCGGTCGTCTTCTTTGCCTTCGACCTGCTGGAGCAGGATGGCGAGGACCTTACCCCCCTGCCGCAGATTGAACGAAAGGCCCGGCTGGAAGGGCTGCTTGCCCATGTGCCCGCTGATGCACCCATCCACTTCAGCGACCATCTCGTTGGCCGCGGCGAGGAGGTTCTGGCCGCCATGCGGGCCGGTGGTTTCGAGGGCATGATCGCCAAGGCCGTCAACGCGCCCTACCGGGGTGGCGAGGACCGCTCAGGCGCCTGGCTCAAGGTGAAGAGCAACCAGCGGCAGGAGTTCATCATCCTCGGCTGGCGGCAGCCCGAATATGGCCCGGACGATGTCCGTGGATTGTTCCTCGCTACTGAGGAAGATGGGCGGCCCATCTGCCGCGGCGCCGTCGGCACCGGCTTCACCAACTGGGAGCGCTTCCAAGTCCTGGAGCTGCTGAAGCTGATACGGACGGACGAGCCGCTGCCGGTCGTTAATATGCCCCGCAAGGAGGCGCGCGTCTGCCGCTGGGTCCAACCTCGGCTGCTGGTCGAGGTCGAGTTCACTGAGATCACGCCGGACGGTCAGGTCCGACACCCGTCCTATAAAGGCATTCGGCGCGACAAGCTCGCGGCAGACGTCCACCTTGAGGAGGCTCAACTTGCCCAACGCTAGCCAGCAGCGCCACACCAGCTTCGTGCCAGAAGCGTTCCTGACCGCGGACGAGATCGTCGTGAAGGTGAGCGACCTTCTCTACGACTACCTCCCACCCGCGAGCGGCATCGATCCGGTGGATGCTGTCAGGGACATTGTAGATATCGTGGACGGGCCTGCCGGCGTCGCCGCGTTCCTCGAGGATGCCATGCACCCCGGCAGGGTGGATGCTCGCGACGTCGTGGTGCAGTTGCACGACGCACTGGAGATGGCGAGCATCGATCCTCGGCAGACCATCAGCCGATTGGTCGAGGTGATGGAAACGCCGCTCGCGGTTGAGGTCTACGACCGCGAGATGCAGCGGCGAGAGCCGCGGGACGCCGACACCTGGCACTGAAGTTTGTCTGCTTTGTCAGAAAGTTCGAAACAGCGCCGCTTTGGAGCGGCGTCTGATAAGGACTAACCCGCGGATGGCGGGGTGACCCCGGGGGGGGGGCCAGGGCGGCCGCCTTGGCGCGCTCGATGCTCCAGTTGAGCCAGCGGATAGCGTAGCGACGCAGTTGGGCCCGCTGCTCGGAATTCGGTACGGCTTCAGGCGACAGCTCGACCAAGAAGGCCTGCCACTCGTCCGGCGTGGTCGAAAACGGCGGCGGCTCGTCGATCATGACGAGAGGCGAAGTAAGGTCGTCTTCCATGGGTCCTCCCCTCTCTTCATGCAGGAGGCAATTCAGCTCCGGCAAGTGCGCACTGCCATTGTGGGAGGAAAAGTGGGAGGCAAGTTGGAACGACCGCCCAACAATCTCAAAAAGATGATCTGAATCAAATAGATGAAGAAGTGAAGATGGCGGAGAGGGAGGGATTCGAACCCCCGGTGGAGTTGCCCCCACGCCGCATTTCGAGTGCGGTGCATTCGACCACTCTGCCACCTCTCCGCGAGGTCGTGCCGTGCCGCTACTCGCGGCTGGTCGAGACGGGCGGGCTTATGGCATAGCGGCCCGCACCCTGCAACACTCTATTCCAACTTCACCCGAACGAGCGCGGCCACGGAATTGCCGCCGAAGCGCCACCGGGATGAACGGCGCATGAATGGTGGATGGACGCCCGATGCCGGAGTTGGCCCGAAAATGAACGCCTCGCCCCTCGATCCGCCCCAGCCGCTCTTCGTCTACGGCACGTTGCGCGATCCCGAACTCCTCGCCGCGGTGCTCGGGCGGCCGCTCCGGCCGGGCACACTCCACGCCGCCCGCGCCCCCGGCTTCAAGGTGGTGCCCTACCCGCAGCGGGTCTACCCGGCACTGGTGCGCGTCCCCGGCGGCACCGCCGATGGCCTGTTGCTCACCGGGCTCACCCCGTTCGAGCGCGACCTGCTCGACGCCTGGGAGGGTGACGAGTATCGGCGCGGCCCGATCGCCACCATGCTGGCCGACGAGCCCGAGTTGCACGAGGCCGACGCCTACCTCCCGGTCGCCCCGGTCTCGGCGGCAGCGCCCGAATGGTCACTTTCCCGTTGGCAGGCGGAACACAAGCCGTTGACCCTTGTTACCGAGTACGCCGCAGCCGCGCGCCTGCGGGAGCGGCTGCTTGCCATCCGTCCAAACTAGGGAGAGATCGATTGCAGCGTCGTACCATCCTCGCGGGGCTTGCCGCCCTGCCCGCCCTAACCGTCATCCGCCCCGCTTTCGCCCAGGGGGCCGCTGACACGATCCCGACCTCCGGCGGCGACGTCGGCATCCATCCGGTGATGCATGCGAGCCTGGCGCTGAGCTTCGGCGATCAGGTGTTCTACCTCGATCCGGCCGAGAACAGCTTCGAGGGCCTGCCGGCTCCCACCGCCATCTTCATCACCCACGCCCATCCCGACCACTACAACGCCGACAACCTCGTGAAGCTCACCGGCGATGCGGTGCCGGTCTACGTCACCGAGGAGGTGTTCGGGCAGTTGCCCGAAGCGCTGAAGGGCCATGCCACGGCGATGAAGAACGGCGACAAGGCCACGGTGAACGGCGTCGCGGTCGCTGCCGTTCCCGCCTACAACACCACTGCGGATCGCCTGCAGTACCATCCGCAGGGCGTCGGCAACGGCTACGTGTTCAGCTTCGGCGACAAGCAGGTCTATGTGGCCGGCGACACCGAGGACACGCCCGAGATGCGGGCCCTGGCCGGCATCGAGGTGGCCTTCCTGCCGATGAACCTGCCCTACACCATGACCATCGAGCAGGCGGCCGATGCGGTGAAGGCGTTCAAGCCGAAGATCGTCTACCCCTACCACTCCCGCGGCTCCGACGTTGAGCAGTTCAAGACGCTGGTCGGCGACGCCGCCGAGGTGCGGATCGCCAACTGGTACCCGGCCAGCTGAGGCGCGGGCCTTCGCGCGCTTGCGGGGGAAGGTGGCTGCATAGCCGACGGAAGGGAGGGAAGCGGCGGTGACGTCGGCAGCGGCACTCTACTGCCTGACTTGAGTGCGTTGCTCCCCCCTCCACCGCCTACGGCGGTCCCCCTCCCCCGCAAGCGGGAGAGGATGGCGCGTTGCGGGGCTGTGCTGCCAACCTGAGCTTGACTCTGGGTCCCCTACCCGTCATACACCGCCTCGAATTGCGTGCTGGGCTACCCGGCGCGCATTTTTGATTTGTTCAACCGCTGCTCGAGGCCGCCGCCGGTATCCACCGGCAGACCACTCGGAAGCCCGCAGGTTCTGGCAATTGCCTGCGGCGCCACAGGGCGCGAAACGATGGAGGCCGGGAGATCCCGGCACGCGCATGACGTTTGCAGTGATCAAGACCGGCGGCAAGCAGTACAAGGTTGCCGCCAATGACGTGGTGAAGATCGAGAAGATCGCGGGCGAGCCCGGCGACGTGGTCACCTTCGACCAGGTCCTGATGGTTGGTGAAGGCGATGCCGTCACCGTTGGTGCTCCGCTGGTCGAGGGCGCGCTCGTCGCGGCCCAGTTCATCGCCACGGAAAAAGAACGTACGGTCATCATCCTCAAGAAGGAGCGCCGCCAGCACTACGATCGCCGCAACGGCCATCGCCAGCGTCTGTCGACCGTTCGCATCACCGAGATCCTGACCGGCGGCGCCAAGCCGACGACCCAGGTCGACGAGATCGCCAAGGCCCGCTACGAGAAGAAGCTCGCGGCTCTCGCTGCCAACAGCGCTTCGGTGACCGAGGCTGCTGCCGAGGCCAAGCCGGCTGCCAAGAAGCCGGCCGCCAAGAAGGCTGCTCCGGCTGCCGATGAGGCTCCGGCGGCGGAAGCCAAGCCGAAGAAGGCGCCGGCCAAGAAGGCCGCGCCGAAGGCCGAGACCACCGAAGCGGCGGCTGACAAGCCCGCCAAGAAGCCAGCGGCCAAGAAGGCCGCCAAGGCCGACGACAAGGAATAAGGAGCACAACCGATGGCACACAAAAAGGCAGGCGGTTCCTCCCGCAACGGTCGCGATACGGCTGGCCGACGCCTCGGCGTCAAGAAGTTCGGCGGCGAAGCCGTCGTCGGCGGCAACATCATCATCCGCCAACGCGGCACCAAATGGCATCCGGGCACCGGCGTCGGCATGGGCGTCGACCACACCATCTATGCCCTGATCCCGGGCACCGTGGCATTCAAGACCCGCGCCAACTCCAAGGTATTCGTGTCGGTTCTCCCGGCAGCAGAAGCAGCAGAATAATCCGGTGAGGCCTTATCGACCCTGCCGGAGACCAGCTCCCCGGCAAGGCGACTAGGCAAAACCGCCCTGCGAAGACGATCCGAAGGGGAGCCAGGTTCTGGTTCCCCTTTTTCGTCTTTTTCGCTGTGAGGGCGGTTGAAATGAGACTGTATCTGAGTTCCTGGCGGCTTGGCGATCGGGCCGGCGCCCTGCTCGCGCTGCTCGGTAGCGGCAAGCGCGCCGCGCTGATCGAGAACGCGCTCGACCTCTATCCTGACGTGGCCCGCGACACGCACCGCCGCGAGGTCCATGACCCCGCCGCCGAGCTCGCGGCCCTGGGCATCACTGCGACGCGGCTCGACCTGCGCCGCTATTTCGGCCGCGCCGAGGCGCTGGCCGCCGAACTCGCCGGCTACGATCTCGTCTGGGTGGTGGGCGGCAACGCGTTCGTGCTGCGCCGTGCCATGAAGCAGTCGGGATTCGATGACGGGATCATCCGCATGCTCGACAACGATGAGATCGTCTATGGCGGTTTCTCGGCCGGCGCCGTGGTGGCGGCGCCGACGCTTGCCGGCATCGAGCTGATGGACGACCCCGCCTCCGTGCCGCCCGGCTACGCCGCCGAGCCGGTGTGGGAGGGGCTGGGGCTGATCGACCACTCGCTCGTGCCGCACTATCGCTCGCCGCACCCCGAGAGCGCCGCCGCCGAGCGCGCCGTGCGCCAGCTCACCGGCCAGGGCCCGCGCTATCGTGCGCTGCGCGACGGCGAAGTCGTGGTCTGGACCGAGAACCGGCGGCGCATGCCCGACCTCGAGCGGAGGATTGCGTGATGGCGAGACCCGAGAGCGACGACGAGCCGCTGCCCCGGCGGCGGGCCCGGCTGATGGGCCCCGCCGCCCAGGCACAAGCGCTGGCCGAGGCGACCGCGAAGCTGGCGGCGCGGCGGCAGCGCGACGCCCTGCCCCATCGCATCGCGACCCCGCGGCTGGTGCTGCGGGCGCCGATCCGCGGCGACGTGCCCGACATGGTGAAGCTGGCCAACAACCACCGAATCTACGAGGTCCTGGCGCGCCTGCCCAACCCCTATACCCGGGCCGACGGCATCGCCTTCGTCGAGATCTTCGCGCAGCGCCCGGACGAGCGGCCTTTCGCCATCACGCTCAACGACCAGTTCATCGGCGTGGTCGGCCTGAGCCACCATCCCGGCCAGTTGCCGGAACTGGGCTACTGGCTGGGCGAGCCCCACTGGGGCAAGGGCTACATGAGCGAGGCGGTGAAGGGCCTGCTGGACGCGGCCTTCGCCACCCGCCTCTATCCGCGGCTCAGGGCGCGGGCGCTCGAGAGCAACGCCGCCTCGCTCAACGTGCTGGAAAAGGCCGGCTTCAGGCGCACCGGCAGCGACATCTCCGCCGACGGCCACAATGCCGGCAAGCCGGTGGTTCTTCTCGAGCTCGAGCAGCCCAAATGGATGTAAGCTTCCGCACCCCCCGCCTGCTCCTGCGCCAGCCGGTGATGGCGGATGCCGAGCGCATCGCCCGCTTCCTCGACAACTTCGCGGTCTCCGGCAACCTGAGCCGGGTGCCGTACCCCTATCGCCTCGCCGACGCCAAGGGCTGGCTCCGCACCTGGCGGCCGGACACGCCGGCGGGTGAAACCGGCTTCACCATCGAGCTGCCGGGCGAGGGACTGGTCGGCCATGTCGGCTTCCACGACGACATCGAGGGGACGGTGCTCGGCTACTGGCTGGCCCAGCCGTTCTGGAACCGCGGCTTCATGACCGAGGCGGTGCGCGGCGCGCTCGCGTGGTACTTCGGCGTCACCAATGCCGAAGTGCTTGCCTCGGGCGTGTTCCACTTCAACAAGCCCTCGCTCGCCATCCAGAAGAAGGTGGGCTTTACCGAGATCGGCGTCTCCTCGCGCCTTTGCCTTGCGCGTGGGGAGGAGGTGCGCCATATCGACACCGAACTGACCCGCGAGGCCTGGGCGGTCCATCGTTGACGCGCGACTGGCAGAAGTTCATGGCCTGTGCGTGCAAGCATGAAAGAATACTAGCGTGAAGTTTCTCGACCAGGCGAAGGTGTTCGTGCGCTCCGGCAATGGCGGTGCCGGCGCGGTGTCGTTCCTGCGCGAGAAATTCGTCGAGTTCGGCGGCCCCAACGGCGGCAATGGCGGGCGCGGCGGCGACGTGATCATCCGCTGCGTCAACGGCCTCAACACGCTGATCGACTACCGCTACCAGCAGCATTTCAAGGCGCAGACCGGCCACCACGGCATGGGCAAGAACCGCACCGGCGCCGATGGCGACGACACGATCCTCAAGGTACCGGTCGGCACGCAGGTGTTCGAGGAAGACGGCGAGACGCTGATCGCCGATTTCACCGAGGCCGGGCAGGAGCTGGTGCTGCTTTCGGGCGGCAATGGCGGCTTCGGCAACGCCTATTTCAAGACCTCGTCGAACCAGGCGCCACGCCGCGCCAACCCCGGCCAGGAAGGCCGCGAGAAGTGGATCTGGCTGCGACTGAAGCTGATCGCCGATGCCGGGCTGGTCGGCCTGCCGAACGCCGGCAAATCCACCTTCCTCGCCGCCGTTTCCGCCGCGCGGCCGAAGATCGCCGACTACCCCTTCACCACGCTGCACCCGAACCTCGGCGTGGTCGGCATCGGCGAGCGCGAGTTCGTGATGGCCGACATCCCCGGGCTGATCGAGGGGGCGCACGAGGGCCAGGGGCTGGGCGACCGCTTCCTCGGCCATGTCGAGCGCTGCGCCGTGCTGCTGCACCTGGTCGACGGCACGCAGGACGACGTGAAGGCCGCCTACCAGACCATCCGCAACGAGCTCTCCGCCTATTCCGAGGAGCTCGCCGAGAAACCCGAAGTGCTGGTGCTCAACAAGGTCGACGCGCTCACCGCCGACGAGATCAAGGACAAGGTCAAGGTGCTGAAGCGCGCCAGCAAGGGCGAGGTGCTGACCGCCTCGGGCGCCGCCGGCCTCAACGTGCCCGAAGTGCTGTGGAAGCTCGTCGAGGTGATCGACGCCGACAAGGCCGAACGCGACGAGCTCGAGCGCAAGAAGGCCGAGCCGAGCTGGACGCCGTGATGCAAGCTGCAGCTTCTCCCGACGCGCTCGCGCCCTTCCGGCGCCTCACCATCAAGATCGGCTCGGCCCTGCTGGTCGACGGCCAGACCGGCCGGCTGCGGGCCGAGTGGCTGGCCTCGCTGGCCGAGGACCTCGCGGTGCTAAAGGCCCGCGGCGTCTCGCTGGTCATCGTCTCCTCGGGCGCCATTGCGCTGGGCCGTCGCCTGCTCGGCCTCGAGGCGAGGGTACTGCCGCTGGAGCAGAGCCAGGCCGCCGCCAGCGCCGGGCAGATCGCCCTGTCGCAGGCCTGGGCCAGCGCGCTCGGGGCGCACGGCATCACCACCGGGCAGATCCTGCTGACGCCGAACATCACCGAGGAGCGGCGCTATTTCCTCAACGCCCGCACCACGGTCGCGACGCTGCTCGGGCTCGGCGCCGTGCCGATCATCAACGAGAACGATTCCGTTGCCACCGCCGAGATCCGCTACGGCGACAATGACCGGCTGAGCGCCCGCGTCGCCTCCATGATCGAGGCGGACGGGCTGATCCTGCTGTCCGACATCGACGGGCTCTACACCGCGCCCCCGGCCAGGGATCCGGAGGCGCGGCACCTGCCCTTCGTCCCCGCCATTACCGCCGAGATCGAGGCGATGGCGGGTGGCGCGGCGAGCCACCTCAGCCGCGGCGGCATGACCACCAAGATCGAGGCGGGGAAGATCGCCACGCAGGCCGGCACCGCGATGATTATCGCCAAGGGCACCGAGGCGCATCCGCTGCGGGCGCTGACCGAGGGCGGTCGCCACACGCTGTTCGCCCCCACCGAGTCCCACACACAGGCCCGCAAGCGCTGGATCATGGGTACGCTGGAGCTGGCCGGCGCCGTGCACGTCGATGCCGGCGCGGTCCGGGCGCTGCGGCAGGGCCGCTCGCTGCTGCCGATCGGGGTCACCCGCCTTTCCGGCGATTTCGATCGCGGCGAGGCTGTGGCAATCTACGATCCCGATGGCCGCGAGATCGCCCGCGGCCTGTCGGGCATGACCCGCGAGGAGGCCGACCTCGTCAAGGGCAAGAACTCCGCGCGCGCCGCCGAAGTGCTCGGCGCCAACACGCGCAGCGAACTGGTGCACCGTGACAACATGGTGGTGCTGATGGGGCTGGAGGCCAAGGTATCATGAGCGCGCTGGAAGCCGTCGCCGACGACCTGCAAGCGACCATGCTGGAGCTCGGCCGCCGCGCCCGCGCCGCCGCCGCCACCCTCGCCTTCGCCGACCCGGCCGCCAAGGTGAAGGCGCTGCACGCCGCCGCCGACGCGCTCGACACCCGTCGCGACGACCTCATGAGCGCCAACGCGCTCGACATGCGCGCCGCCGAGGGCAAGGGCATCTCCAAGGCGTTCCTCGACCGGCTGCAGCTCAACGACAAGCGCATCGACGCGATGATCGGGGGCCTGCGCACGATCGCCGAGCTGCCCGACCCGGTCGGTACGGTGATGGCGAGCTGGACCCGGCCCAACGGCATGCGCATCAGCCGCGTCCGCACCCCGCTGGGGGTCATCGGCGTGATCTTCGAGAGCCGCCCCAACGTCACCGCCGACGCCGGCGCGCTGACGCTGAAGGCCGGCAACGCGGTGATCCTGCGCGGCGGCTCGGACAGCGTGAACTCGACCCGCGCCATCCATGCCTGCCTGGTGCAGGGCCTGCGTGCGGCGGGTCTGCCGGCCGACGCGATCCAGATCGTCCCCACCACCGATCGCGAGGCGGTCGGCCACATGCTGCGCGGGCTGGGCGGCAGCATCGACGTGATCGTGCCGCGCGGCGGCAAGACGCTGGTGGCGCGCGTGCAGGACGAGGCGCGCGTGCCGGTCTTCGCCCACCTCGAAGGGCTCTGCCACACCTTCATCGACAAGTCGGCCGAGCTCGACATGGCCGTGTCGGTGACGCTCAACGCCAAGCTGCGCCGCACCGGCATCTGCGGCGCCACCGAGACGCTGCTGGTGCACCGCGACGCGGTCGCCACGCACCTGAAGCCGGTGCTCGAGGCGCTGCTGGCCAAAGGCTGCGAAATCCGCGGCGATGCCACCGTCACCGCGCTGATCGCGGCGGCGGTTCCGGCCACCGAGCAGGACTGGCACACCGAGTACGAGGACGCCATCCTGGCGGTAAAGGTGGTGGCCGATGTCGGCGAGGCGATTACCCATATCGCCAGGTACTCGTCGCACCACACCGAGGCGATCATCACCGAGGACAAGGCGAGCGTCGCCCGCTTCTTCAACGAGGTGGATTCGGCGGTGCTGCTGCACAATGCCTCGACCCAGTTTTCCGACGGCGGCGAGTTCGGCTTCGGCGGCGAGATCGGCATCGCCACCGGCAAGTTCCACGCCCGCGGCCCGGTCGGCGTCGAGCAGCTGACGAGCTTCAAGTACCTGGTCGAAGGCACGGGACAGACGCGGCCTTGACGGACCCTGTGCCCACGCCCTCGTGGTTCGACACGCTCACCATGAGGGCTGCTGCGACGGCGCGCCGGAGCGAGGACCTCATCCGGAGCTTGTCGAAGGACGAGGTCCGTTCGCCATGACCCATCCCCCCGACATCACCGCCCTGCCCCCGCATGCTCCGGGCATGCGGATCGGGCTGTTCGGCGGCAGCTTCAACCCGATCCATGCGGGGCACCGGCTGGTGGCGGAGCAATGCCTGAAGCGGCTGGCGCTCGACGCGGTGTGGCTGGTCGTCACCCCGGGCAACCCGCTGAAGTCGCACGAGGAGCTGGCGCCGCTCGCCGAGCGGGTACAGGCGGCGCGCGAGCTCACCGCGAACCCCCGCATCCACGTCACCGCCGTCGAGGCGGCGCACGACTTTCGCTACACGGTAGATACGCTGGAGTGGCTGGCGCGGACCTGCGGCGGCACGCATTTCGTCTGGATCATGGGTGCCGACAACCTGAGCCAGTTCGACCGCTGGGAGCGCTGGGAGGATATCGCGAGGCTGATGCCGATCGCCGTCTATGCCCGTCCCGGCTCCAACCTGCATGCCACCGCCTCGCGGGCCGCCGTGGCGCTGAAGCAGTACCGCCTGCCGGAGGCCGAGGCGGAGACGCTGGCGAGCAGCGAACCGCCCGCCTGGGTCTACCTGCACGGGGTCACCTCGGACCAGTCTTCCAGCGCCATCCGGGCCGGCCGCAAGGCCCCCGCAAATTGATTGTGGTCCCCATCCTTGCGGAACCAGATACGAAACGGCATATTGATGCTGTAGTGGCGGATGCCACTCATGATGGGACCACGGCAAATAGCTACGCCTTTCGCGTTAACTATCCCGATCAACCAAGGACAGCTGAAACAAGCATGACCCGTGCTTATGCATGGGCTGAGGCCATTTGCTGATGGCATCGCCCCGGAAGAAACCCGAAACCGCCCCGGCCGCCGAAGCGGCGCCGGACAACGCCATGATCGATCTGGTGCTGAAGAGCCTCGACGAGGCCAAGGCCGAGCAGACCGTCTCCATCGACATCACCGGCAAGTCGTCGCTGACCGATCATATGGTGGTGACCTCCGGCCGCTCGAACCGTCACGTCAGCGCCGTCGCCGACCAGCTGGTCGAGGCGTTGCGCGATGCCGGCTTCGGCAAGCCGCGGATCGAGGGTCTGCCCCACGCCGACTGGGTGCTGGTGGATGCCGGCGATGTGATCGTCCACATCTTCCGCCCCGAAGTGCGCGAGTTCTACAACATCGAGAAGATGTGGGCCGTCGATTTCGCTCCCGACGGGCGCTGAGACTCGGCGCCCGCCGACCTCGTGGTTCGACGAGCTCACCATGAGGTCTTGGCAGAGCTATGTGCCTGCGGTGTTGCGACCTCCGAACAGCCTCTTCCCGAGCCCCGCGAAGGACGCGGCGGGCACCCCTCGTCGTGAGCCTGTCGAACGATGCGCATAGTCGTCGCCGCCATCGGCCGCATGAAGCAGGGGCCAGAGCGCGAGCTGGTCTCGCGCTATCTCGATCGCGCCAGGGCCTCGGGCAAGCCGCTGGCGCTCACCGGCTTCGAGGTCCTCGAATTCACCGAGTCCCGCGCCGGCTCGGCTGAGGCGCGCAAGGACGAGGAGGCCCGCCAGCTGCTGGCCGCCCTTCCCGACGGCGTCCGCGTGGTGCTGGACGAGCACGGCAAGTCGATCTCATCGCAGAGCTTCGCGACCCAGCTCGCCCGCTGGCGCGATGACGGCCGGCCCGCCGTGAGCTTCGTCATCGGCGGCGCCGACGGCCACGGCCGCGAGCTGCTCGGCAGCGCCCAGCTCACGCTCAGCTTCTCGCCGCTCACCTGGCCGCACCAGCTGGTGCGCATCATGCTGGCCGAGCAGCTCTACCGCGCCACCACGATCCTGTCGGGGCACCCGTATCATCGGGAGTAGTGCCGGACGCCCCCTCCACCATGCTTCGCATGGTCCCCCTCCCCCGCTGCGCGGTGGAGGAGCCGGGAAAGCTCGGCGCCTCGACGACAGGGGGTCGCGCCGTGGCGGGGGTCCTCCGCCGCGAAGCGGGGGAGGGGGACCACCCGAAGGGTGGTGGAGGGGGCGTCCAACCGCGCCGCTCGTCCGCCGCCACGAAAGGGCCGCATGGGTCGGGCAGTCGCGGCGCTTGCAATCATTCGCGCTAGAGTGCCAAACATTGATTCGTGCGGACCGGGGAGTTTGATGCCCGCAACAGGCTGGTCGAGCAAGGCACTTGCAGCAGGCGCCGCGCTGGCGCTCGCGCTCGGCCCGGCGGCCTTCGCCCAGACCGTTCCGGCGGTGCCCCCACCGGCGGCCAATGACCTCAATCTCCGTCCTTCGCTCGACGCCACGCCACCGATCCCGCCCGTCGAGGCGGCCGATCCGGCCGCCACCCCGGCCGTTCCCCAGCCGCCTGAGACCCCGGCCGAGCTGACCGCACAGCAGGAGGCGCTCGCCGAGGTCGAAGCCTCCATCTCGCTCTCCAAGGAGCGCGCCGACGCGCTGAAGAAGGAGATCGACGACATGCGGGGCGACCGCGCCAGGCAGAACGCCGCGCTGATCGCCGCCGCCCAGCGGGTGAAGCTCGCCGAGGCCGACATCGCCAAGCTCGAGGACAAGCTGGGCGAGCTGATCGTGCAGGAGCTCGAGGTCCGCGGTCGCCTCGATGGCGCCGACGCCAACATCTCGAACGTGCTGGCTGCGCTCGAACGGATATCGCGCGATCCGCCGCCGGCGCTGATGATCAACCCCGACAACGCGCTCGACAGCGCGCGCTCGGCCCTGCTCATTTCCGCCATCCTGCCGCAGCTGCAGCAGAAGGCCGACGCGGTCACCGCCGACCTGGCGCAGCTCGGCCAGATCAAGGCGGCGGCGCTCGAGCAGCAGGAAAAGCTCGAGGCGAACCTGCAGGTGCTGGAAGAGGAGCAGCTCCGCATCGGCAGCCTGATCGCCGCCCGCAAGGAGAGCGAGAACCGCGCCAGCGCCGCCCTCGCCGGCGAGGAGGCGGAAGCCCAGGCGCTGGCCGACAAGGCTTCGTCGCTGAAGCAGCTGATCGACGAGCTCACGGCGCGCGCCGCCGCCGTGGCTACCGCCGCGCAGGCGACCGAGACCGCCAACAGCGGCGGCAGCGCCCCGGCGCTCGACCAGCAGACGATCAAGCTGGCGCTCGCCAATTCCAGCCGCACGCAGCCGGCCGTGCCCTTCGCGCAGGCCAAGGGCTACCTCACCATGCCCTCGTCCGGCGTGACGGTGATCGACTATGGCTCGGGCGACGGCTTCGGCGGCATCTCGCGCGGACTGTCCATCGTCACCCGCGCCGATGCGCAGGTCGTGGCCCCTGCCGATGGCTGGGTGCTGTTCGCCGGCGACTACCTCAATTACGGCAAGATCGTCATTCTCAATGCCGGCCAGGACTACACCATCCTGCTGGCCGGCCTCGACAAGACCGATGTCACGATCGGCCAGTTCGTGATGATGGGAGAGCCCGTCGGCACCATGGGATCACAGACAATTGGGCGAACCGTCGCGACCAGTGCTGGCGTCTCCCGCCCGACCCTCTATATTGAGATGCGAAAGAACAACGAGCCCGTCGACCCAACAGGCTGGTGGGCGGCTGCGGCAACTCCAACCCAGAGTGGATAGAAGTTTATGCGCCTGACGCCATTCCGTACTGCCGTTTCCGCCGTCGTGCTGTTCGGCCTGGGCCTCGCCTGCGCCCCGCTGATCGCGCAGGACCAGGCTGCGGCGCCCGCGGCGACCGCGCCGCGAACCCCGGACGAAATCTATTCCGACCTGTCGCTGTTCGGTGAGGTGTTCGACCGCATCCGCGCCGAATATGTCGAGGCGCCGGACGAGAAGAAGCTCATCCACGCCGCGCTGCAGGGCATGCTGACCTCGCTCGACCCGCACTCGGGCTACATGGAGCCGGTTGACTACGCCGACGTGCAGGAGGACACCAGCGGCGAGTTCGGCGGCCTCGGCATCGAGGTGCAGATGGAGGACGGCGCCATCAAGGTCGTCTCCCCCATCGACGACACTCCGGCGGCCAAGGCCGGCATCCTCGCCGGCGATTTCATCGTCGAGCTCGACGGCACCCAGGTGCAGGGCATGACCCTTGACCAGGCGGTCGCCAAGATGCGCGGCCAGGTCGGCACCAAGATCAAGGTCACCGTGGTGCGCGAAGGCGTCGAGAAGCCGCTCGACTTCGAGCTCACCCGCGAC
>JBQCFF010000011.1:0-9066 GCA_051959485.1 Devosia sp. | reverse complement strand
CCCCTGAACCCTCATCCTGAGCTTGTCGAAGGACGAGGGTTCACGCGCTGATAGTGCAGGTGCTGGAAATGACTTGAGGCGTCGGCGCAGGTCACCTCGTCCTTCGACAAGCTCAGGATGAGGTGACTGGAGGACAGTGCTCGATACAGGCGCAGACGTCGGCTTCCGGCACTTGCCTCGGCGACCCTACTCCGCCGCCAGGGGCACGTCCTCGAAGCGGCGGTAGTTGTCCGCGAACAGGGTTTGCAGGCGGGCGGCGGTGGCGTCGTAGGCGGCGACGTCGGACCAGCTGGCGCGCGGGTCGAGGGCGCGGGGTGGGACGCCTTCGACGCGCAGCGGGACCTCCATGCCGAACAGCGGCTCGATGCGCATTGGCGCGCCGTCGAGCTCGCCCGAGAGCGCCGCGTCGAGCAGGCGGCGGGTGGTGGCGATGTCGATGCGCTTGCCCACCCCGTAGCCGCCGCCGGTCCAGCCGGTGTTGAGCAGAAAGACGCGGGCGCCCGAGGCGCCGAGCCGCTCCTCCAGCATGCGGCCATAGACCGTCGGGTGCAGCGGCATGAACGGCGCGCCGAAGCAGGCCGAGAAGGTGGCGACCGGCTCGGTGACGCCGCGCTCGGTGCCCGCCACCTTCGCGGTATAGCCCGAGAGGAAGTGGTAGGCCGCCTGTTCGGCGCTCAAGCGGGCGATCGGCGGCAGAACGCCGAACGCGTCGGCGGTGAGGAACACCACCGTGCGCGGGCGTCCGCCGACCCCGCCCGCGGCGACCGCCGGCAGGGTCTCGAGCGGATAGGCGGCGCGGGTGTTCTCGGTGAGCGAGATGTCGTCGTAGAGCGGCACCAGCCGCTCATCGAGCCGGAGGTTCTCGAGCACAGTGCCGAAGGCCTGCGTCGCGGCGTGGATCTCGGGCTCGGCCGTGGGGCTGAGCTTCACCGTCTTGGCGTAGCACCCGCCCTCGAGGTTGAACACGCCGTCGGCGGTCCAGCCGTGCTCGTCGTCGCCGATCAGCGGGCGTTTGGGATCGTTGCTGAGCGTCGTCTTGCCGGTCCCCGAAAGGCCGAAGAACAGCGCCACGTCGCCCTCGCTGCCGATATTGGCCGAGCAGTGCATGGGCAGCACGTCGTTGAGCGGCGCGTGGTAGTTGAACAGCGAGAACACGCTCTTCTTGATCTCGCCGGCATAGGCGGTGCCGCCGATGAGCACCAGCTTGCGGGCCATGTCGAGCGCGATCACCGTGCCGGTGCGGGTGCCGTGGCGGGCGGGATCGGCCGAGAAGCTGGGCAGGTGCAGGATGGTGACGTCGGTGCGGCCAGCCGGCGCGTCGGGACGGATCAGCAGGTTGCGGATGAACAGCGCGTGCCAGGCCGTCTCGGTGAAGACGCTGACGGCGAGCTGGTGCCGCCGGTCGGCGCCGGCGAGCAGGTGCTGGGCGTGCAGCGCCCTGCCTCCGGCCGCCGCGAGCATGTCGGCGAGCAGCGCCTCGAACTGCGCCGGTTCCATCGCCTGGGCGTTGTCCCACCAGATCCGGTCGGCGGTGGCGCCGTCGCGGACGATGAACTTGTCCTTCACCGAGCGGCCGGTGAAGACGCCGGTGGTGACGGCGAGCGCCCCCCCGGCCGCCAGCCGGCCCTCGCCCCGCGCGAGCGCGGTCTCGACCAGCGTGGGTGGCAATTCGTCCCAGGCAATGGCCGCCGCACGGGCGGCGAGCCGGTTCTCGATGTCGCTGTGGAATTTCCCGGTCATGGTCGCGGGCTCCTCGCTGCGGGCCGCCCTCCGGCCCATTTCAGCTGGATTGTTAGGGTCGCCTCCGGCCCGCCGCCCATCCCGAAAGTCGTCTTACGACAGAAGTCTCTCAGGCGTTCGTCGCGGTGATAGTGGAACAAAACGCGGACGCGCCTTATTTCTGCGCAATTGTGGCAGTCAAAGGTTGCCACAATTGGCCGGCCGGTGCTGATCTGGCGCGGCCGCTTTCGAGAGGGAGCCTCATGCCCAAGATCGCCCTGGTGGATGACGACCGCAATATTCTGACTTCGGTGTCGCTGACGCTGGAGGCGGAAGGCTATTCGGTCTCCACCTATACCGACGGGGCCTCCGGCCTCGAGGGGCTGACTGCAGATCGTCCCGATCTCGCCATCCTCGACATCAAGATGCCACGCATGGACGGCATGGAGCTGCTCCGCCGCCTACGCCAGAAATCCGACGTGCCGGTGATCTTCCTCACCTCCAAGGACGAGGAGATCGACGAGCTGTTCGGCCTCAAGATGGGCGCCGACGACTTCATCACCAAGCCGTTCAGCCAGCGCCTGCTGGTCGAGCGGGTGAAGTCGGTGCTGCGCCGCGCCGCGCCGCGCGACCCCTCCGCCGCCCCCGGTTCTCCCGGCGCCGAGGCGACGCCGAGCAAGGCGCTGATCGAGCGCGGCTCGCTGGTGATGGACGAGGAGCGTCACACCTGCACCTGGAAGGGCCAGCGCGTGACCCTGACCGTCACCGAGTTCCTCATCCTGCAGGCGCTGGCGCTGCGCCCCGGCGTGGTGAAATCGCGCAATGCCCTGATGGACGCCGCCTATGACGACCAGGTCTATGTCGACGACCGCACCATCGACAGCCACATCAAGCGGCTGCGCAAGAAGTTCAAGGCGGTTGACGACGATTTCGAGATGATCGAAACCCTCTATGGCGTAGGCTATCGCTTCAAGGAGCAATAAGAGGGTCAGTTGGCCGTCACCGAAGAGGAAACGTCGGGTGGTACACCCGCGTCCACGGGGACGGGCGCCTCGCGAATGAGCCGGCTGAACCGCCTTGCCGGAGCCGTCGGGCACTACACGTTGCTCGGGCTGGGGCACGTCAAGCGGCTCATCGAGCTCACCGTTTTCTCGAGCCTCGCCCGTCGCATCATCGTCCTGAACCTCGCCGGCCTCGCCGTGCTGGTGATCGGCATCCTGTTCCTCAACCAGTGGCGCACCGGGCTGATCGAGGCGCGGGTGCAGAGCCTGCGCGTGCAGGGCGAGATCATCGCCGCCGCCATCGCCGCCTCCGCCACCGTGGACAGCGACGTCATCCAGATCGATCCCGACCGGCTGCTCGACGTGCAGGGCAGCAACGTCATCTCGCCGCTGAGCTTCTTCGACCCCAGCCTCGAGTTCCCGATCAATCCCGAACGCGTCGCGCCGCTGCTGCGCAACCTGGTGACCCCGACCCGCACGCGGGCCCGCATCTACGACCAGCAGGGCTTCCTGATCCTCGACAGCAGCAACCTCTATGCGCGCGGCGAGGTGCTGCGGCAGATCACCAAGCCGGAGGAGCGGCCGGGCTTCTTCCTTTTCGACTGGTGGAATGCCCTGATGGACTGGCTGCCGGGCGACGACTACCCGCAATACCAGGAGCTCGGCGCCGACGAGGGGACCAAGTATCCCGAGGTGGCGGCGGCGCTGACCGGGCAGGCGACCGCTATCGTGCGCGTCGACAGCAAGCACCAGCTGGTGGTCTCGGTGGCGGTACCGGTGCAGCGCGTCCGCGCCACCGTGGGCGTGCTGCTGCTCTCGACGCAGCCGGGCGACATCGACCAGATCGCCATTTCCGAACGCTGGGGCATCCTGCGCATCGCGCTGGTGGCGGCGGCCGTGCAGATCATCCTGTCGCTGCTGCTCGCCGGCACCATTGCCGGCCCGCTGCGCCGGCTGGCGGGCGCCGCCGAAAAGGTGCAGTCGGCGATCACCAGCCGCGCCGAGATTCCGGACTTCACCTACCGGCAGGACGAGGTGGGGCACCTGAGCCGCGCCCTGCGCTCCATGACCTCGGCGCTCTATGGCCGCATCGAGGGCATCGAGCGCTTCGCCGCCGACGTGGCGCACGAGCTGAAGAACCCGCTGACTTCGCTGCGCTCGGCGGTGGAGACGCTGCCGCGGGCCCGCCGCGCCGAGGACCGGGAACGGCTCAACGAGATCATCCAGCACGACGTGCGCCGCCTCGACCGGCTGATCTCCGACATCTCGAACGCCAGCCGCCTCGACGCCGAGCTGGCGCGGCAAAGCGCCGAGCCGGTCGATATCGGCCAGCTCGCCGACGCCATGGTGTCGATCCAGAAGGACGTGGCGCAGAAGCGCCAGGTCGACGTGGTGCTGGAAAAGCGGGTCGGCAAGCTGGCCCCGATCGTGCTCGGCTATGACAGCCGGCTGGCCCAGGTGCTCAACAACCTGATCGACAATGCGGTGAGCTTCTCGCCGCCCGGCGGCAAGGTAACGGTGGTGATCGGCACCACCGAGGACACCATCATGCTGTCGGTGAGCGACGAGGGGCCGGGCATCCGCGGCGATATCAGCCGCATCTTCCAGCGCTTCTACACCGACCGGCCGGAGGGCGAGAGCTTCGGCGACCATTCCGGGCTCGGGCTCGCCATTTCGCGGCAGATCATCGAGGCGCATGGCGGCACCGTCGTCGCCGCCAATCGCACCGACCGCTCGGGCGCGCAGTTCACCGTGACGCTGCGCCGGGTGCCCAGCGAGCGGCGGAAGTGAACGCGGCGCACAATATCCACGCCACCGGGCTGGTGCTGGATGGGACGGGGCTGATCCTGCGGGGGCCGTCGGGGGCCGGCAAGTCGCTGCTGGCGCTCGAGCTGCTCGACCAGTGGGAGGCGCGCGGCCGGCCGGCGCAGCTGCTGTCGGACGACCGGGTCGACCTCGTCGCCGGGACCACCGGGCTCACCATGCGGGCGCCGGCGCGGATCGCCGGGCTGGCCGAGCTGCGCGGCCGCGGCATCGTCAGCCGGCCGTTCGTCGCCGAGGCGCCGCTGCACCTCGTGGTCGACCTGGTCGATACGCTGGAGCGGATGGTGGAGGAGGACGCACTCACAACCGAGCTGTTCGGCGTCACGCTGGCGCGGGCGCCGGTGCCGCGGCGCGGCGTGGTCGACGCCTCGCACCAGCTGCTGCTGATCCGCGAAGCGCTGCGCGCCATCGGTTCACCACGCGGTGGGACGCGACAAAAAACCACTTGAACCGTGGGGCTTTGAGGGCAAGACTCGGGTGGTCGCCGGCGTGACGCAGAAGCGCTCCGCCCGAACCGGTGCGTGTGGGGATTTTGCATGATCGGCATGGTTCTGGTGACGCATGGGGCGTTGGCCCATGAGTTCAAATCTGCCCTCGAACACGTTGTCGGCCCACAGGATCACGTCGAAACCATCGCCATCGGCCCCGATGACGACATGGAGCAGCGCCGCGACGACATCGTCCGCGCCGTCGACGCCGCCGACCAGGGGCAGGGCGTGGTGATCCTGACCGACATGTTCGGCGGCACCCCCTCCAACCTCGCCATCTCCATCATGCAGCAGCGCGAGGTCGAGGTGATCGCCGGGGTGAACCTGCCCATGCTGGTGAAGCTCGCCCGCATCCGCGCCGACTTCGACATCAAGCGCGCCGTCGCCGCCGCCGCCGAGGCGGGGCGGAAGTACATCAACGTCGCCAGCGAGACGCTGGGGGGGTGAAGGGCGGACCCCCACCCTGGCTGCGACTCATTTCATTCGTAAGCGCCGCTACCCTCCCCGCAAGGGCAGGCAGGGGCACAGTGCAACCAACAGCGTCTCCTCCCCCCTGGTGGGGGAGGGTAGTGGAGCTTGGCGGCTTTGCCGCCTAGCGGAACTAGGGAGAGGGGGGCGGCGCGTGGGTTGGGCAACGACTCGTAACCGGCGCTGACCCCCTCTCCCTAGCTCTGCTACGTCGCTGCGCTCCTAGCGCCGCTACCCTCCCCCACCAGGGGGGAGGAGATGCTGTTGCATGATCCGTGGCAACGAACTGGTCACACCTCACCCACCGGAACCGCTTGGCTGCTAACCAAAATTCCGGCACAATGGCTCGCATGGACACCGCGGCAGGATCGGATCGGGCGCTGGCGCAGCAGTTGACGATCGTCAATCGCAAGGGGCTGCACGCCCGCGCCTCGGCGCGCTTCGTGCGCATCGCCGAGTGCTTCGAGGCCGACATCAAGGTGGTCCGCGACGGCCAGGCGGTGAACGGCAACTCGATCATGGGCCTGATGATGCTGGGCGCCGGGCCGGGTTCGACCATCCTGGTGCAGGCGACCGGCAAGCAGGCCCGCGAGGCGCTCGACGCCATCACCACGCTGGTCAACAACGGTTTTGACGAAGACGCGGACGGCGTGCCCGCCTGAGCCTTCCCGCGGGGCCGACCTGCCGCGCTAGAACGCCGCCGCGCGCAGGTCGTGCAGCGACTCCATCACCGTGCAGAGCCTGGTGATCTCGTCCGACGGGTGGACGAGGTCCGGCACCATGATGGTCTGCAGCCCGGCGGCCGATGCCGCCCGGACGCCGGTGTGTGAATCCTCGACCGCGAGGCAGGTCGCCGGGTCGAGCCCCAGGCGGCCGGTGGCCAGCAGGTAGGGCTCGGGGTGCGGCTTGGGGTTGATGACGTCGTCGCGCGTCACCACCGCATCGAAGCTCGACAGGATGCCGGCGGCGCTCAGGTGCGCCAGCGCATGCGCCGATCGCGACGAGGTGGCGACCGCAGTGGGGATGCGGCGGGCCCGGAGCTCGGTGAGCAGTTCGTGCACGCCGGCCTTCACCGGCACCTGCTGCTCCATGCGCACGCGCATCTTGGCCCGGCACTGCTCGTCGAACAGCGTGTAGGGGAAGCTGACGCCATAGGCCTCGACGAGCAGCGCGTTGGTCGCCTCGTGGCTCGAGCCGACCATCGACAGGTGGATCGGGTCGGTCATCTGGAAGCCGAGGCCGGTGGCGACGTCGAAGACGATCTCGCGGAACACCAGCTCGGTGTCGAGCAGCGTGCCATCCATGTCGAAGACGACGGCGGAGAAGGGCCGGAGCGGCGGCTTGGGAGTCATGTTGGGCATAGTGGCGATATAGGCGCATTTGGCGACAGATGAAAGACGCCCGGCCGCCGGACGCTTCAACCGGTCGCACGCGGCTGCTATGACGGGCGGACGATGCAGAATTTCGACCCCTACCTGATCCTCGACGTGGCCCGCCTGGCGCCGGCCGCCGAGATCAAGCTCGCCTACCGCCGCAAGGTGCAGGTGGCGCACCCCGATCGCGGCGGCGATGCCGAGGCGTTCATGCTGGTGGTGCGGGCCTTCGGCCTGCTCTCCGACCCCGATGCGCGCCGGCTGTTCGACGAGACCGGCATCGTCGACGACGAGGCGGTGCAGGGCTACCGCCGCGAGGTGGCGATCATCCTGGCCGACATGTTCGATGCCGCCGTGGCGACGGCGGTGGCCACCGGGCTGAAGCTCGAGAGCGTCGATTTCATCGGCCAGATGGCGGCGGCGGTGGAGACCGGGCTCGCCGATGCGCGGGTAAAGCTGCGCCGCATCGACCGCGAGATCGGCGCACTGCAGGGCCTGCGCTCGCGTATCCGCCGCACCGACGACGACCGCAACCTGTTCGCCGAACGGCTCGACGCGCAGGTCGGCGCCAAGACCGGCGAGCATGCCACCATCAAGCGGCGGGTGGCGATGCTGGAAACGGCGCTGGCCGAGCTCGGCAACTACGAGAACGAGACCGAGCTGATCGCCGCGCTCGAAGCGGGCAGCCGGGCGGAAGCCTAGGGCGCGTCGCGGCCGAGCAGTTCGACGGTGAGCGGGTCGAGCTCGCCGCCATAATACTTTTCGAGCGCCGCGCGGAACGGCTTCGGGTCGGCGGCGGCGTGCAGGAACAGCGTCATCGACGAGCGGAACTTCAGGTCGTCGGGCGAATGCAGGATCTCGTTGGCGCTCTTGCCCTCGACCGCCAGCAGCGCATGCGTGCACTCGCGCAGCCGCGGCCCGAGCACGGTGTGCGCCAGGTAGGCCTTCGCCTCGCTGAGGTCGGCGAGGCCGTAGCGGATGGCGTGTTCGGAGCGGCCGAGGCCGCGCAGCTGCGGGAAGATGAACCACATCCAGTGCGTGCGCTTGTCGCCGGCGCGGAGCTCGGCGAGCGCATCCTGGTAGATCGGCTCCTGGGCTTCGACGAAATGCTCGAGCATGGCCGAAGCGTGACAGCCGATTGCGGCAAAGAAACGGGCGGCCCTGGGGCCGCCCGCGCCAGGCTTCTGTCGGGAGGGATCAGAAGCCGTAGTGGAGGCCGACCGTCAGCTGGTGCGAGGTAAGGCCGAAGTCACCGCCGAACGTCTCATCGGGGCCGGCATAGCTGGCGGTTCCGTAGTTGTTGTAGCGATAGGCCGCGTCGATCGACAGGTTGTCGGCCACCGCGAACTCGACGCCGGCGCCGATCGTCCAGCCGAGGTGCGTGGCGTCCGCGGAGAACGGCTCCGGGCCACCCTCACCGCCGCCGACACCCGTGAACTCGAGCGTGTGGTGGGCGGCCGCGAGACCGGCCGTCAGGTAGGGCATGTAGTTGCCGGCGTCATAGCCGACCCGGGCCCGCAGCGAACCGACCCAGTCGATGGTCGAGCTGATGCCCGATGGGCCCAGCCCGAAGCCGTCTTCGATGTCCGCCCAGGCGATATCGCCGACCACGCCGAGCACCAGGCCCGAACCGAGCGCGAAGTTGAAGCCGGCATCGACGCCGAGCATCCAGCCCTCGGGCTCGAGGCTGAACGGCACGGGTTCGATGCTCGGGAACTCGAGGTCGGCCAGCGCGCCGCCGCCGAACACGCCGACGAAGCCGCCGTCCCAGTTGCCCTGGACGACACCCGCCACCGGGGCATCGGCGATGATCAGGTCGCTGGCCTGAGCGGCAGACATGAGCGCAACGGAAAGGCCGGCCGCAAGAAGCAGAGTTTTCATAATGTCTCCTGGAATCAATGCGTTGCAGGCTGGCAGCGGTCGCTGTTCCAGGCATTCCGGGTTATTGCGTAACGGCCGGATTGTGGTCGCGGCGTGTTTCAGATCGGCCACGTGCGGGTTAGTACGTAGCGCGAGCGAACGCCCCCGCCGGCGCGTGCCTCGGGTTGGTGAGCAGTGAAGCGGGGCCGGCGAGGCGTGCTCCTCGCGCGGGTAGTCCGCAATAATGTTGAGGCTCGCGCCTCGCCGGCCGACCGGGGTTTTGGGCCTCGCCTGTGCGGATACCGGGACCTTGCCCGACGCCGTCGCACCCTT
>JBQCFF010000010.1:0-10713 GCA_051959485.1 Devosia sp. | reverse complement strand
AAGCACGGCGTGAAGCTCGGCTTCATGGGCTTCTTCACCAAGGCCGTGACGCACGCCCTCAGGGAAATCCCGTCGGTGAACGCCGAGATCGACGGCGAGGACCTGATCTACAAGAACTACGTCCACATGGGCATCGCGGTGGGCACCGACAAAGGCCTCGTCGTGCCGGTGGTGCGCGATGCCGACAGCCGCTCGATCGCCGAGATCGAGAAGGAGATCGGCCGGCTCGGCAAGCTGGCCCGTGACGGCGGCCTGTCGATGGCCGACATGCAGGGCGGCACCTTCACCATCACCAATGGCGGCGTCTACGGCTCGCTGATGTCGACGCCGATCCTCAACGCGCCGCAGTCCGGCATCCTCGGCATGCACAAGATCCAGGAGCGGCCGGTCGTGGTCGGCGGCCAGGTCGTCGTCCGGCCGATGATGTACCTGGCGCTGAGCTACGACCACCGCATCGTTGACGGCAAGGAAGCGGTGACCTTCCTCGTCCGCGTCAAGGAATCGCTCGAGGCGCCGGAGCGGCTGGTGCTCGACCTCTGATCGGGCCACGACCTCGGCAGAATGCAAAGGGCTCGCCGGTGCGAGCCCTTTTTTCGTTCAGCGCGCCACTCCCTGTCCGCCTCGCGGCGGAGCCGGCGCGTTGAGCGGTCAGACGATCGCCGGCAGGTACACCCACCACACGCCGTCGCCCTTCTCGGACGCCTGCGACTGGTTCGAGGCAGCCTGGTCGCAGAAACCGCCGGGGCGCTTGTAGCTTTCCGGGGCATCGGGGCCGCACTTGTCGACGATGCTGGTGTCGACGGCCAGGGCAGGCGCCGCGGCGAGGGCGAGGACGGAGGCGGCGAGCAGGGTCGCGATGAGCTTGTTCATTCTTTTTCTCCTGGTTGCCTCCGGCGGAGGGGCCGGAGGCGAGCTGTGGGCGTTGCGTACGCAACGGACGCCGGGCTTCTAGACGCGCCGAACTGAATCGAAATCGAACCGCTCGTTCAGTGGCGGTTCAGAAAAAAACCACAACGCGCGGGCGCTGGCCTTGCGCCGCCCCGGCGTGGCATAGACGGGCGACCAAGGGAGAAAAGCGATGGCCGACAAGGTGCTGGTGGTGACGGGCGGGAGCCGGGGGATCGGGGCGGCGGTCTGCCGGCTCGGTGCGGCCCGCGGCTACGGCGTGGTGGTCAACTATGCCGGCAACGTCGAAGCGGCCGAGGCGGTGTGCCACGACGTGCATGCCATGGGCGGCGAGGCGGTGGCGGTGCGCGGCGACGTCGGCGTGCCCGAGGACGTCGAGCACATCTTCCGCGCCGCCGACCGGCTGGGGCCGGTCAAGGCGCTCTGCAACAATGCCGGCATCGTCGACGTCAAGGCCCGGGTGGAGGACATGAGCCCCGAGCGGCTCGCCCGCATGTTCGCGGTCAACATCACCGGCTCGTTCCTCTGCGCGCAGCAGGCGATCCGCCGGATGTCGACCCGGCATGGCGGCACCGGCGGGGCGATCGTCAACCTCACCTCGGCGGCCTCGAAGCTCGGGGCGCCGGCCTATTACGTCGACTATGCGGCCAGCAAGGGCGCCATCGACACTTTCACCATCGGGCTGGCGCTCGAGCTCGCGGGCGAGGGCATCCGCGTCAATGCGGTGCGGCCCGGCATCATCGAGACCGACATCCATGCGGCGGGCGGCGAGCCCGACCGGGCGGCGAAGATGGCGTCGGCGCTGCCGATGGGCCGTGCCGGCACGGCGGAGGAAGTAGCGCAGTCGATCCTGTGGCTGATGTCCGACGAATCCGCCTACGTCACCGGCACCACCATCGCGGTGACCGGCGGGCGCGGCATCCAGCCCTGAGCGGCGCGAATCATCGTGCATTTCGCACGGCTTGCCGGGGTGGAGGGGTTCCCACCGTGTGCCCGGTGGTTTAACCCGGTGGCGTGACCTATATCGGCAGCGCGGGCGCCTGCACTCACGCCCCGCAGGGAAGCGTCTCGGAGCGATCATGGCGGACAATTTCGACCTCACGGTAATCGGTAGCGGGCCGGGAGGCTATGTGGCGGCGATCCGGGCGGCGCAGCTCGGCATGAAGGTGGCGGTGGTCGAGAAGTGGCCGACCTTCGGCGGCACCTGCCTCAACATCGGCTGCAACCCGTCCAAGGCGCTGCTGCACGCCTCCGAGCTGTTCGAGGAGGCGGGGCACCAGTTCCGCCAGTTCGGCATCGAGGTGACGCCCCGGCTCAACCTGCCGCAGATGCTGCAGCACAAGGACGATACCGTGACGGCCAACGTCTCGGGCGTCGAGTTCCTGTTCAAGAAGAACAAGATCACCGCCTTCCGCGGCACCGGCTCGATCGCGGCGTCCGGCCGCGTGCTGGTGACGCCGGAGAGCGGCCCGGGCACCACCATCGAGACCAAGAACATCGTCATCGCCAGCGGCTCGGTGCCTGCCAGCCTGCCGGGCATCGAGATTGACGAGGAGAAGGTGGTCACCTCGACCGGCGCGCTCGCCTTCAAGGAAGTGCCGAAGCGCCTGCTGGTGATCGGCGGCGGCATCATCGGGCTCGAGCTCGGCTCGGTCTGGGGCCGGCTCGGCTCGAAGATCACGGTGGTCGAGTTCCTGCCCGCCATCCTCCCCGGCCTCGACAGCGAGGCGGGGCGGCAGACGCAGCGCAACCTGCAGAAGCAGGGCATGGAGTTCCGGCTGTCGACCAAGGTCACCGGCATCGAGAAGCGCGGCGACGGCACGCTCAACGTCCGGCTCGAGCCGGCGCAGGGCGGCGAGGCGTCGTTCGTCGAAGCCGACGCTGTGCTGGTCGCGGTGGGGCGCAAGCCCTTCACCGAGGGGCTGGGGCTCGAGAATGCCGGCGTGGCGCTCGACGAGCGCGGCCGGGTGCGCACCGACCACCAGTTCAAGACCAACGTGCCCGGCATCTACGCCATCGGCGACGTGATCGCCGGCGCCATGCTGGCCCACAAGGCGTCCGACGAGGGCCATGCGGTGGCCGAGATCATCGCCGGCCAGCAGCCGCACGTGAACTACGGCACCATCCCGTCGGTGATGTACACGAGCCCGGAAGTCGCCTGGATCGGCAAGTCCGAGGACGAACTGAAGGCGGCCGGCGTCGAGTACAAGGCAGGCAAGTTCCCGTTCACCGCCAACGGCCGCGCCAAGGCGATGCTCGCCACCTCGGGCTACGTGAAGATTTTGGCCGACGTCGCCACCGACCGGGTGCTCGGGGCGCAGATCATCGCCCGGAATGCCGGCGAGATGATCCACGAGATCGCCGTGCTGATGGAGTTCTCCGGCTCCGCCGAAGACCTCGCCCGCACCACCCATGCGCACCCGACGCTTTCCGAAGCGGTGAAGGAAGCGGCGCTGATGTGCGGCGACGGCGCGATCCATATCTGAGGTCTGCGTGACACGCTTGCGGACTGGCCCAGTTGGGCCGGTCCTCGCTCGTCCGCAGCGCCTGTGATCGCCCCCACCCCCCGCGTAGCTGGTCCCCCTCCCCCGTCTTCGACAGGGGAGGATCAGGAGCGCGTTTCACCGGACGCGGAGAGCACGGGATCTTCCCCCGTTTACGGGGGAAGGGGACCATCCGAAGGATGGTGAAGGGGGCGGCAACGCCCACCGCTGCACCCTCAAGCCGTCTGCTCCTCCAGCAGTTTCACCTTCGGTTTCTCCTTGCGGGTGAAGATGAACACGCCGCCGAGTACCAGCGCCGTGCCCACGGCGTGCCACACCGTGAACGGCTCGCCGAGCACGGTGATGGCGAGGCCCACCGTCACCAGCGGCGAGACGTTGCCGATGATGGCGGTGCGTTCCGGCCCGATCAGGCCGATGGCGCCGGAGATGCAGTAGGCCGGAAGCACCGTCGCCACCGTGCCGATCGCCAGCATCAGCAGGAAGCCGTTGCCGGTGATGGCGAGGTCGCCCACCGGATGCGTGAACAGGAAGTGGACGATGACGCAGGGCCCGGCGGCGCTCATCGCGATCGAGGTGAAGAGCCCCGAGCCGAGCCGGTCGATCAGCGGCTTGGCGAGGATCTGGTAACCGGCATAGGCGAGGGCGCTGCCGAAGACCAGGGCGGCGCCGAGCACCACGTTGTCGCCCTCGATCCGCAGGTCGTGCCAGAAGATCAGCGCGATGCCGAAATAGGAGACGACCAGCGCCGCCAGCATCGGCAGGGTGATGCGGCGCTTGAAGAACACGGCGCCGAACAGCACCACGAAGAACGGGTAGGTGAGCAGGATCAGCCGGTCGAACTGCGCCGAGATGTATTCGAGCGCCGAGAAATCCAGCAGGCTGGCGATGTAGTACCCGAGGGCGCCGACGCCCAGCGTCTGCAGCAGCACCGGCAGGGTCAGGGGCGACGGAGTGCCGGCGGGCAGCGCCCGCAGCTTCCGGCGGTAGCCGACGAGGCCGACGGTGAGGAAGATCGGCACCGCCACGATCATCCGCCAGGTCAGCGTAGTGACGGTGTCGATGCCCTCGAGCAGCGCCAGCTTGATGACGATGCCCTTGGTGGCGAAGAACGCGGCACCGAGGAGCGCCAGCACGATGCCGGCCCAGGCGACATTGTGGAGGGGGCGGGGTTGCGGCGCGGCGGTGGTCGACATCGTGGCGGGTCCAGTTGTGCCCCTGCCATCAGATCACCGGATGCTGTCCCGCGCCTGATGGCGGGGGTCCGGTGAGCGTCGAGGGTCAAACGTCCGTCGCGTCCCGGCCCCGGGAGGAGCTAAGGCGGATCTCGCCGATGATTAGGATGCAAGCGGACATGCCGCGATTGGTACGCGGCGGCAGGTGGGAAGTAAAGTGGCGGCAGGCGCGTTTGTGGAACTTGCAGCCACCCCTCATCCGGCTGCCGCCACCTTTTCCCGCAAGGGGAGAAGGCGAAATTGCGCCGGCGGCGCCCTGTCGTAGGGGGCAGCGCCGACGGCACGCCTTCTCCCCTTGCGGGAGAAGGTGCCCGAAGGGCGGATGAGGGGTGGGTGACTGCATCGCTCACGCCCGCGGGTGCGCGTTGCGGTACGCGTCGAGCAGTCGTTCCGTGTCGACGGCGGTGTAGATCTGCGTGGTGGACAGCGAGGCGTGGCCGAGCAGTTCCTGGATGGCACGGAGGTCGCCGCCGCGGCCGAGCAGGTGGGTGGCGAAGCTGTGGCGCAGGGCGTGCGGCGTTGCCGTCGGCGGCAGGCCGAGCGCGCCGCGCAGGTTCTGCAGCCGCAACTGGATCAGCCGGGGCGAGAGCACGCCCCCCTTGGCGCCGCGGAACAGCGGTTCGGTGGGTTCGGGCCGGTAGGGGCAGAGGCCCAGGTAGGCGTCGATGGCCTGGCGGACCGGGGCGATAAGCGGCACGAGGCGGGTCTTGCCGCCCTTGCCGGTGACGCGCAGCGCGCTCGCCTCGAGGTCGGCGCGGGTGACCGCCAGCGCCTCGGAGATGCGGAGTCCGGCGCCGTAGCAGAGCGAGATCACCGCCATGTCGCGGGCGGCGATCCACGGGATATCCTCGAGTTCGTCGACCGTACTGACCGTCGCGCGCGCCTCCTCGACCGTCAGCGGCCTGGGCAGCGCGCGGGGCTGCTTCGGCGTGCGGACCGTGCTCAGCGCCTCGGTGGCGAGGATCGCCTCGCGCTCCAGATAGCCGAAGAAGCTCTTGATGGCGCTGAGTTCGCGGGCCAGCGAGCGGGCCCCGATATCGTCGTTGCGGCGGGTGGCTAGGAAGGCGCGGATGTCGGCGGCGCGCAGCTCGCGCAGCGTCGCCATCGTCACTTCGCCCCCGGTGTGGCCGGCGAGAAAGCCGAGGAACAGGCCGAGGTCGCCGAGATAGGCCTCGAGCGTGTTGTCCGCCAGGCGGCGTACGGCGCCGAGGTCGCGCTGCCAGTTGCCGATGTGGTTGCGGATCGTCGCGTCGGTGAGGTGGGCGTAGGACATGCGGGCGAGCATAGGCGGGGAGGGTTAGCGGCAGGTATCCGCGCTGTAGCTGTTGCCAATCTGCATCGAAATGCGGCGGCCCCTCACACGGCGGCGTGAGCGGGCTGGATTTCGTCCAAATCGGCGCCTAGCTGCCCGGTATGCATCACTTGCGCGCCCTGTTGCTGTCGCTGCTTGCCGTGCTGGCGCTCCTGAGCCCCAGCTTCGCGGTGGGTATCGGCGTGGCCCGGGACGGGTGCGGCCCGTATGTCTCGGTGGCGGCGCCGGGCGAGCCGATGAACATGCCGTCGCCCTGCGAACTGATGGGCGGCAAGCGGGTGATGCCGGCGAGGCCCGACCTCGCCGTCCGGCGGCAGCTGGAGGTGCCGCACGCCACCGAAGCGCAGTGGCAGTTCGGCCTCAGCAGCGATCCGCTGCGCGAGGGCAGGGGGCCGCTCACGGAACCCGAACCGCCGCGCGCGGCCTGACGGCCTCCCCCATCACCCCAGGTTTCCATCGCGGGCCGCAACGCCCGCCTGCACGAGAATTTCAAGACATGACTGACTTCCTGATCGGCCGCCGGCACCTGCTGGCGGGAGCCGCAAGCCTTGCCGCGCTGTCGCTTGCCGGATGCGCCAGCTCCGGGCAGACCCGCATCGCCCGGGCCGAAACGCCGAGCGTGCCGCCCGACGTGGCCGCCATGTACGGCGCCATGCCGGACGAGCGCTTCCCGATTCCGGCGGCGCGCATGGAGCTGATCGAGCCGCAGTTCTGGCGGCAGGCCGTCGACGATCCGACCGGCGAGCGGCCGGGCACCCTGGTGGTCGATACCACCAACCGCTTCCTCTACCTGGTGCAGGAGAACGGCCGGGCGATGCGCTACGGCGTCGGCATCGGCCGCGACGGCTTCACCTGGTCCGGCCGCGGCGTCATCCAGTACAAGCGCGAATGGCCGACCTGGACGCCGCCCGCCGAGATGATCAAGCGCCAGCCGGAGCTGGAGCCCTATCGGCACGGCATGCCGCCGAGCATCGAGAACCCGCTCGGCGCCCGCGCCCTCTACATCTTCAAGGCTGGGCGCGACACCATCTACCGGGTGCACGGCGCCACCGACGAGCGGACCATCGGCAAGGCGATCTCGTCGGGCTGCGTGCGGCTGCTCAACCAGGACGCGATCGACCTCTACAACCGCGTGCCGTCGGGCAGCCCGATCCTGGTGCTTGGAGCGTGACCCCATCCACACGGGGAGCGGTGGCGATTCGGCCTTGCAATCGCCACCGCGACCGTGAACAAAGCGGGTACCCATGCTGGATGTACCCGAACAGCTGACCGGCGAACTCCTTACCGGGGTCGTGGCGGTCATGGTGAGCGTGTCGGTCGAGGGACCGTACTCGTACCGGGTGCCGTATGGCATGAGCGTGCAGCGCGGCTCGATCGTCGCGGTGCCGCTGGTCGGGCGGCTGACGCTCGGGGTGGTGTGGGGGCTGCCCAAGGACAACTTCGCCCATAACCGGCTCAAGGATATCGCGCGCGTCTACGATACGCCGCCGCTCTCGGAAGAGCTGCTGCGCACTGTCGACTGGGTCAGCCGCTACACGCTCGCCGCGCCCGGCCTGGTGCTGCGCTCGGTGTTGCGCTCGACCGAGGCACTGGAGCCGGAGCGCACCGTCACGGCGTTCCGCTCCACCGGCACCACGCCCGACAAGCTGACGCCGGCGCGGGCCAGGGTGCTCGACGTGCTGATGGACGGCGAGGCTTTGGCGAAATCGGCGATCGTCGGGGCGGCCGGGGTGTCGGCGTCGGTGATCGACGGGCTGGAGCGGGCGGGAGCGGTCGAGCGGATCGAGACCCCGCCGCCGCCGGTGGCGCTGCCGCCGGACCCGGACCGGGCGGTGCCGACCTTCTCCCCCGACCAGGCGGCGGCGCTGGCAGAACTGCGTGGACTTGGCGTCGACCGGTTCGGCGTGGCGCTGCTCGACGGCGTCACCGGGGCGGGCAAGACCGAGGTGTTCTTCGAGGCGGTGGCGGACACGCTGCGCGCCGGCCGGCAGGCGCTGATCCTCTTGCCGGAGATCGCCCTGACCGCGAGCTTCGTCGGCCGCTTCACCCGGCGCTTCGGCACCCGGCCCGGCGAATGGCACTCCGACATGTCGCCGCCCTTGCGCAGCCGGACCTGGCGCGCCGTGCTCAACGGCGACGTGCGGGTGGTGCTGGGGGCGCGTTCGGCGCTGTTCCTGCCGTTCCGCGAGCTCGGGCTGATCGTGCTCGACGAGGAACATGACGGCGCGTTCAAGCAGTCCGACGGGGTGAACTACCATGCCCGCGACATGGCGGTGGTTCGGGCGAAATTCGCCGAGGCGCGGGTGATCCTGTCGTCGGCGACGCCCAGCGTCGAGAGCCGGAACAACGCCAATGTCGGGCGCTACCGGCACGTGCTCCTGACCTCGCGCTTCGCCCAGGCGGCGCTGCCCGACATCGCGCCGATCGACATGCGCGAGGAGCCGCCCGAGAAGGGGCAGTGGATTGCGCCGCAGCTGGCGCGCGAGATCTTCGCGACGCTCGATCGCGGCGAGCAGGCGCTGCTGTTCCTCAACCGCCGGGGCTATGCGCCGCTGACGCTCTGCAAGGCGTGCGGCCACCAGTACCAGTGCCCGGACTGCTCGGCCTGGCTGGTCGAGCACCGCTTCCGCGGCGTGCTGATGTGCCACCATTGCGGCCATGAGGTGCGGACGCCGAAGACCTGCACCGCCTGCGGCGCCGACGACTCGCTGGTGCCGATCGGGCCGGGGATCGAGCGGGTGGCCGAGGAGGCCGCGGCGCGCTTCCCCGATGCACGGACGGTGATCCTCAGCTCGGACATGGGATCGAACGCCCAGCTCAAGGAGAAATTCGAGGCGATCGAGCGGGGCGAGTACGACCTCGTCATCGGCACGCAGCTGGTGGCCAAGGGGCACCATTTCGAGAAGCTGACGCTGGTGGGCGTGCTCGATGCGGACCTGGGGCTCGACAAGGGCGATCCGCGGGCGGCGGAGCGAACCTTCCAGATCCTGACGCAGGTCACGGGCCGCGCCGGGCGCGCCGGGCGGGCGGGCAAGGCGTACCTGCAGACCTATCACCCGAGCCACGCGGTAATGCAGGCGATGGTCAAGGGCGACCGCGAGGCGTTCTATGCGCACGAGCTACTGTCGCGCGAGGCGGGGGGGCTGCCGCCGTTCGGGCGGCTGGCGGCGCTGATCGTTTCGGCCAACGAGCACGACCCCGCCTTCGCCCACGCCCGGCAGCTGCTCATGGCGGCGCCGATGGCGGAGGGACTGAAGCTCTACGGCCCGGCCGATGCGCCGATCTCGATGATCCGGGGGCGGCACCGGGTCCGCCTGCTGGCGCAGTCCGGCAAGGATTTCGACCTCAGCGGCTATGTGCGGTTCTGGCTCGGGCTGGGGCCGAAGGCGAGCGGCAGTCTCAGGGTGCAGGTCGACATCGACCCGCAGAGCTTTCTCTAGGCGCCGGCCTGCGACAAAACTGTCGGAAAGAGTCGTTTCCCCTGCCTTGCGAGACCCAAGGTCGCATGCTAGAGGGGGCGCGCAATCCGGGGGCCGTCGGCTTTTCCCGGCGAACAATCATAAGCAATGCAGCCTCCGGCGCCCATTCCTGGCCGGATTCAGGTTGCGCCAGACGAGGTGACGGGGCTTGGCAGCGCAGGACTCAGTGCTTACCCAGATCGCGCGGCCGTACGCGTCAGCGCTCTTCGATCTCGCCAAGGCCGACAACTCCGTCGCCGCGGTCGAGCAGGGGCTGGAACAGCTCGTTGCACTTGCCCACGAGAGCCCGGACTTCTCCCGCTTCCTCCGCTCCCCGGTGATCAATACCGAGGAGAAAGCGGTGGCGATCGGTGCGCTGCTCGAGCGCGCCAAGCCGCACACCACCGTCGGCAACTTCGTCCGCGTCGTGGCCCGCAACGGGCGCCTGTTCGCGCTCCCCGCGATCGTCTCGGCGTTCAAGCAGCGAGCTGCCGAATCGCGCGGTGAAGTCACCGCCGACGTGACCTCCGCGGCGCCGCTGACGGCTGCCCAGGTCGCGACCCTTGCCGACACGCTGAAGGCGAAGATCGGCAAGTCGGTCACCCTCAACCAGCATGTCGATCCCAGCCTGATCGGTGGCCTCGTGGTCAAGGTCGGCAGCCAGATGATCGACAGCTCGCTCAAAACCAAGCTCACGGCGATGAAGATCGCGATGAAAGAGGTCGGATAATGGATATCAAAGCCGCGGAAATCTCTGCGATCCTCAAGGAGCAGATTCAGAATTTCGGCCAGGAAGCCGAGGTGTCCGAAGTCGGCCAGGTGCTGTCCGTTGGTGACGGCATCGCCCGCGTCTATGGCCTCGACAACGTGCAGGCCGGTGAGCTCGTCGAGTTCCCGGGCGCGATCAAGGGCATGGCGCTGAACCTCGAGACCGACAACGTCGGCGTCGTGATCTTCGGCAGCGACCGCGGCATCAAGGAAGGCGACACGGTCAAGCGGACCGGTTCCATCGTTGATACCCCCGTCGGCAAGGGCCTGCTCGGCCGCGTCGTCGACGCGCTGGGCAACCCGATCGACGGCAAGGGCCCGATCCAGTACACCGAGCGCCGCCGCGTCGACGTGAAGGCTCCGGGCATCCTGCCGCGCAAGTCGGTGCACGAGCCGATGTCGACCGGCATCAAGGCCATCGACGCGCTGATCCCGATCGGCCGCGGCCAGCGCGAGCTGATCATCGGTGACCGCCAGACCGGCAAGACCGCGGTGATCCTCGACACCTTCCTGAACCAGAAGCCGGCGCACGC
>JBQCFF010000009.1:0-8439 GCA_051959485.1 Devosia sp. | reverse complement strand
GGCGGCTTGCGAAACGAACGTCACCGTCGAGCTGGTCCTGAGCTTGCCGAAGGCCGCGAACATCGGCCGGTAGTGCATCGGCTGCGGCGTCGGGATGGAGGCGTTCGGATCGCCCATCGGTGCCGCCGCGATCGAGCCGCCGAGCAGCACCAGCTCCGGCTTCACCCCGAAGAACGCCGGGTTCCACAGCACCAGGTCGGCGCGCTTGCCCACCTCGATCGAGCCGATATGCCGGCTCACTCCGTGCGTGATCGCCGGGTTGATGGTGTACTTGGCGATGTAGCGCTTCACCCGGAAATTATCGTTGTCGCCGGTCTCCTCCGGCAGCCGCCCGCGCTGCTTCTTCATCTTGTCGGCGGTCTGCCAGCACCGGATGATCACCTCGCCCACCCGCCCCATCGCCTGGCTGTCCGACGAGATCATCGAGAACGCGCCGATATCGTGCAGGATGTCCTCCGCCGCGATCGTTTCCTTGCGGATGCGGCTTTCGGCGAACGCCACGTCCTCGGCGATCTGCGGGCTGAGGTGATGGCACACCATCAGCATGTCGAGGTGCTCGGCCAGCGTGTTCACCGTGTAGGGCCGCGTCGGGTTGGTCGATGAGGGCAGCACGTTGGGCAGGCCCGCCACCTTGATGATGTCCGGCGCATGCCCGCCGCCCGCACCCTCGGTGTGGAACGCGTGGATCGTCCGCCCCTTGAACGCCGCCACCGTGTTCTCCACGAAACCGCTCTCGTTGAGCGTGTCGGTGTGGATCATCACCTGCACGTCGTGGGCATCGGCGACCGCGAGGCAGTTGTCGATCGCGGCGGGCGTCGTGCCCCAGTCCTCGTGCAGCTTCAGCGACGAGGCGCCGGCAAGGATCATCTCCTCGAGCGGCGCCGGCAGCGAGGCGTTGCCCTTGCCTGCCAGCGCCAGGTTCATCGGAAACGCATCGAAGCTCTCGATCATCCGGTGGATGTGCCAGGCGCCCGTGCAGGTGGTGGCGAGCGTGCCGTGCGCCGGCCCGGTACCGCCGCCCAGCATCGTGGTGACGCCGCTCATCAGCGCCTCTTCGATCTGCTGCGGCGCGATGAAGTGGATGTGGCTGTCGAACCCGCCCGCCGTCAGGATCCGGCCGTCGCCGGCGATGATCTCCGTGGATGGGCCGATGATCACGTCCACCCCCGGCTGCGTATCCGGGTTCCCGGCCTTGCCGATCACCGCGATGCGGCCGTCCCGCAGCCCCACGTCGGCCTTGTAGATGCCGGTGTGGTCGACGATCAGCGCGTTGGTGATCACCGTGTCCATGGCGCCGGCCGCGCGGGTGGCCTGGCTCTGGCCCATGCCGTCGCGGATCACCTTGCCGCCGCCGAACTTCACCTCTTCGCCATAGGTGGTGAGGTCGCGCTCCACCTCGATGAACAGCTCGGTGTCCGCCAGCCGCACCCGGTCGCCGGTGGTCGGGCCGTACATCTGGGCGTAGGTGGCGCGGGAAATGCGGGCGGGCATGGCATCCTCTTGGGCGACGACCTGGCTTATTTCAAACGCTCGGGAACGAGGCTGTCCAGCCATTTGCCGCAGAAAATCGGCAGCCGAAAAAACCTGACCGGACAACTTGGAATTACCTGCCGTGGAGGGTAAGCATCCAATGGGGAGCGGTCTTGGAGGGCCATTTGATGAAGCTGTTTATTATTGGCGTGCTGGCTGCGGCCGGCATGTCCGTTGTTTCGCCTGGCGTACTTGCTGCAGGTTCCGTCGAGCGCGGCGATTACCTGGTGAATTCCATCATGGGCTGCGGCAACTGCCACACGCCCCTCGGCCCTGACGGCTTCGATACCAGCAAGGCGCTGTCCGGTCGCCTGGTGGAAGAAAGCCCCGCCTTCACCGCGATCGCGCCGAACATCACGCCCGGCGGCGAGGTCAAGGAGTGGACCGACGAGCAGCTGATGAAGGCGATCCGCGAGGGCCTCCTGCCCGATGGCTCGCTGATCGGCCCGCCCATGCCGTTCGAGGTCTATCATGGCATTTCCGACGACGACCTGGCGTCGATCGTCGCCTATCTGCGCTCGGTGCCGGCCGTCGAGAACGACTCCGGCGAGTCGAAATACAACATCCCGCTGCCGCCCGCCTGGGGTCCGCCGGTCGACCACGTCGCCGCCGTGCCCGAGGGCGTCACCGTCGAATACGGCGAATACCTCGCGGGCCCGCTTGGCCATTGCATCGTCTGCCACACCCCGCAGCTCGAGAACGGGCAGTTCGATTTCGCGAACCAGCTCGGCGCGGGCGGCATGCAGTTCGAGGGGCCGACCGGTGTGGTGATCTCACCCAACATCACCCCCACCGGACTGGGCAACTACACCGACGAGCAGCTGGCAACGCTCATCACGCACGGCACCCGTCCCGACGGCACCGTGCTGCAGCCCCCGATGCCGACCTACTTCCTCGCCAACATGAAGACCGACGACGTGCAGGCGCTCATCCTCTACCTGCGCCAGCTGCCGCCGAAGTAAGGCAGCGGCTCCGTCAGTGCACCCTGGCCGTTTCGGCGGCCAGGGCCTGGCGGTAGGCGGCGACCATCCGGTTGATCATGTCGTCGAGCAGCCGGTCGCCCTGCAGCACCTGCGGGTCCGTCTGCTTCGGCGCGATCGTCGACATTGCCAGCAGCTGGATCGCGTATGCGGCCTTCGGCTTGCCTTCCTGGTGGTAGCTGTTGCCCTGTTCCCGGAAGTCCGCGAGCAGCCGGTCATAGGCCTCGCGCGACAGCTGCACCTTGAACTCTCTCCAGGTCTTCAGCTTGTAGAGGTCGATCAGCCGGGCCGCGAGGCTGCCGATCAGCCACACCGCCTCGGGATCTTTCGAGCCGCTTTCCTGCAGGTCGCGCATCATGGCGACGAAGCGTTCCTTGAAGTCCTGTTCCTTGCTCGACATCTGCGTCCCGGTTTTCGTGCGAAGCGGCAGCCATAAACGAAAAGCGAGCGCAATGCCAAAGCCCCGCGGTCGCCGCCGGGATTTTGCCACAGCCGGGTGGTGGATAGAGCGCACCTGCTGGAGGCTCAGATGAAGTTGAAACTCGCCGCGATCCTTGCCCTGTCCGCCCTGCTGACGGCCCCGGCGGTAGCTCAGCCCACCGACGTCAACTCCATCATCGCCAGCATCGGCGACAGCCAGTTCATGCGCGCGGCCGGCAAGGTCGATGGCGCCAGCTCGGCGCGCGTCGTCCGGCTTTCCAGCTTCATGGGTGCCAAGACCGCCGGCGAACGCCTGGCCCGGGCCGAGGCCATCTACGAGCGCGACCTCGCCTACCTGCACGGCAACCTGCTGATGAGCCCGATCGTCATGCAGGCCATCCGCGCCTCCGGCTTCGACGTCAACTCGATCGTCGCCCTGAGCCTCGACGGCGACGGCTCCGCCATCCTCTACGCCGACGACCTCTGATCGTCGGGCTACAGCCGGCCCATCACCTTGCCCTGGAAGCCGTACACGACCCGGCTGCCCGAGAATGGCACCAGCCGCACCTCGCGCCGCTGCCCGGGTTCGAACCGCACCGCGGTACCGGCCGGGATGTCGAGCCGCATCCCCCGTGCCTGCTCGCGATCGAACACCAGCCCGGCATTGGTCTCGTAGAAATGGTAGTGCGACCCGACCTGGATCGGCCGGTCGCCGGCGTTCGCCACCTCCAGCACTACCTGCTCGGCACCGGCATTGAGCTCGATATGGCCGTCCGCGGTGATGACTTCGCCCGGAATCATCGGCATCGGCTCACCTGATCGGTTCGTGGACGGTCACCAGCTTGGTGCCGTCGGGAAAGGTTGCTTCCACCTGCACGTCGTGGATCATCTCGGCGATGCCCTCCATCACCTGGTCGCGACCGATGACGTGCGCACCCGCCTCCATCAGTTCGGCGACGGAGCGGCCGTCGCGGGCGCCCTCGACCACGAAGTCGGTGATCAGCGCGATCGCCTCGGGGTGGTTCAGCTTGACGCCACGCTCGAGGCGCTTGCGCGCCACGATCGCGGCCATGGCGACCAGCAGCTTGTCTTTTTCGCGCGGCGTCAGGTTCATGGTCGGATCCTAGAGGTGCCAGAGGCGGGGCAGGGCGCCGGCGCCCGAGAGCTCCGCGATTATTGGCGCGATGGTCCGCCTGAGCGCAAGGCCCGAAGCGGCGAGCGCCCGCACCACCAGCCGTTCACCGATCAGGCTGGCGCCCGCCTCACGCCCGATGAGCACGCGGACCCGCTCGAGCCGCCGCTCGGCATCGGCGCCGACATAGAGCAGCGTCGCGAAGGCCCCCTTGCCGTCAAGAAGCGACAGGCCGTCCCGCTCCAGCGGCTCGGCAGACAACCGCGTCGCCTCGGCATGGATCAACCTGCCGTTGCGCCTTATGCGCCAGCTGTCGCTGAGCCGCGCCTGTCGCGCCGCCTCGCCCATCGCCTCGCGCCCCAGCAATACCGCCTCGACCGCGAGCAGGCTGGCACCGTCCTCAAGTTCCACGTCAAGAGACCGCTGCAACCGGCTGCCCTCGAACAGGATTGTCTCCTGCGGCAGCCAGTCGAGGTGGCCCCCCGCACGCACCGTAAGCTGCGTCGCGACCCGGGCATCGTCGCCGAGTGAGCGGTAAACCCTCTCGCAGGCCTGCGTCGTCAGCACCAGCCGCGCTCCCGGCGTCGCCTCGGCCGCCCAACGCACTTCGTCGCCGCCGGTCAGCCCGCCTGCCGTGTTGATCAGCACCGCCTGCAGGCTCGCGTCGTGCGTCTGCGGCAGCCTGATCTTGGCGCAGCCTTCCTGGAACAAAGTGGCGAGCCGCGTGCGCCCCTCGAGCACCTGCGTGCCGATCCGTCCGACGCCACGGGCGCGCTGGTGGCGTGGAGCGGCAGCGCTTCCCGCATCGGCCTCCGACGAAGCCAGGAGGGAGTTATTGCCTGCGCTCGCCATCAACCGTACCTGCTCAGCGTGGCTCGGAACGCCACCGGCCGATCTTGCCGCAACCACGACCGGATGTCGTGCCCGATCTCGCGCCGCTGCCCACAGGCTGCCCGCTGCCCGGTCGCCGTTCGCCGTCCAGCGCGGCCGCTGTTTTCGCGCACTTGGCAGAAACCTTTGCAGTCATGCCTCGTTAAACGCAGGAGCCGCCAACGACATCCGGCGGCGGCAATATCCATCGGCCGGGGCGGCGAGGGCTGACGCTCCCTTGGTCGTTCCGCCGGTGGGGCGCGGAGCTTCGGCTCCGCGCCTTCTTCTTGCGCCCCCCACCGACATCGCTGCGACCGCCGCACCACGTGCAGCAGCTCTCGCGTCCACGCGACCAGCAACGTCGCGGACGCCGGATCATCTCGTCACCGAACTTAAGTACAGACACGTATCAGGCGCAATTCTAGCCTGTCGCGGCAAGGTCCGCGCAACCAGCAACCCCCGAAGCCTCAAGCTTCGTGCTGAACTGAATCTACAAGTGAGGCGTTATGACACAGCGTCAAACCTTTCGCTTTACAGAGGAGACAGCAATGAAAGCCCGTGTCACTACATTATGCGCCGCCGTGGTGCTTGCTGCCGGTGTAGGCGCCGGTCCCACAGCGGCCCAGAATCTGCTTGGTGGTAGTCTGTTCGGCAGTAACAGCGGCAACATCGCCGACGTGGACTCCGGGCGCGCCGGTAGCTCGGCGCTGGTCAATGCCGGTCTGGGCAGCGACAGCAATGCTCCGGACAATGTTGCCGACGTGAGGCTCGGCACCGGCAGCAACGGCGGTCTGCTCGGGTTGTTCGGCGGCGAAAACGGGACCACGGCCAATGTCGCCATCACGGGTGGCAACGGCCAGGGCGGCCTGCTCAACAATGGCGGCGTGCTCGGCACCGGCCTGCTCGATGGCGACGACGATGGCGGCGTTGCCGGCTCGGGTATTCTCGGCTCCAACATGACGGCCGGCCTCGATCTCCGCGGCCTCGGCCTGAACGTCGGTGCGTCCGGCAGCAACGGCGGCAATGGCGGCAATGGCGGCAACGGCATCGGCGGCAATGACGGTCGCATGCTGGTCGGCAGTACCGACGGCGGCTTCCAGGTGAACTGCTCGGTCAACGACGGCCGCCAGGTGCTGCAGCTTGCCTCGCAGGCGAAGCTGAACCCGAACGCATGGACCAGTGCCGCGAACGTCCAGGTCGTCCCGGTCAAGCTCTGCGCTCAGGCCCGGGCGCAGGTGGCGCAGATCTTTGCCGCCTCGGGCAAGATCCAGCAGTTGCAGCGGGCGGCGGCCGGCGATGCGCTGATCACCGCTTCGCTGAATCGCACCCGCTACGACGCCAATGACGTCTTCGCCGTGCAGGCGACCGGCGGCCGGCTGATGGTCTACGTGTACTGACCGTCACCCGGTGGTTTGGGAGCGCGGAGCCCGTGTGCCCCGCGCTTCGCTCTACTCGGCCGGCGTCGGCGATGGGTCGTGGGCGGGTGCCTCGGCTGCCGCCAGCTCGCGCTGCAGCCTCGCCTCTTCCTCGGACTTCGGCTTGCTGAATCGCGCCAGCAGCAGGTAGGCGACCGGCGTCAGGTAGAGCGTCGCCACCGCCGCGAAGCTCAGCCCGCCCACCATGATCCAGCCGAGCGCCGCACGGGCCTCCGCACCGGCGCCGCCGGCGATGATCAGCGGCACGCCGCCCAGCACCGTGGCGATCATCGTCATCACCACGGGCCTCAGCCGGATGTTGGCCGAATTCTCGATCGCCTCGCGCACCGATTGCCCGCGGTCGCGCAACTGATTGGCGAACTCGACGATCAGGATGCCGTTCTTCGCCATGATGCCGACCACGAGGATCAGCCCGATCTGGCTGTAGACGTTCGAGGTCACCCCGGTCACCAGCATGGCGAACACCGCGCAGGCGAGCCCGAACGGCACCGTCGCCATCACGATGACCGCGCTCCACACGCTCTCGAACTGTGCCGCCAGCACCAGCAGGATCACCACCAGCGCGAAGCCGAAGGTGACCAGCAGCCCGCTATTGTTCTCTCCCAGCGTCTTGGCTTCCGCCATCGGCACGATGCCAGCGCCCTCGGGCAGCAGCGGCTGCGCGATCTGCACCGCCTGGTTGTAGGCGTCGCCGAGCGCAAACCCGTCGGTCAGCGCCGCCGTCACCGTCACCGCCCGCCGCTGCTCCTCGCGGCCGAGCGATGGCGCGATCGGCGCCTCGGTCAGCGACGCGATGGTCGACATCGGCACGTAGCGGCCGTCCGAGGTCTTGAGGAAGATCGACTCGAGGTCGCCCGGGTCGTTCACCGGGCTCGAGGTCGAGAGCATCCGCACCGAGTAGCTGGCGTCGTTGATGAACACCGTGCCCACGTCGGAGCCGTCGATCATCGCCTGCATGGTGGTGGCGAGCCCGTTGATGTCGATGCCGAGGTTCGCCGCCTTCTCGCGGTCGATGGTCAGCGTCATCTGCGGCTGCGTGGTCTCGTAGTTCACCGAGACGCGGCCCCACTTGTCGTCCTTCTCGAGCTCGGCCTTGATCTTCTGCGCCGCGTCCGACAGCGTCTGGTAGTTGTCGCCCAGCAGCGCGAACTGCAGGCCGGCGCCGCCGCCGCGCACGCCCAGGCTGTTGCCCTGCCGGATGTTGGCGCGCACCCCGGGCACATTGGCCAGCATCTGCGTCACCTCGGCAGCGATCTGCTGCTGGCTCCGCGCCCGGTGCTCCCAGTCGGCGAGCGTCATGATGATGAAGCCCGACGAGGTGTTGGCGCCGAAGCCCGAGATCGAGAAGATGCTCGTCGCCTCGCCGCTCACCTTGTAGGGCTGCAGCATGTCCTCGATCTTCTGCATCTGCGTGCGGGTGAAATCGAGGCTCACCGTGTTTGGCGCAGACACGCTGATGGCGATCGACGAGCGATCCTCCGGCGGCGTCAGTTCCTGCTTCAGCGTGCCGAACAGCGCATAGGCCGCGCCCGCGAAGAGCAGCGCAATCACGATCACCACCAGCGGGTTGGCGAGCGCCAGCCGCAGCGTGTAACGGTACATCCCCGCCAGCAGTCGCCCGAAGCGCTGGAGTGCGTTAGGTGGCCGCTCCTTGTGCGGCTTCAGCAGCCGCGAGGCGAGCATCGGCGCCAGCGACAGCGCCACCACGGCCGACAGCCCTACCGACATGGCGAGCGTGAAGCCGAACTCGCGGAACAGCTGCCCTGTCTGCCCCGGCAGGAACGAGATCGGGATGAACACCGCCGCCAGCGTCGCCGTGGTGGCGATCACCGCGAAGAACACCTCCTGCGTCCCCAGCACCGCCGCCGCGCGGGGGCCGAGCCCCATGCCGCGCCGTCGCGTGATGTTCTCGAGCACCACGATGCCGTCATCCACCACCAGCCCGGTGGCGATCACCAGCGCCAGCAGCGTCAGGATGTTGAGCGAGAAGCCGAAGGCATAGATGCCGGCGATCGTGCCGATCAGCGCCACCGGTATGGTGAGCGCCGGGATGATCGTCGCCCGCCAGTCG
>JBQCFF010000008.1:0-4578 GCA_051959485.1 Devosia sp. | reverse complement strand
GGGCTTGCCGGTCTCTCGGGCCTGCTCGGTGAAGATGGCACGCTCGCGGGCGACCACCTCGGGGTCGATGTCGTCGGGCGACACCGAGAGCGGGTTGGTGTTGGCGATGTGCATGGCGATCTGCTTGCCGAGGGTGGCGAGCACCGCCTTGTCGCCGGTCGACTCGAGCCCGACGATGACGCCGAGACGGCCGAGGCCGGGCTTAACCGTGTTGTGCACGTACGAGCCGATCACGCCGTCGGAGACGGTGATGGTGGCGGTGCGGCGCAGGTTCATGTTCTCGCCGATCTTGGCGATCGCGTCGGTGAGCTCGGCGGAGACCGAACGGCCGGTGCCCGGGTACGGCATCTCGCTGAGCTTGCCGACGTCGCCGTCGGCATCATGGGCGAGCTTCGCCACGTTGCCGACGATCGACTGGAACTGCTCGTTGCGGGCGACGAAGTCCGTCTCGGAGTTCACCTCGACGATGGCGCCGCGGGTGCCCTCGATGGACACGCCGACGAGGCCCTCGGCCGCGGTACGGCCAGCCTTCTTGGCCGCCTTGGCGAGGCCGCGGGTCCGCAGCCAGTCGACTGCCGCTTCCATGTCGCCATTGGTCTCGGCCAGGGCCTTCTTGCAGTCCATCATCCCCACGCCGGTCAGGTCGCGGAGTTCCTTCACCTGCTGTGCAGTAACGGTCATGTCCATATCACTTTCTCGCGGGGGCCCGCCGGAGAGGCGGCCCGCGGCTTCGGGGAATGAATGACCCGGCCGAGTCGGCCGGGTGACGGGGAAACGAAACCCTGCCGCTATGACGGCAGGATTTCGCTGGTCCGCAGCTTAGTTGGCGGCCGCCGCTGCGCCGGCCGGTGCAGACTCGAGCGCCGGCTCTTCTGGAGCCTCTTCGGCCGCGCCGAGGTCGGCGCCACGGCCGGCAGCCGAGCGGCCGATGCCGTCGATGGCGGCCTTCGACACCAGCGAGCAGTAGAGCTCGAGGGCGCGGGCGGCGTCGTCATTGCCCGGAATGGCGTAGTCGACGACGTCCGGATCGGAGTTCGAGTCGACGATGGCGATCACCGGGATGCCCAGGCGGCGGGCTTCCTTGATGGCGTTCGCTTCCTTGTTGGTGTCGATGACGAACAGCAGGTTGGGCAGGTTGCCCATGTCCTTGATGCCGCCAAGGTCACGCTCTAGGCGCTCCTTCTCACGCGACAGGAGCAGCAGCTCCTTCTTGGTGAGGCCGTGGCCGCCGTCGGCCTCCTGCGCCTCGAGCTCGCGCAGGCGCTGGATCGAGTGCGAAATGGTCTGCCAGTTGGTGAGCGTGCCGCCCAGCCAGCGGGAGTTCACGTAGTACTGGGCCGACTGGCGCGCCGCCTCGGCGACCACCGGGGCAGCCTGGCGCTTGGTGCCGACGAGCAGCACGCGACCGCCATCGGCCACGGTGTCCGAAATCAGCTGCAGCGCACGCTGCAGGGCCGGCACGGTCTGGCTCAGGTCGAGAATGTGGATGTCGTTGCGCACGCCGAAGATGTGGCGTTCCATCTTCGGGTTCCAGCGGTGCTTCTGGTGGCCGAAGTGAACACCGGCCTCGAGCAGCTGGCGCATGGAAAATTCAGGCAATGCCATGGAAATGGCTCCTTTCCGGTTGTGCCTCCGCAGGTTGTGCAGCCGTCTGTGCCGGCCACCGGAGGGAGCCGCTGCGTTCTGTTGCAGCAGTCCGAACCCGCGTGTGAATTACGCCCCGGATTGGGACGCGAGCGGCATATAGGGATTTTTCCGCGGCGGCGCAAGGGCGGCGCAAGGGCGGCGGAAGCTGGCGGAAGGGCCGCCACCTCGACGCTGGCCGACTTTCGGCGTACTATCCCGGCCTCTGCTTCCCATCGGCCGCCGTGTTGCCGTGGGATCGCCGGTTCCGCGTTCTACTTCGACCATCGAGGTGTGCCATGGCTCTACCTGTCGAAGATGCATTTGCGCCGTTGCGCACCGCCTTTGCCGGCGAGATCGTGACGCCTGCGAGTTCGCAGTACGACGATACGCGCAGGGTGTTCAATGCCATGATCGGGCATCGGCCGGCGGTATTCGCCCTGTGCGCCACGCCCGACGACGTGGTGCAGGCCCTCGGGTTTGCGCAGGACCGCGGCCTCGAGGTCGCGGTTCGGGGCGGCGGGCACAGCGTGGCGGGCAAGGGGCTGACGCATGGCGGCCTGGTGGTCGACCTGGGCCGCATGAACGCCGTCGAAGTCGATCCCGAGCGGATGACGGCCCGGGTCGGCGGCGGCGCCACGATGGGCAACCTTGATCGCGGCACCCAGCCCTACGGGCTCGGGACGACAGGTGGGCGGGTGTCGACGACAGGGGTTGGCGGGTTCGCGCTCGGCGGCGGCACCGGATGGCTGGACCGCAAGTTCGGCCTCGCCTGCGACAACCTGCTGTCGGCCGAACTCGTCACCGCGGATGGTCGCCTCGTCACCGCGTCGGAGACGGAGAACCGGGAGCTGTTCTGGGCCCTGCATGGCGGCGGCGGCAATTTCGGGGTCGTCACGTCCCTCACCTTCCGGCTCTATCCGCTTTCCATGGTGACGGTAGCGCTGCTGCTCTGGCCGTCGGAGAACGGGCCGGAACTGCTCAAGCTCTATCGCGACTTCATGGAAGCCGCGCCTGACGAGATCGGCGGCGGCGCCATCTATTTCACCGGGCCGGAAGAGGAGTTCGTGCCCGAAGCGCTCGTCGGGAAGCTGACCTTCGCGCTGCTGCTGGTCTATGCGGGCGGGGAGGACGATGCCCGCCGGGCCATCGCGCCGATGCTGGAGCTAAGCCATGCTGGTGGCATGGTCGCCGAGATGCCGTATGCCGACTTCCAGTCCATGATCGATGACCCGCCCGGCTTCAGGAACTACTGGTCGGCGCAGTATCTCACCTCCCTGCCCGACGAGGCGGTTGCGCGGTTCTCCGCGCGGGCCGCCGACATGATCGTCCCCTCCCCCTCGCAGCACGTGCTGTTCCCGGGCGGCGGCAAGGTGGCGCGGGAGCTGGCCGACTGGCCGGTGCCGTGGCGGACGGCGCCATGGTGCGCACACCCGTTCGGCCTGTGGAGCGAGGCCTCGGACGACGCCCGTGGCCGCTCGTGGGCGCGCGGCGTCGTCTCCGACCTGAAGCCATGGTCGACGGAGCACGTCTACCTGAACTTCATCGGCGACGAAGGCAGCGACCGCACGGTGTCGGGGTTCGGCACGCAGAACTACGCGCGCCTGCAGGCGGTGAAGCGCGAGTACGATCCGGAAAACCTGTTCCACCTCAACCACAACATCCCGCCGGGTTGAACTGGGTCGCCCGGCCTACATCAGCTTCCGGCCGTTAGGTACCGGGCGCTCGGTTGCGGCGAGAACGATGGCGCCGGCGCCGTCCTCGAAACCCAGGGTCAGCACTTCGCTGCGGACCGGCCCGATCTGCCGCGGCGGAAAGTTGACGACCGCCAGCACCTGCCGGCCAACCAGCGCCTCGGCGGTGTAGTGAGCGGTGATCTGCGCCGAGCTCTTCTTCACCCCGATCTCGGGGCCGAAGTCGATGATCAGGATATGCGCGGGCTTCCGCGCCTCCGGGAACGGCCGGACTTCGATGATGGTGCCGGTGCGGATATCGACCTGCTCGAAATCCGCGTAGGAGATTTCGGGCATCAGCCGCGGCCCAGCTCTTCGCTGCGGCGGCGGGCGGCGGTCACGGCGCGGTCGAGCAGCGGCGCGAGCCCGTCGGGAGCCATCAGCACCTCGAGCGCCGCCGCCGTCGTGCCCTTGGGCGAGGTGACGTTGATGCGCAGTTGGGCAGCCGAGGTACCGGCCTCGGCTTCCAGCAGTCCGGCCGCGCCGATGATCGTGGCACGCGCGAGCTGCATCGCCTGCTCGGGATCGAAGCCCTGCGCCTCGGCCGCGTGCGCGAGCGCCTCGACCATGTAGAACACGTAGGCCGGGCCGGAGCCGGAGACCGACGTCACGCCGTCGATCTTCGACTCGTCGTCGAACCACAGCACCTGCCCCGCGGCGCCCAGCAGCGCATCGGTCACGGCGCGGTCACCCTCGGTGATGTTGAGCCCGACCGCGCCGGAGATGCCCTTGCCGACTTGGGCCGGCGTGTTCGGCATGGTCCGCACCACCCGGTCGGTGCCGAGCGCGGCCGCGATCGTGCCGAGCGAGATGCCGGCGGCGATCGAGACCACCAGCGTCTGCCCGCCGACCACCGGCGCGATTTCCGCCAGCACCTCGTGGATCACCTGCGGCTTCACCGCAAGCACGAGCACATGCACCAGCACGCCGTCGGGCCGCTCGAGCAGCCGCACGCCGTGTTCGGCGGCGAAGGCCACTGCGGCCTCGCCGGGCTTCGGGTCGCACAGCACCAGGCGGTCCGGCGGCAGCCCGCCGGCGATCCAGCCACGGGCCAGCGCCAGGCCCATCTTGCCGGCCCCGATCAGCACGACCGGGCCGATGTCGGATAAACTCAAGCTTCGCCTACCGTCTCGAACATCACTTCGCTGAGCGCGTCCGCGGCGCTCTTCCCAGCCCATATCACGAACTGGAACGCCTGGTAGTAGAGATCGCAGCTGTCGGT
>JBQCFF010000007.1:0-10128 GCA_051959485.1 Devosia sp. | reverse complement strand
GACATCATGCCGTGGGACAGCCTGATGCAGAAGCTGCTGAGCTCGCTCGCCTCGGGCTCCGGCCCGGACGTCGTGGCGATCAACTTCGCCTACCTGCCGCAGTTCGCCAAGTCCGGCTACATCATGGACCTGACCGACCAGCTCACGGCAGCCAACGATCTCGATCCGGCCAACTGGTCCGACGGGCTGAAGTCGGTGCTGCAGGTCGACGGCCGCTACTACGCGACGCCGATGAACTACGCCACGCTGATGATGTACTACAACAAGGACCTGTTCACCGCGGCCGGCCTCGACCCGAACAACCCGCCCAAGACCTGGGACGAGTGGATCGCCGCCATCAAGGCTACCACCAAGACCGGCGGCGACGCCCAGTACGGCCTCACCCTGCCCGATCACGAGACCATCCCCAACTGGCCGATCCTGCTCTGGGGCAATGGCGCCGATATCGTCAAGGACGGCAAGGCCGGCCTCGCCGACCCCAAGGCGGTCGAAGCGCTGAAGCTGTGGAGCGACCTCGTCGTCAACGACAAGATCTCGCCCACCGGCCTCACCGGCGCCGAGGCCGACAAGCTGTTCGAGACCGGCAAGGCCGCCATGGGCGTCACCGGTCCTTGGATGACCAACGGCTTCACCGCGGCCGGCCTCAACTATGACGTCGCGCCCATCCCCGCCGGCCCCGCCGGCCCGGTGACCCTCGGCGACACCGTAGTGCTGCTGGTCAACAAGAACACCGACGACCCGGCAGCCGCCATCAAGTTCCTCGCCCACTGGAACTCCAAGGCCAGCCAGCTGCGCATCGCCAACGAGACCGGCTTCCCGCCCTCGCGGACCGACCTTGCCGGCAGCCCCGAGCTGACCAACCCGTGGGCGGCGAAGTTCTCGTCCGTGGTGCCGATCTCGCGCTTCAACCTCGCGGGCCAGCAGAACTTCAGCCAGATCAATGACGACGTGTTCACGCCGCTGATCCAGACCATCACGCTCGGCCGCGACACGGTGGAGAACGCCACCACCATGTACAACGAGTCCCTCGCCGGCATGGTCCAGTAAGGCCAGACGGCGAACGGGGAGCGGGCTCCTCCCGGCCCGCTTCCTCCTCTTTCCCGGCCAGCGTCAGATGAGCACCGACAGCATTACCCGAGTCCGCCGTCGCGGCAGCACCGTCCGCAGCCAGGTCGTCGCCGGCTGGCTGTTCCTGGCGCCCAGCCTGGTCATCCTCGCCGTCTTCGTGTTCTGGCCGATCATCCAGTCGGTGGTGCTGAGCCTGCACCAGTGGCGCTTCGGCGCGGCGGTGCAGGAATTCGTCGGCGCCGCCAACTACGAGAAGATGTGGAAGGACCCGCGCGCCTGGAACGCGCTGAAGAACACCGTCTACTTCACCGCCTTCTTCGTGCCGCTCGGCGTCGTCATCCCGCTGGCGCTGGCGCTGCTGCTCAATCGCGCGCTGCCGCTGCGCACCCTGTTCCGCGCCGCCATCTTCCTGCCGGTGATCTCGTCTTTCGCCATCGTGGCGCTGGCCTGGCGCTTCCTGCTCGATCCCGACATCGGGCTGCTGACCTACTGGGTCAGCTTCCTCGGCCTGCCGAAGTTCAGCCCGCTGCGCGACCCCGACTGGGCCATGCCCGCGGTGATCGTTGTGACGCTGTGGAAGAACATCGGCTTCAACATGGTGATCTACCTCGCCGGCCTGCAGGCGATCCCGCCCGTGCTCTACGAGGCGGCGCGCATCGATGGCGCCAGCAGCTGGCAGCAGTTCTGGAACGTCACCTGGCCGCAGCTCAAGACCACCAACGTCTTCGTCCTGGTGATCTCGATCATCGGTGCCTTCCAGGTATTCGACCCGGTCTTCGTGCTCACCCCCAATGGCGGCCCGCTGTTTTCCACCGAGACGCTGGTGAGCTTCATCTACCGGCAGGGCATCACCCAGTTCAACCTGAGCTACGCGGCCGCCGTCGGCTTCGTGCTGTTCGTCATCGTGCTGGTGCTGACGCTGATCCAGATGTGGCTCACCCGCACGGGGAGGGATTGATGGCCGCCATCGCCGAAGCCGGCGCGACCCCGGTCCGCAGCGCCCTCAACCAGCCCTCGCGCCTCTGGACGGCGGTGACCGTGACGATCCTCGCGCTGATCGCCCTCGCCATCGTCTTCCCCTTCATCTGGATGCTCTTTACCTCGTTCAAGCCCGAGGCGCAGATCGCCCAGTATCCGCCAAAGCTGTTCCCCGACAGCTGGACGCTGGAGAACTACCAGAACGTCTGGAGCCGCATTCCCTTCGCCCGACTGTTCCTCAATTCCATCGTCATGGCCGGCGGCGTCACCATCATTTCGCTGCTGCTCGACTCGATGGCCGCCTACGCGCTCTCCCGCCTCGAGTTTCCCGGCCGCGACGCCATCTTCATCGTCATCCTGATCGCGCTGATGCTGCCCTTCCAGGTGATGTTCATCCCGCTCTACGTGGTGGTGCACGACCTGGGGCTGCTCGACTCCTATTCGGGCCTGATCGTGCCGCGCGCCACCAACGCCTTCGGCATCTTCATGCTGCGGCAGTTCTTCATGACCCTGCCCAGGGAGCTCGACGAGGCCGCCCGCATCGACGGTGCCTCCGAGTTCGGCATCTACTGGCGCATCATCCTGCCGCTCTCCGGCCCGGCGCTCGCCACCCTCGCCATCTTCCATTTCATGTACAACTGGAACGACTTTCTCTGGCCGCTGCTTATCACCTCGTCGACCGAGATGCGCACCCTGCCCGCCGGCCTCGCGCTGTTCGTCGGCCAGCACGTGGTCGAGTACGGCGTGGTGATGGCCGGCGCGGTGCTGACGCTGCTGCCCCTGCTCGTCGCCTTCCTCTTCGCCCAGCGCTATTTCATCCAGGGCATCGCCATGACCGGGATCAAGGACTGATCCCGTCGTGGCCGCCCGCACTCCCAGGACCCCGGCATGGCCAATCTCTTCGACCCCTCACCGGAAGGCTTCGTGTGGGCCGTCGGCATGGAAAACACCTTCATCGGCCAGACCGAGCGGATGGGTGAGCGGGTGCTCGACGAGTTCGCGCTCACCCACCACTACCAGTATTTCCGCGAGGACCTCGACCGCTGCGCCTCGCTCGGCGTACGCGCCATGCGCTACGGCCTGCCCTGGTACAAGTGCGAGCCGACGAAGGGCCAGTTCGACTGGAGCTGGGCCGACAAGGCGATCGACAAGGCGGTCGAAAACGGCATCGAGATCATCGCCGACCTGATGCACTACGGCGTGCCGCTCTGGCTCGACAACCAGTTCCTCAACACCGACTACGAGAAGCACGTCGCCGACTGGGCCTTCGCCTTCGCCGACCGCTACAAGGACCGCATCCGCTACCACACGCCGTTCAACGAGACGCTGGTCTGCACCGAGTTCGCCGGCCTGCGCGGCATGTGGCCGCCGTACCTGCGCGGCCATGACGGGCAGGTGAAGCTGCTCCGCAACATCGCCCGCGGCATGACGCTGTCGATCGAGGCGATGCGCGCCGCCCGCAGCGACACCGTCATCGTGCAGGTGGACGCGGCGGCGGAAGTGCTGCCCGACACGCCGGACCTCGCGGAGCGCGCCGCGCTCGAGACTGCCAAGACCTTCATGGGCTCGGACCTCGTCGTCGGCATGGTCGACGGCAAGCACATCCTCGCCGACTGGTTCCTCCGGAACGGCATGACCGAGGCCGACCTCGAGTGGCACCGCGCCCGCCCGCAGGTGCTCGATATCGTCGGCACCAACTACTACCCCGAGGTCTCGGTGCAGAAGCTGGTGCGCTGGCAGGACGAGTATGTCCGCCGCCCCGTCTCGGGCCGCGGCCCGGGCATGAAGCGCTCGATCAAGGCCTTCGCCGAGCGCTACGGCAAGCCGGTGATGGTGACGGAATCGAGCCTCAACGGCACCGTCGCCGAGCGCGGCCAGTGGCTGCGCGAAGCCGCCGTGGCCGTGAAGGAAGCGCGCGCGGAGGGGCTGCCGCTCGTCGGCTTCACCTGGTTCCCGGTGTTCGACCTCATCGACTGGGTCTACCGCTCCGGCCGGCCGCTCGAAGACTACATCCTGCGCCAGGGGCCGAAGCACATGAACCCGGACCAGATCGCCGGTTTCATGCGCTACATGCGCTTCACCACGCTCGACAATCTCGACCTCGAGGACTGGATCGCGCCGATGGGGCTGTGGACGCTGAAGCTTGGCTTTGACGGCACCTTCGATCGCATCGAGACCGAGCTCGTCCCCGCCTATCGCCAGGTGGTCGCCGCCAACGACGTCGGCACCATCGCCTCGTAAGCCCAGAGAGACCACGCATGTCGACCATCGCGCCCGCCCGCAGCAACACCCGTCCGGTTCTGAGCCTCGACGGCACCTGGACCTTCACCTTCACCGGCGCCGCGGCGCAGCTCGCGGGCGAGCACCCGGTCAAGGTGCCGGGCATCTGGCAGGCCCGCTTCCCCGAGCTGCGCAATTCGAGCGGCACCGGCACCTATCGCCGCGCCGTCGAGGTGCCCGCCGACTGGTCGGGCAAGCACGTCGTCCTCGTCTTCGAGGGCGTTTTCCACGAGACGACGATCAGCATCAATGGCGAGGTCGTGGCCCGCCACGACAACGCCTGGACCCCGATCGAGGTCGACGTCACCCGCTTCGGCCCGCGCTTCGCGCTCGAGGTCCAGGCCCGCGTCCCTGACGAGCGCCACTACGCCGAGCGAGGGCTGGGCGTCATGCTGCACGGCAAGCAGGACTGGTACGGCCTGCAGGGCGGCATCTGGAAATCCGTTCGGCTAGAAGCGCGTGATCCGCTGCACGTCACCGACCTCGCCGTGGCGACCGAAACCGACCTCACCAGCCATGCCGTCACCGTCCGCGGCCGCCTCGACGGCGGCAGCAGCGACCGGGTCTCGCTCACCCTCAGCCGCGACGGCCGCACCGTCGCCGAGCAGGGTTTTGACCTCGGTGCCGAGTTCTCCCTGCGTCTCCCGGTCGCTAACGTCGAACTGTGGTCGCCTGACGCCCCGAACCTCTACGAGCTCACCGTCACCCTGGGCTCCGACGCCCAGACCCGCACCGTCGGCTTCCGCCGCTTCGAGAGCCGCGACGGCCGCCTCTGGCTCAACGGCGAGCCCTTCTACATGTTCGGCGCCCTCGACCAGGACTGGTACCCCGAGGAGGAGAGCCGCCACCCCGACCCGGCCTTCCTCGAGCAGCGCTTCAGGAACGCCAAGGCCATCGGCCTCAACACCCTGCGCTGCCACGTGAAGATCCCCGACCCGCTCTACCTCGAGCTGGCCGACCGGCACGGCCTCGTGGTCTGGCTCGACATGCCCTACATGGAGTTCCTCGCCCCCGAGACGCGCCGGCAGCTCACCGAGACGTTCGGCTCGGCGGTCGACAACCACGGCCATCACCCGTCCATCTGCATCTGGACCATCATCAACGAGGGCTGGGGCATCGACCTCGACGACAACCCGGACGACCGCGCCTGGCTCAAGGCGAGCTTCGATGCGCTGAAGCAGCGCGTGCCGCAGAGCCTCTTGGTCGACAACTCGCCCTGCTTCCCGCGCAACTACCACGTGAAGACCGACATCGAGGATTTTCACTGGTACAACAGCTGGCCGTCGCAGAACGCCTGGTTCGCCCGCACGACCGACGAGTTCGCGGCGCGCCCGGCCTGGACCTTCACCCCGCACGGCGACGGCGAGCGCAGCGGCAGCGAGCCGCTGGTCTGCTCGGAGTTCGGCGTCTGGGGCCTGCCGCACCTTCGCGACATCATGGAACGCGACGGCTCCGAGCCCTGGTGGTTCGAGAGCGGCCACGACTGGAACAACGGCGCGGGCTATCCGCACGGCATCGAGACCCGCTTCCGCGACGCCCAGCTGGGTCCCATCTTCGGCGACCTCGACGGCTTCGTTTCGGCCGCGCAGGACACCCAGTATCGCGCCCTGAAGTACCAGATCGAGACGCTGCGCCATGCCGAGCCGATCTCGGGCTACGTCATCACCGAGCTCAACGACACGCAGTGGGAAGCCAACGGGCTGCTGGACGCGCGCAACAACGTCCGCGCTTTCGGCGACCGGCTGAACGCCCTGCAGCAGCCCTGGCTGGTGGTGGTGCGCCCCGAGCGCACCGCCCTCCGCGCCGGAGAAACCGTCTCGGTGCCGGTTCGCCTCGCCGGCGCCGGACGCCTCGGCGGCGATGCCACCCTGACCTGGCGCTTCGCCGGCAGCACCGGCACGGCGCGTCTGCCCGCCGGCCCGACCGGCAGCCGGGAGATCACCGTGGCGCTCACCGCTCCGTCAGTCGCGGCGATCGAGGTCCAGCAGCTCGAGCTCGAGGCCCGCGACGCCGCCGGCACCCTGCTCGGCCGCGGCACGCACGAGTTCTGCGTGGTGCCGCCGCTCGGCGACGCCTCAGCCCTCGAGCCTGCCGATGCGGGCGCCGAAGCCCTGCTCGTCGCCCTTGGCTACCCCAGTGGCGGCGGCGGCACGCTGCTCGCCACCCAGCTGACGACGCCGCTGCGCCAGCAGCTGATCGCCGGCCGCAAGGTGCTGCTCGTCGCCAACACCATCGACGCCCTGACCGACCCGGCGCGCAACCTGCCGGCCGTTGACGGCGCCAACTTCCCCAAGATGCAGCTGCGCGAGCGCGAGGGCACGCCATGGGACGGCCGCTGGATGGGCGCCTTCTCCTGGCGTCGCACCGACGGCCCCTGGGCCGAACTCCCCAACGGGCCGATGCTGGACGAGCACTGGCAGGGCCTGATCCCGAAATACGTGCTGGCCGGTTTCCGCTCCACCGCCTTCGGCGGGCTCGTCGATGCCGGAATTGCTGTCGCCTGGCTGCACAAGGCCGCCGCGCTGACCAAGCGGACCTTCCTCGGCCGGGGCTGGATGACCGTCTCCACCTTCGACTTCACCTCTGCCGAAGCCCGCGCCAACCCCCTCGCCCCGCACCTGCTGAAGGCGCTGGCCGAGTCGTAGCGGCCCGAGGAGGCGACCAAAAAAAAAACGGCCCGCGGCAGCTGCCGGGGGCCAGTTGGGAGGAACCTGTTCAGAAACCGTTCATCGGTGTGGCAACTCTCGCACCGGTTTGCGGCAGGAAGCCAGATTGTAAAACGAATTCAGAGCTTTGGTTTTTCCGAATTGTGGCGAACGCGGGGGTCGAAGACGACCCCTCAGCGGTGCGCCCCCTTCAATTCCCGCAACTCCTCGACCGAGCGCACCGACTTCCGCGCCGCGCCCTGCCAGTCCCTGGTCTTGACCGTGGCGCGCTCCAGTCGCGCCTTGGCCGCCGGGATGGCGTCGGCGTATTGCGGCAGCCACTGCGCCTGCGCCACCACCATCTCGTCCACCATCTGCCACACCTCGTCGGGCGTGCAGATCGCGCCGACCAGCGGGTCGTGCAGCACGGCGAGCTTCAACAGGTCGATGTCCCCCTGCATCGCCGCCTCGACGCTCATCCGCTGTACCGATACCGACACCGAGCAGGTCGCGGCACAGGCTGTCGGCAGCGTGATCCCCTCGACCATGTTGAGGCCGAACCGATCGACGAAGCCGGGGCTCTCGATGATCGCGTCCGCCGGCAGGTTGCGGATGATGCCGTTGTTCCGCACGTTGAAGTGGCCGCGATAGACACGGCCGGTCTCCAGCGCCTCGATGATGTGGCTGGCGTGCTCGGAGGTGCGCTTGTGCTGCGACAGCGGCTTGGTCGCCTCGGCCTTGAACTTAGGGAAATCCGTCTCGAACCAGTTCCGCCGCTCGGTCGAGTAGCGCAGGTACCCGCCGGTCTCGCCGTGAATCCAGTCGCTCATGTCGATCCAGCGGCTGATCTCCTCCGGCCGCTTCCGGTACCAGGGCAGGTACTCGCTGAGGTGCCCGTTGGACTCCGTCGAGTAGACGCCGAACCGCTTCAGCACGTCGATCCGCACCTTCTCGGTCTTCGAATAGACCGGGTGCGCCTCGAAGCCGGCGATCAGTTCGTCGGCCTCGACCTTCCGCCCCTTGGCGCGGATGTCGATGTACCATGTCTGGTGGTTGATCCCGCTGCAGATGTAGTCGAGCTCGCTGTCCTCGACCCCCAGCACCTCGGCGATCTGGTGCGCGCCGTGCTGTACGCCGTGGCACAGGCCGATGGTACTCACCCCGCCATGCTCGAGCGCCGCCCAGGTGTTCATCGCCATCGGGTTGGCATAGTTGAGGAACAGCGCGCCCGGCTCCGCCACCTCGCGGATGTCCTTGCAGAAATCGAGGATCACCGGGATGTTGCGCTGCCCGTACAGGATGCCGCCCGCGCAGATCGTGTCGCCGACGCACTGGTCGACGCCGTACTTGAGCGGAATGTTCACGTCGGTGGCGAAGGCCTCGAGCCCGCCGACCCGCACGCAGCTCATGATGTAGCGGGCGCCGCTCAGCGCCTCGCGCCGGTCGGTCGTCGCCGTCACCCGCGCCGGCAGGTCGTTGGCCCTGACGATCTCGGCGATGATCTCGTGGATCATCGACAGGTTGTGCGGGTTGATGTCGGTGAGCGCGAACTCCACCTCCGCGAATTCAGGCACCTTCAGCAGGTCCGAGATCAGCGTCTTGGTGAACCCGACCGAGCCGGCTCCGATGATCGCGACTTTGAACGACGGAGACATTGCTTCCTCTGAGTGGGGGGCGGTGAGGCCCTCATGGTGGTCGAACCATGAGGGCCGGGTTGCTCAGGCGACGCGCTGCTTCGCCCCGGGACGGGCCCATTCGGGCAGCCAGTCGCCATGGGCGGCGAGCAGGTCGTCCACCAGGTTCCAGATCTGGTCGAGGTCGAGCTCGGCCGCGGTGTGCGGGTCCAGCATCGCGGCGTGGTAGATGTGCTCGCGGTTCTCGGTCATCAGCGCCGCAACCGTCAGCTCCTGCACGTTGATGTTGGTGCGGATCAGCGCGGTCAGCTGCGGCGGCAGCTCGCCGATATAGGTCGGCTGGATGCCCGACGCGTCGACGAGGCACGGCACCTCCACGGCGGCGTTGTTCGGCAGCGAGGTGATCACCCCGTTGTTCCGCACGTTGCCGTAGATCACGCCCGGCTCGCCGGTCCACACCGCGTTGACGATCTCCGAGGCGTACTCCTTGGACTGCTTGATCTCGATCGTATTGGCCTTGCGGTATTCCTCGGAGGTCGTCTTCCAGCGCTCGATCTGCTCGATGCAGCGCTTGGGGTACTCGTCGAGCGGCACGCCGAACTTCTCGATCAGGTCGGGGCGGCCGTCCTTGATGAAATACGGGGTGTACTCGGCAAAGTGCTCCGAGCTCTCGGTGACGAAATAGCCGAGCCGGGTCAGCATCTCGTAGCGCACCTTGTTGGGGCAGCGCGGGTTCCAGGTCGGCTTGGGCGCGCGGCCTTCGCTATAGCCGCGAACGAGGTCCGGATAGAGGTCGCGATAGCTGCCGTCCGCCTGCCGATGCTCGAACTTCAGGTAGAACGCCATGTGGTTGATGCCGGCGGCGCGGTAGCGGATCTCGGAATACGGGATGTCGAGATCGTGGGCGAGTTCGATCGCCGTGCCCTGCACCGAGTGGCAGAGGCCGACCTGCCTGATCGTCGGATACTTCTCGGCGATGGCCCAGGTGTTGATCGCCATCGGGTTGACGTATTGCAGCATGATCGCCTCGGGCGCCACCTGCAGCATGTCCTCGCAGATGCTCCACAGGTGCGGCACGGTCCGAAGCCCGCGCATGATGCCGCCCACGCCCAGCGTGTCGGCGATCGTCTGGCGCAGGTTGTACTTCTTGGGCACCTCGAAATCGATCACGGTCGAGGGCTCGTAGCCGCCGATCTGGAAGCAGACGACGACGAAGTTGGTGCCGTCCAGCGCCTCGCGCTGGTTCGAGAAGGTCTTCACCGTCGCCGGCACGCCCAGCGTGTTCACCAGCTTGCCGGCGATGATCTCGCTCTCCTCGAGCCGCTGCGGGTTGATGTCCATCAGGCGGATTTCGGCGCCCGCCAGCGCCGGGCGCTGCAGGATGTCGCCGACGATGTTCTTCATGAACACCGACGAGCCGGCGCCGATGAAAGTGACTTTGGGGTTAGGCATTGAGGTCTCCAGTACGAATCTCTCGCACCGCTCAATCCGCGTGCGGGAAGCAGTTGAGGATGTTGCTGGGT
>JBQCFF010000006.1:0-4240 GCA_051959485.1 Devosia sp. | reverse complement strand
CGTCATCATGATCGTGATGACGCTGTCGGGCGCGCTCTCCGGCATGGTGGCGGTCAACCAGGTCGTCGGCGTGCAGTATCGCCTCGTGCTCGACTACGTCGCCGATGCCGGCTTCGTCGGCATCGCGGTGGCGCTGATGGGCCGCAACCACCCGGTCGGCATCCTGTTCGCGGCGCTGCTGTTCGGCGCGCTCTACCAGGGCGGCAACGAGCTGCAATACGTCATCCCGGGGCTCTCCAAGGAAATGGTGGTCGTCATCCAGGCCCTGGTGATCCTGTTCACCGGCGCCATGGAAGGGCTGTTCCGCCCCGGCCTGCAGCGGGTCTTCGCCGCCGTGCAGCCGCGGCAGAAGGCCGAGGCGATCAAGCGCAACACCGTGAAGTCGGAGAGCTGAGTTGGATCTCGCCATCGTCCTCTCCACCCTCGACGCCTCCATCCGCCTCTCGACCCCGCTGCTGCTGGCCTGTCTCGCCGGGCTCTATTCGGAGCGTTCCGGCGTCTTCGACATCGGCCTCGAAGGCAAGATGCTGATGGCGGCGTTCGCGGCGGCCGCCATCGCGACGGTCAGCGGCAATGTCTGGCTCGGCCTGCTGGCCGGCCTCGCCATCTCCATCATGACCTCGCTGCTGCAGGGCGCCGCAGCCATCACGCTCAAGGGCAACCAGCTGATCGCCGGGGTGGCCATCAACATGCTGGCCGCCGGCCTCACCACCTTCCTCGGCATCCAGTGGTTCGGGCAGGGGGGGCGCACCCCGCAGCTCAAGGCGGGCGAGCGCTTCACCGACATCACGCTGCCCTTCGCCGATGTGCTGGCCCCGGTGCCGGTGGTGGGCCAGATCTATTCGGAGCTCATCTCCGGCCACAACCTGCTGGTCTACATCGCCTTCATCACCGTGCCGGTCACCTGGTTAGTGCTCTACCGCACCCGCTTCGGGTTGCGCCTCCGCGCCGTGGGCGAGAACCCCAAGGCCGTCGACACCGCCGGTATCTCGGTGATTGCGCTGCGCTACCAGGCGGTGATCATCACCGGCCTGCTCTGCGGCTTCGCCGGCGCCTTCTTCTCCATCGCGCAGGGTTCCGGCTTCGGCAACAACATGACCGCCGGCAAGGGCTTCATCGCGCTCGCCGCGCTGATCTTCGCCAAGTGGAAGCCGGTGCCGGCGATGTTCACCTGCCTGCTGTTCGGCTTCCTCGATGCGCTGCAGATCCGCCTGCAGAGTGCCGAGATCCTCGGCATCAGCGTGCCGGTACAGGCCATCCAGGCGCTGCCCTACGTGCTCACCGTGGTGCTGCTCGCCGGCTTTATCGGCAAGGCGGTCGGCCCCCGGGCCGGCGGCGTGCCCTACACCAAGGAACGCTAGCGATGTTGCCGAGCGCTGAGATCGCCGGGGTCCTCCACCGCAAAGCGGGGGAGTGGGACCATGCGAAGCATGGGGGAGGCGGCGCTCAGACTCTCCACGGAGTCTACCATGCCCCACCCGCGTGACCCCGAACTCTTCGCCGCCGCCGAAGCGGTGCGCGCCCGCGCCTATGCGCCGTATTCCAACTTCCAGGTCGGCGCCGCGATCCTCGCCGACGACGGCCAGGTCTATGCCGGCTGCAACGTCGAGAACGCCGCCTATCCGGTCGGCAACTGCGCCGAGCCCTCGGCCATCGCCGCGATGCTGGTGGGCGGCGGCCGGCGCATCCGCCGCATCTACGTCACCGGGCCCGGCCCGACGCCGGTCACCCCCTGTGGCGGCTGCCGCCAGCGCATCCGCGAGTTCGCCGACCCCGACGTGGTCGTCGTCTCGCACGGGGTGGACGGCAAGCCGCTCGAACAGACCATCGCCGAGCTGCTGCCGCACTCTTTCGGGCCAGAGTTCTTGGGTAAATAGGTTTTTGGGCCGATAATGCCGTTCAACGAACCGCCGCAAAGCCGGAGTAGCCGGCAGGGCGTTCAGGAGGCCATCATGGAACTGCGCGTCGTCGACCAGGCTGCAAACAAGCCCGCTGCGAAGGCCAAGCCCGCCGCCGAAAAGCCGGTGCAGCCCGCCGGCACGCATCGCCGCAACCCCGGCTTCCCGCTCGATCTCGACTGGGTCGAGCGCGTCCGCATGAACCGCTCGGCGCTGGAGCGGCGCGCCAGCTCGCTCCCCGCCCGCCGCACCGTGAAGAAGGACTGGCAGGCGGCCTGGCTGCTCAAGGCCCTCACGCTGATGGACCTCACCAGCCTCAACTCCGACGACACCCCCGGCCGGGTCGAGCGTCTCTGCGCCAAGGCCCGCCACCCGGTCCGGCAGGACATCCTCGACGGCCTCGGCGCCTCGGAGCTCGCCGTCAAGCCCGCCGCCGTGTGCGTCTACCACGCCTTCGTCAGGACGGCGGTGGATGCGCTCAAGGGCACCGGCATCAACGTCGCGGCGGTCAGCACCGCCTTCCCGCACGGCCTCGCCCCCCTTTCGACCCGCCTCGCCGAGATCGAGGCCTCGGTCGCCGACGGGGCCAACGAGATCGACATCGTCATCGAGCGCGGCATGGTGCTGCGCGGCGACTGGCAGGCGCTCTACGACGAGGTCCGCCAGATGCGGAAGGCCTGCGGCGACGCCCACATCAAGACCATCCTCGGCACCGGGGAACTCGCGACGCAGACCAATGTCGCCAAGGCCTCGTTGGTCTGCATGCTGGCCGGCGCCGATTTCATCAAGACCTCGACCGGCAAGGAAAAGGTCAACGCCAACCTGCAGACCTCGCTCAGCATGGTCCGCATGATCCGCTGGTTCCACGAGGAGACCGGCATCGAGATCGGCTACAAGCCGGCCGGCGGCATCTCCACGGCCAAGGTGGCGCTCGACTACATGGCGCTGATGAAGGAGGAGCTCGGCACCCACTGGCTGCAGCCCCACCTCTTCCGCTTCGGCGCCTCGAGCCTGCTCACCGACATCGAACGCCAGCTCGAGCACAACCTCACCGGCCACTACGCCGCCGACTACCGCATGCCGCTGGTGTGACGGGTGCAACGCCCGGGTCCTCCACCGCGTAGCGGGGGAGGGGGACCGGCGAAGCCGGTGGAGGGGGCGGCACAACCCCGACCTATCGACGGAGGAGAACACAAATGAACAAGATCGCTGAAATCTTCACCTCCCTCGAATACGGCCCGGCACCCGAGTCGCCGGACATGGCGCTGGCCTGGCTGGCGGCGCACGACAACCGCTTCGGCCACTTCATCGGCGGCGAGTGGACCGCGCCGGGCAAGACCTTCGCCAGCGAGAACCCGGCCACCGGCAAGAAGCTCGCCGACGTCACCGACGGGACCGCCGCCGATGTGGACGCCGCGGTAAAGGCCGCCCGCGCCGCCTTCCCGGGCTGGTCCGCCCTCTCGGGCTACGAGCGCGCGAAATACCTCTACGCCATCGCCCGGCTGATCCAGAAGCATTCCCGCCTGTTCGCCGTGCTCGAAAGCCTGGACAACGGCAAGCCGATCCGCGAGAGCCGCGACGTCGATATCCCGCTCGTCGCCCGCCACTTCTACCACCACGCCGGCTGGGCCCAGCACCGCGACCGGGAGTTCCCCGACCACGTGCCCTACGGCGTCTGCGGCCAGATCATCCCGTGGAACTTTCCGCTGCTGATGCTCAGCTGGAAGATCGCCCCGGCCCTCGCCGCCGGCAACACCGTGGTGTTGAAGCCGGCCGAGTTCACCTCGCTCACCGCGCTGCTCTTCGCCGAGATCTGCGCCAAGGCGAAGCTGCCGCCGGGCGTCGTCAACATCGTCACCGGCGAGGGCGACACCGGCGCCGCCATCACCAACCACCCCGACATCGACAAGATCGCCTTCACCGGCTCCACCGAGGTCGGCAAGCTCATCCGCAAGGCCACCGCCGGCACCGGCAAGGGCCTGTCGCTCGAGCTCGGCGGCAAGTCGCCCTACATCGTCTTCGACGACGCCGACCTCGACAGCGCCATCGAGGGGCTGGTCGACGCCATCTGGTTCAACCAGGGCCAGGTCTGCTGCGCCGGCTCGCGCCTGCTGGTGCAGGAATCGATCGAGGAGCGTTTCCTCGAAAAGCTGAAGCGCCGCATGGCGACGCTCCGCGTCGGCGATCCGCTCGACAAGGCGGTCGATATCGGCGCGCTGGTGGCGCAAGTTCAGGTCGAGCGCGTCCGCGACCTGGTGCAGAAGGGTGTCGCCGAGGGCGGCCAGCTCTACGAGCCCGACATGGACCTGCCTGGCGAGGGCTGCTTCCTTCGCCCCGCGCTC
>JBQCFF010000005.1:0-3339 GCA_051959485.1 Devosia sp. | reverse complement strand
GAGGCATAGGTCCGCTGCCCCTCGGGCAGCACCGAGTGGAACACCTGCCCGACCTCGAACAGCTTCAGCGCATCGAAGCCGCGGTTGGTGTTGCGCTGCGCCGCCGCCAGCAGCCCCGGCAGCAGCGACGGCCGCATGTCGGTCAGCTCCGAGGCGATCGGGTTGGCGAGCTTCAGCTCCGCCGCGCCGCCGCCATAGCGCTGCGCCTCGCCGGCGGGGATGAAGCTCCAGGTCACCGCCTCGTCGAGGCCGCGCGCCGCCAGCGTCCGGCGGGCGAGGCGGCGGCGGTTCTGCAGCGTGGTCAGCATGCGCGGCGCCACGTGGTTGAGCCGCGGCAGCGGCTCGACCGGCACCTTGTCGACGCCCACCATGCGCATCACTTCCTCGGCGAGGTCGGCCTTCATGGTGACGTCCGGCCGCCACGACGGCACGGCGACCTGGCGCGTCTCGCCGGCGCCCTCGAGCCGGAAGCCGAGCCGACCGAGGATCGCCTCGATCTCCGCCGCCGAGGTCTCGAGCCCGGTGAGCCGCTTCACTTCCGACAGCGGGAAAGCGACGACGGTGTCGGGGTACACGTCCTCGCCCGAGACCACCGGCTCCATCGCCTCGCCGCCCACCAGCTCCAGCATCAGCCGCGTGGCGAGCTCCAGCCCGGGCTCGGTCAGCGCCGGGTCGACCGAGCGCTCGAGCCGATAGCGCGCATCCGACACGATGCCGGTCTTGCGGCCGGTCTGCGCGATCAGGTCGGGGTCCCAGCTGGCGCATTCCATCAGCACGTTCACCGTCTCGTCGGTGGTGCCGGAGCGGATGCCGCCCATGACGCCGCCGAGGCAGAGCGGGCCGACGTCGTCGGCGATCACCGTCATGGTGTCGTCGAGCCGGTAGATCTTGTTGTCGAGCGCGTCGAACGCCTCGCCGTCGCGGGCGTTGCGGAGCACCGCCCGGCCGATGATCTTGTCGGCGTCATAGGCGTGCAGCGGCCGCCCCCAGCCGAGCGACACGAGGTTGGTGATGTCCACCACGGCGTTGATCGGCCGCAGCCCGACGGCGCGCAGCCGCTGCTGCAGCCAGTCGGGCGACGGGCCGTTCTTGATCCCCTTGAAGTAGCGGCCGGCGAACTTGCGGATCGCCTTGTGCTGGCCGGGCTCGAACTCGTGCGGCAGCGGCGGGATCGGGCTCGGGCCGCAGGACGGCACCGGCGACATGTCGGTGGGCTTCAGCGTGCCGAGGCCGAACGCCGCGAGGTCGCGCGCCACGCCGTAGACGCCGGTCGCGTCGCCGCGATTGGGGGTGATCGAGATGTCGATCACCGTGTTGCCGAGCCTGGCGTAGTCGACATAGGGCACGCCGACCGGCGCATCCTCAGGCAGCTCGATGATGCCCTCGTGGTCGTTCGAAAGCTCCAGCTCCATCGCCGAGCACAGCATGCCGTCCGACTTCTCGCCGCGGATGACCACGCCGGCCTTCAGCGTGAAGTCCTTGCCGGGGATGTAGGTGCCGGGAAAGGCGAACACCGACTTCAGCCCGGTCCGCGCGTTGGGCGCGCCGCACACCACGTCGATCAGCGTGCCGGTGCCGGCATCGACCCGGCAGAGGTTCAGGTGGTCCGAGTTCGGGTGCGGCTTCGCCTCGACGACCTGCGCCACGACGAACGGCTTCAGCTTCTCCGCCGGGTCGACGATCTCCTCCACCTCGAGGCCGATCATGGTCAGCGCCTTGCCGACCTCCTCGGCCGAGGCGGTGGTGTCGAGATGCTCCTTGAGCCAGTCGAGAGTGAACTTCATCGGATAGTGCTTTCGGTCGCGAGCCGGAGCCCGGTGATCGTGGAATGGTCGGCGGCAGGCCCCCTCACCCGACGCTGCGCGTCGACCTCTCCCCCGGAGGGAGAGGTGAAGAGGTGCCCGTGTCGCGCGCGCTGGTCACCTCTCCCTGGGGGGAGAGGTCGGCCGGAGGCCGGGTGAGGGGGCCTGTGCAACCCACCCACCATCAGCTGCTGAGCCCGCCGAACAGGGTCGGCAGGTCGAGGGGGCGGAAGCCGTAGTGGTCGAGCCAGCGCTTGTCGGCGTCGAAGAAGGCGCGGAGGTCGTTCATGCCGTATTTCAGCATGGCCAGACGGTCGATCCCCATGCCCCAGGCAAAGCCCTGGTAGACGTCGGGGTCGAGGCCGCAATTGCGCAGCACGTTGGGGTGCACCATGCCGCAGCCCAAAATCTCGAGCCAGTCATTGCCCTCGCCGATCTTCACCTCGGCGCCCGAGCGGTCGCACTGCACGTCGACTTCCATCGACGGCTCGGTGAACGGGAAGAAGCTCGGCCGGAAGCGCAGCGTGACGTTCTCGACCTCGAAGAAGGCCTTGAGGAACTCCTCCAGCACCCAGCGCAGCTGGCCGATATGGCTCGACTTGTCGATGACGAGGCCCTCGACCTGGTGGAACATCGGCGTGTGCGTCTGGTCGGAGTCGTGCCGGTAGGTGCGGCCCGGCATCACCACGCGGATCGGCGGCTCGATCGCCGGGGTGAGGTAGGGGGCGGCCGGCTTCTCGTTGGTCTTGAGCATGGTGCGGATCTGCACCGGCGAGGTGTGGGTGCGGAGCACGCGCTTCACCCCGTCAGGCGAGGGCGCCATGAAGAAGGTGTCGTGCATCTCGCGCGCCGGATGCCCCTCGGGGAAGTTCAGCGCGGTGAAGTTGTACCAGTCGGTCTCGATGTCCGGCCCCTCGGCGATCGAGAAGCCCATGTCGGAGAAGATCGCGGTGATCTCGTCGATCACCTGGCTCACCGGATGGATGCGGCCCTCGGCGGTGGGCGCGGGCTGCACCGGCAGGGTGATGTCGACGCGCTCGGCGGCGAGGCGGGCATCGAGCGCCGCCTTGGCGAGCTCGCCGGCCTTGGCTTCGATCAGCGCCGTGACTTCCGCCTTCAGCCCGTTGATGGCGGCGCCGGCGGCTTTCCGCTCCTCCGGAGCGATGCTGCCGAGCGTCGCCAGCAGGGCGGAAACCGAGCCTTTCTTGCCCAGCGCGGCAACGCGCACCGCTTCGATGGCCGCTTCGTCGGCGGCGGCGGCGGTGGCGGCGCCGATATCGGCGCGGAGGGAGGCGATCTGGGCGTCGAGGGACATGCTGGCGTTCCGGAATTGAGTGCGAGGGCCAAACGAAAAAGCCCCGCGCCATCCCCGTCGGGGGGCGGCGCAAGGCTTAGCTCAGGGCCTCAGAAAAGGCGAGTAGTCGTCGCGGGCTCGTAGCCTGATCCGAAAAGTTTGCAACTTTTCGGGGCTAGACCTCAGGCAGTGACCCGGGCGTGGGTGGTCGGCTCGATCTCGCCGATGTAACCCAGCGCGGTC
>JBQCFF010000004.1:0-3110 GCA_051959485.1 Devosia sp. | reverse complement strand
CCTTGGTGACCGAGCCGGTGGCCGGGAACAGCGGGATCAGGCAGGCCTGCAGCGCGTGGTAGATGTCGCCCTTGCCGGCGAACAGCGAATAGGCCGGCTGCATGTCCTCGGTCAGCTGCTCGTGCCAGGCGCCGTTCACCGTGTCGAGGTGGTGGCGGGCGATCACGTCCCAGAGGTTGCGATACCAGCCCTCGAAGAACGGGTCGGGCCGGTGCTCGAGAAGGAAGGCGGCGGCCCCCACGCCCTCGGCCATCGGCCACCAGAGCTTGTGCCGCATATCCGGCCGGTCGTCCCAGTCGAGGTTGTAGAACAGCCCGCCATGCGTCTCGTCCCAGCCGAGGCTGACGGCCTGCCGGAACAGCTCGGCCGAGGCATCGGGCATCCAGTCATGGCGCTTCCCGCCCAGCACCCAGAGCTGCATGACGAGCCGCGACCATTCGAGCCAGTGGCCCGGCGTCGTGCCCGGCGGGCGGAACATCTGGTCGCCGGCATAGGCCTTGTCGACGTTCCAGTTCGCGTCGAAATGCTCGGCCACGCGAAAACCGTTGTCACGGGCGCGGCGATTGATGAGCAGGTCGGCGATGCTCTCGGCCTTGTCGAGATAGCTGCGCTCGCCCGTCGCCTCGAACGCGGCCATCAGCGCCTCGGTCAGGTGCATGTTGGAGTTCTGGCCGTGGTAGTCCGAGATCGGCGACCAGTCGGCGTTGAACTCCTCGTCGATGGCGCCATGCGCCCCGTTCCAGAACCGCTGCTCGATCACCTCGGTCACGTCGGCGATCATCCGGTCGGCGAGCGGATGGCCGACTAGGCTGGCGCTCGCGGCGGCGAGCAGCACGAAGGCGTGGCCATAGCCCTGCTTGCGCCCGTTGTCGGCGGCGCCGTTGTCGTCCACGGCCCAGAAATAACCGCCGCGCTCGGCGTCGCGATGCGCCGTCCACAGGTAGTGCATGCCGTGGTCGACGATCTGGTCCGACCCCGGCCGTCCGAACAGGCTGCCGATGGCGAAGCAGTGCACCATCCGCGCCGTGCCATGGATGCCCCGCACCGGATTGTTCGGCTTGATCGGCGCGCCGGTGGCGGTGAGCTCATGGAAGCCGCCCCTGGGGTTGACGCTGCGGCTGCCATAGAACTGAAACAGCGCCTCGGCCTGATCCCGCAGCCACTGCCGATGGTAGAGCCGCGTGAGCCACGGCGTGTCGGGGTTGGGCTGAGACATGGCGGCGGCTCCCTCGGGTTTGGTGTTGCGCATAGGGCTAACCCGCGGGCGGACGAGCAGCAACACTACATTCCGACGGAGTTGCGCATGTTGTCAGATATGACTACGCTGACCACATGAGCCGCAAGACGCGTCCGATCTCATGGATCAAAGCGGCGCGTAAGGAATTCGAGCAGTTTCCGTCGGCGGTTCAGCTCGAGGCACTTCGCGCGCTGACGATCGCAGCCGAAGGCGAGAAGGCCGACACGGCTAAGCCGTTGCAGGGCCTTGGCCCGGGCGTGCTGGAGATCGCGCTGCGCCACAGGGGTGACGCCTGGCGCATCGTGTATGCGGTGCAGATCGGCACCGACCTCTGGGTACTGCACGCCTTCCAGAAGAAGTCGAAGAGCGGCATCGGCACGCCAGCGCACGAGATCGACCTGGTGCGCGAACGTCTCAAACGGTTGAAGGAGATGCTCAATGAGCGATAGCGATTTCGAACTGGTCCACGGCAGTGGCAACGTGTTCGCAGATTTCGGCCATCCCAATGCCGAGGTTGAGCAACTGAAAGCGATACTCGCCGCCCGGATCATCCGTGTGCTGGACACTCGCGGCCTGACCGTCCGCGCCGCCGAAGAACTCACCGGCACCGCCGCCGCCGACTTCTCCCGGATTCGCCGGGTAAAGCTCGACCGTTTCACCATCGACCGCCTCATGCTGATCCTGTCGCGGCTGGATCAGCGGGTGGAGGTCGAGGTGCGGTTTGCGGACAAGGCGGCTTAAGCTGTCGTCGCCAGCAATCGGTTTTGGGCTCCTCAGGTATTGTGAGCTACCCTCCTGAACGCCCCCGTCGTTGGCACCCTAATCTGGTTCCAATCTGTCTTCATGGCTTCAGCCTGTTCCTGTTGCCACGACTTAGCCTTTCGAGTGACGACGTGATCGCCAGGCACCATAGTCTCTTGGTTTACGACGACGCTGTTTAGCGTTGGGAGGTCGTTGGCAGCGCAGTACTGCCCGACAATGCCAAGCGCGTTTGGCAGCGTAATGCCCGCTCGACGATCCATACCCATCGCCTCTGCCAGATCGCCGTACGTAATGACAAAAGGGCGCTTAGGTTTGCGGTCCGAGTTCATGATCATCCCCACCAGAACCAACCATACCTGTTGAGCTCGGACATAAACGGGATCGCCTCGCCCAAACCATTTGACCTCGGGCAGTTCCACCTCAGAAGTCTTAGACACGCAACCTCCAATCTGCATTCATAATGCATATTTGCATGTTGCGCGCAGAAATGCAAGAGGCCCGGGATCGCTCCCGGGCCTTGTTCATTCGCAACGGCGGTGAGCTAGCTCACACCGCCCCGCCCATATGCGCCAGCACTGCCAGCAGCAGTAGCGCCACGATGTTGGTGATCTTGATCATCGGGTTCACCGCCGGGCCGGCGGTGTCCTTGTAGGGGTCGCCGACGGTGTCGCCGGTCACCGAGGCCTTGTGGGCGTCGGAGCCCTTGTGGTGCTTCACGCCGGCGCTATCGGTGAAGCCGTCCTCGAAGCTCTTCTTGGCGTTGTCCCAGGCGCCGCCGCCGGCGGTCATGGAAATCGCCACGAACAGGCCGGTGACGATGACGCCCATCAGCATGGCGCCGAGCGCCGAGAAGGCGGCGGCGTTGCCGGCGATCCAGTAGATCACCGTGAAGACGACGATCGGCGACAGGACCGGCAGCAGGCTGGGGACGATCATCTCGCGGATGGCGGCGCGGGTCAGCATGTCCACCGCGCGGCCGTAGTCGGGCTTGTCGGTGCCCGCCATGATGCCCGGCTTCTCCTTGAACTGCCGGCGCACTTCCACCACCACCGACTGGGCGGCGCGGCCGACGGCGGTCATCGACATGCCGCCGAACAGGAAGGGCAGCAGG
>JBQCFF010000003.1:0-3896 GCA_051959485.1 Devosia sp. | reverse complement strand
ATCTCGCAGGCGCTGACCTACTACGAGCCCGAGCTTCGCGCCGTGCTCAAGAAGGGCGGCTTCCTGACCCGCGACAGCCGCGTGGTGGAGCGCAAGAAGTACGGTCGCGCCAAGGCCCGCCGCAGCTTCCAGTTCTCGAAGCGCTAAGCTTCGGACCATCATATCTCGCCGAGGGCCGGAGCAATCCGGCCCTTTGCTTTTGCCAGAAGGCTGGTTACGGATGGCGCAAAACCGCGAGCAGCCAATGCCGACGCCCCGAAAGGTCCTCATCGTCACCGACGCGTGGCACCCGCAGATCAATGGCGTGGTGCGCTCGATCGAGCGCGTCGTCGAGGAGATGCTGAAGCGCGGCATCGAAGTCGAGATGCTGACCCCGGCGCAGTTCAAGACCTTCCCGATGCCCGGCTACGGCGAGATCCGCCTGAGCCGCACGCTGATGAAGCCGGTGTTCCGGCAGATCGACGCAGCCGGGGCCGACGCCATTCACATCGCCACCGAGGGCCCGCTCGGCATCATGGCGCGCCGCTGGTGCCGGAAGCACGGCTTCCCGTTCTCGACCGCCTACCACACGCAGTTCCCGGAATACCTGCGGGCGCGGCTGCCGGTGCCGCTGAAGTGGAGCTACCGCTTCTTGCGCTGGTTCCACGGCGCGGCGACCTACTGCCTCGTCGGCACGCCGCACCTCAAGGAGCTGCTGGAGCAGCGCGGCTTCACCAATGCGGTGATCTGGACCAAGGGGGTGGACACCGAACGGGTCCACCCGGTCAAGCGGGCCAGGGCCGACTATCCGGCGCCGGTGTTCCTCTATGTGGGGCGCGTGGCGGTGGAGAAGAACATCCACGCCTTCCTCGAGCTCGACCTGCCCGGCACCAAGCTGGTGGTGGGCGGCGGGCCGAGCCTCGACCGGCTCAGGGCCGAGTATCCGGACGCGGTGTTCACTGGCCCCAAGCAGGGCGAGGAGCTGGCGCGAACCTTTGCGGCGGCGGACGCCTTCGTGTTTCCGAGCCGCACCGATACCTTCGGCCTCGTGCTGCTCGAGGCGCTGGCCAGCGGCACGCCGGTGGCTGCCTTTCCGGTGACCGGGCCGATCGACGTGATCGGCGACGCGCCGGTGGGGGTGCTCGACGAGGACCTGGGCGCGGCGGCGCTCCGGGCCCTCGACGTCGACCGCAGCGCGTGCCGGACCTACGCCGAACAGTTCAGCTGGGCCGCCAGCGCCGATCAGTTCCTGAAGTACCTGCCGGTCGCGTCGCAGTAGGGTTTCGGCCGTTCAGGCTGGTGTCAGTAACGCATGCTAGCCCGCGGCGCGATCCGCGCACGGCGGCGGCATTCGTGCGCCGCACGGGTCGATCGGGCGTACCGCCCAAGGAGATCCCGCATGCTCAGAACTGCAATGAAGTCGATTATGCTTGTCGCTGCCGTGTCCACGGGCGGACTTGCCCTGCCGGCGCTCGCGGCATCCACCACCACGGTGAACGTTTCGTTGACCGATGCAGGCGGGGAGGCAACGCCCGCCACCGACATGGGCATGACCATGATGGGTGACCACCAGATGGCCGTCATGCACGTCACCGCCGACAAGGCGGAGGTTCCGGCAGGCAAGGTGACCTTCGCCGTGACCAACAAATCCAGGGACATCGTGCACGAGATGCTGGTGGTGAAGGTTGCCAACACCGCCAAGCCGCTGCCGTACGACGAAGCTGAAGGCCGGGTTAACGAGGAGGCCGCCGGCGACCTCGGCGAGGTGTCCGAGCTCGATCCGGGCGGCTCCGGCAGCCTGACCCTGACGCTCGACAAGGGTACCTACATGCTGTTCTGCAACGTGCCCGGCCACTACGCGGCCGGCATGTGGACGCTGGTCACCGTGATCTGAGGAACCGGGACGCTGCCGCCGGCAGCGCACCCTCGGCAGGAGGGGGAGGTCCCGCCCATGGCGGAGTTCCCCCTCATCGCATATTTTGCCTTGACGCTAATTAGCGCATTCTCTAATTAGAACTCATTGCAACCGTTGGAGGTGGCGATGGGGATCAACACAGTTTTCGAGGCGCTGTCGCATCCGGTGCGGCGGGAAATCCTGCAGCTGTTGAAGCAGGGCCCGATGTCCGCAGGGGCGCTCGCCGAGCACTTCGAGCTGTCGAAGCCGACGCTGTCGGTGCACTTCGCCAAGCTGAAGGATGCCGACCTGGTCGCCGTGGAGCGACGCGGGACGAGCCTCATCTACGCCCTCAACATGACCATCCTCGAGGAGGCGCTGTCTGGCCTCCTGACTCTGAAGGGACCGAAATGAAAGCGCTGCTGAACCCGCTGCGAATGCTGCTGCTGGCCGGATTGCTGGGGACGGCGGCCACCGGCTTCGTGCTGATCCCGCCCGGCACCACGCTGCCGATCCACTGGGGCCCGAGCGGCGGCGCCGACGGCTTCGCGCCGCGCGAGCTGGCGTTGCTCATGCCGCTCGCCATGGCGGCGCTCGTCTGGGGCCTCTACGTCTTCCTGCCGCGGCTGGCGCGGCCCGGTGACATGGAGGCGGGCAAGCGGCCGCTTGGCGTGGTGCTGACGGCGATCACCGCCCTGGCCCTGCTGCTCGAGGTGGCGACCGTACTGGTCGGGCTCGGTGTCGGCGTGAACGTGGTGCAGGCGATCGCGCTGGCGATGGGCGTGCTGCTGATCGTGCTGGGTAATGCCATGCCGAAATCGCAGCCCAACAGCGTCGCGGGGATTCGCATCCCGTCGACGCTTGGCGACGCCGCGAACTGGCAGGCCACGCACCGGCTGACGGGCGTGCTGGCCATCGCGGGCGGGGCCGTGCTTTTCGTTGCCGCGCTGCTGGTGCCGACGCCCGTGCTGATCTGGTGGCTACTTGGTTGCATATTCGTGCCGATCGCGATCGGTGTAGGATACTCGCTGGTGCTGGCCGGGCGGGCCCGGCGCGCCTGATCGGGTGCGGCCAGCGGCGGCGAGTCGGGGTAGGCTGCAGGTGGAGGTGGCGATGAAGATCACGCAGGCAGTACTGGCAGCGGCCTTGGTGGCCACGACATGTGGCGCCGCGCTGGCCGACGAGGTGGAGCGGGGCAGGGCGCTGGTGGAGGCCAATTGCGCCAGCTGCCATGCGGTCGGATTGGAGGGCGACAGCCCGCTGGCGGAAGCGCCGCCCTTCCGCGAGTTGCACGAGCGCTACGACGTGGAAATGCTGAGCGAGGCGCTCGTCGAGGGCATCGTCACCGCGCATGAAGGAATGCCGGAGTTCGTCTTCCAGCCGGTGGAGGCGGCCGAGATCATCGCCTACCTGCGGTCGCTCGAGCCGAAGGGCGAGTGAGCGAGGGTTGCCGCCTTGACCGCGCCGGAATCCGTTCGTAAACGTCGGGCATGCGCATTCGCATATATTCGCATTCGCATCTCGGGAATGGGCCATGGCTCAGGGAGTAGCAGCGCTGATGGCGGTCGCCGGCTTTGCCGGCGGGATCGCTTGCGCTAGCGCCCCCGCTCGCTAGCTCTCCCCAATGGCCGCCGCGCGGCCGGGGAGAGCGGAACAGAAAAGAGCGCTGCGGCCACGGCTGGCCGCTTAACCGAAGCCAAACCATAATTCCGCGATAATCGGCACCTCACAAAGAGGCGTGCGTGCGCCGAGGGCGCGTCGCGGTCACCGAGGTTCAAATGAACGATTTCCATCGCATCCGCCGGCTGCCGCCCTACGTCTTCGACCACATCAACCCGATCAAGGCGCGGCTGCGCGCCAACGGGGTCGACATCATCGACCTGGGCATGGGCAACCCCGACCTGCCGACGCCGCAGGCGATCGTCGAAAAGCTCAAGGACACGGTGAAGGACCCGCGGACGCACCGCTACTCCACCTCGCGCGGCATTCCGGGGCTGCGCAAGGCGCAGGCCAGCTACTACGG
>JBQCFF010000002.1:0-14067 GCA_051959485.1 Devosia sp. | reverse complement strand
GCCTGGCTCGCCGGCTACAAGGCCGGGGTCTGGCCGGATCAGGCCGGCTTCGCCGAGCGCTGGGCGCTCGATCGCCAGTTCAATCCGCGCATGGACGAGGCTACCCGCAAGCGCAAGCTGAAGGGCTGGCGCGAAGCGGTGAAGCGGACCCTGAGCTCGGCGGTGTGACGGCGGCGCCGGCGCGACCGGCGTCCCTCAGTCCTGCACCAGCCTGAACGTGTCCTCGTCGTAGTACTGCGTGTTCCACGAGCCGTCGGGGTTCTGCACATAGGCCTCGAGGCAGCCGTCGTCGGTGCGGCTCACCGTGCGGGCATCGACCCCACGCTGCCTGAGGTGCATCTTCCAGATCTGCTCGTCGGTCTCGCGATCGCGCTTGGTGTTGCCGAAGCTCACGCCGAACTCGATGTGAAGGCCGGGCCGGTTGTCGTCGGCATCGCAGCGGGCGCGGCCCTGTGCCAGCGCCGGCGTCGCCAGCAGGGCCACCGCAACCATCGGCAGGATCACTCGACGCATCAGCATTCTCCGGACTGGCGGCGCACTCCACCCGCCGATATTGGCGGCAGCGAGGCCGGCAGGCTTGCCTTACGTCACCTGCTTCTCGCGCACCAGTAGCGTCACCACCGGAATGGCGAAGGTGAGGAACAGCAGCCGGCTGACATGGTGCGCGGCGATGAACGCCGTGTCGAAGCCCAGCGCAATGCCGAGCGCGCCCATCCCCTCGAGGCCGCCCGGCGACAACCCCAGCCAGATCTGCCCGAACGGCATGTCGATGAGCGGCGCGATCGCCACCACCACTGCCGTGCAGATCGTCACCGTGATGCCGGTGCCGATCAGCCCGCCGGCCGCCGCCCGCATGAACTCCTGCCGGGTGATGCCGTTGAAGCGCACGCCGATCATGGCACCGACGAGGATGAAGGTGGCGGTCAGCAGCGGCGACGGCATCGCCCCCTCGAACCAGCCGGCGAGCTTCGCCCCGATCGAAACCGCCATCGCCCCCAGCACGTAGCCGGCAGGAATCTTGAGGCGGGTGAGGACGTAGCCGGCGACCGCGCAGGCCAGCGCCACCGGCAGCAGCGTAACCACCTCCATCGGTGCCGCAGCCGCCTCCCCCTCGTAGTGCCCGAGCGGCAGGAACAGCGCGCCGATCGGCACGCAGATGGTCAGCAGCAGGATGCGGATCACCTGGATGATGACGATCTGCCGGCTGTCGCCCACCCCCGCCGCCGCGATTGACATCACGAAGCTGAGGTGTCCGGGAAACGAGCTGAGATAGGCCGTTCCGCGGTCGAGCCCGAAGAATTTCCGCAGCACATAGCCGGTGATGGCGATGATGAGCACCAGTTCCACCACCAGCCCCGCCAGCGTCACCGGCCACTGCACCATCATCGCCACGCTGTCGCGCGCCACCGAGGCGCCCATCGACAGCCCGGTGGCGACGAAGGTCACGTCCCTGAGCCAGCCCGGCAGCACCACCTTGACGCCCGCGAGGGCGGCCACGGCCACCGCCAGCGCACCGCCCATGAGCCAGCCCGCCGGCAGCCCGAGCAGCGCCGCCACCCCGCCGCCCGCCGCCGAAATCAGCAATGTGATGATGGTCCGGCGCGCAACGACGACGGCAGCAGGCGAGTCAGTCATGGCGCAACTTTATGGCAGCCGCAGCAGCCGGCAAGTCGGCAGATGGGTGTAGGTCCCGAGCCTCCAAAAGGCTCGGGCTAAGGCGCTGGTGATCCTCCCCTGTGGCGAAGCCACGGGGGAGGGGGACCACCGGCAGGGTGGTGGAGGGGCGGTCCCCACTCCAGCGTTGGCTCACAGTGCGAGGCGACGACTGCAACGCGCGCCTGCGTCGGGCGGTGCGTAGGTATTCGCCTTCGTGGCCTCTTGATGAGCTAATAATACGGCGGGAACTCAGCTAGACGCGGGCGATGCCCGACGCCAACGTGCCGGCTGCTGCCGCCAGCGCCGTCAGCAAGGTCCCCCACGCCATGTCGACCAGTGCCACCTGCAGCGGCCAGGCCTTCAGCGTCGCCATGTTGGTCATGTCATAGGTGCCGTACGCCACGAGCCCCAGCAGGGCGCCTCCCAGCAGGGCGTTGACCCAGCCGCCGCCCTCGGTCGCCGGCAGCACGACCAGGATGACCACCCCCACGACATACAGCGCGTAGAAGGCGCCGGCGTAGCCCAGCCGCGGCTTGTCCAGCAGCAGCCCGCCCAACTGCGACTGGTAGAAGCCGAGCATGCGGCTCAGCCAGACGAAGTCGAGCCCGAAAAAGACGATCGCGGTCGCGACGTAGGCGACGACGAATTTCAGCTTGGCGAAAGCTCCGGCCCAGGGTCTGCGGCAGCTACGAAAAAAACCGCCGCCGAGTTGCACCAAAAACCCCGGCCGACTCGTAGCTGCACCCCGTCAGCAGAACGAAGAGGTTTCGACGTGGGTGCGAATTGGGCGGGTGAAGGTCGGCACGTGGCCGTAGTCGGGTCTGGAGTAGCTGGGCTCTCGGCAGCCTGGCTGCTGAACCAGCGCTATCGCGTGACGCTGTTCGAGCGCGACGGCCGGCTCGGTGGACATTCCAACACCGTGGACGTCCCTACGCCCGATGGCGTGGTGGGCGTCGATACCGGCTTCATAGTCTACAACAATCGCACCTATCCCAATCTGACGGAGCTTTTCCGGCATCTGGGGGTCGCGAGCTATCACTCCAACATGTCCTTCGGCGCCTCGCTGCAGGGCGGCGCGATGGAGTACTCGAGCGTCAGCCTGGGCGGCTTCATCGGCCGGCCCGCCAACCTGGTCCGCCGCCGCTACTGGGCCATGCTCCGCGACATCGTCCGTTTCTACCAGGCAGGTCCGGGGCTGCTCGACCGGTCCAACCTGCAGTCGCTGACGCTGGGCGAGTACCTCGACGCAAACGGCTATTCGCCCGCCTTTGTCGAGGACCATCTGCTGCCCATGGGAGCCGCCATCTGGTCGACCACGGCGCGGCAGATGCGGGCCTATCCGCTGGTCGCCTTCGTGCGGTTCTTCGCCAGCCACGGGCTGCTCGACCTGAATGTCGTGGGGCGACCCCGATGGCGAACCGTCATGGGCGGCAGCCGGAGCTATGTGACACGCCTTGCCGAAGGACTGGATGTCCGCCTGCATGCCGACATCGCCGGCATCCTGCGCAGCCCGGCCGGTATCACCATCGTTCATCGCAGCGGGCGTCACGAGTATTTTTCTGACGTGGTGATCGCTACCCATGCCGACCAGGCGCTGCGCCTGCTCGGCGATGCCGACGAGCTGGAGCGCACCGTGCTCGGCGCATTCGGCTACACCGAGAACACCGCCGTCCTGCATACCGACCCCATGCTGATGCCCCGGCGGCGCGGCATCTGGGCGAGCTGGAACTATATCGGCGGCACCGAGCCAGGCGACGACACCCAGCTCTGCGTCACCTACTGGATGAACCGGTTGCAGCGGCTGCCGACCACGACCCAGATGTTCCTCACCCTCAATCCGGTCCAGCCGCCCGCCGCCGATCGGGTGGAGCAGGTGATCGGCTACTCGCATCCGCATTTTGATCATGCGGCGTTGGCGGCCCAGCGCCGGCTGCCGTCGCTCCAGGGGCAGCGCCACACCTGGTTCGCCGGCAGCTATTTCGGCCACGGCTTCCACGAGGATGCCCTGAAGGCGGGACTTTCCGCTGCCGAAGGCATCGGCGGCGTGGTGCGTCCGTGGGCGCCCGGCGCGCGCCGTGAGAGCCCGATGGAGCGGGTTTCGTGACCAACTCGGCGATCTATGCGGGCGACGTGGTGCACGTACGGCATCGGCCACGGCGTCACCACCTGCACTACCGGGTTTTCTCCCTGCTGATCGATCTCGATGAACTGCCGCTGCTTGCGGCCCGGTCGCGGCTGTTCGGCTACAACCGGGCGGCGCTCTTCAGCTTTCACGATGCCGACCATGGCGGTGGCATTGTTGGCGGTCTGCGGCCGTGGATCGAAGCGCGGCTGGCCGAGGCCGGTATCGCCATTGCCCGCCCCGCCATCTCCGTCCAGTGCTATCCGCGCATCCTCGGCTATGTCTTCAATCCGCTGACGCTCTATTTCTGCTCCGACGAAACCGGGCGGCTGCGTGCGGTTCTGTACGAGGTCTGCAACACCTATGGCGAGCGCCACACCTATGTCCTTCCTACTGCGGGGCAAGCGGCAGTCGTCAGGCAATCGGCGCCGAAGCTGCACTTCGTCTCGCCCTTCGTGCCGATGGAATGCCGCTACGAGTTCCTCATCCGGCCACCCGGCAACCGCTTGCTGGTGCGGGTCGAGGAGGCGGATGCAGCAGGCCCGCTCCTCGTCGCATCGTTCTCGGCCCGACGTTGCGAGTGGAGTGACGCCGCGCTGTGGCGGATGTTCCTCAGCTACCCGTTGATGAGCTTCAAGGTCACGGCGGCCATTTACTGGGAGGCTCTGAAGCTGCTGCTGAAGGGCTTGCCGATCTTCGCGCACCGTCCGTTGCCGACGCACCTCGTTTCAACGCACCATCCGGCGCGTGATGGCGAGCCGGAGCGGGTGGGGCAGGGCGGCCAGCAGGCGGATGGCGAAACTCATCCGCAGCGGGAAAGCGATCTCGAGCCGTTCTGAGGCGAGGCCGCGCACGATCCGGTCGGCAGCGTCCTCCGCACCGATCAGGAAAGGCATCGCGAAGTCGTTCTTCCGCGTCAGCGGCGTATCGACGAAGCCGGGGTTGATGACCGTCATCCTCACCCCGTGCACGGCGAGCTCCGGCTGCAGCGCCTCGCACATGTTGATGAGCGCGGCCTTCGTCGCGCCGTATCCGGCGGCCGTGGGCAGCCCGACATAACCGGTCAGCGACGAGACGACGGCGATGTGCCCGCGCCGTCGCTCGATCATTCGCGCCATCAGGGGCTCGAGGCACTTGGCGGTGCCGATGACGTTGACGTCGAAATTGGACGCTATCGCCGCTGCAGTGAAGTCCCCGGCGGAGACCGGCCGGTAGGTGCCGGCATTGAGGACGGCGAGGTCGATGGGGCCGAGCCGGGCCTCGATTTCGGCGACCGCCTGCGCCACCGCTCTGCCGTCGGTCACGTCCAGCGGAAAGGCCGCAATTCGGGGATCCGTGCCGGCCAGGGTGTCGAGATCGTCCCGGGAGCGCGCCGAGGCCGCGACTTGCCACCCGTCGCGCGCCAGGCGGAGCGACACCGCCTCCCCGATCCCGCTCCCGGCACCGGTCACCCACGCTATTCCCCGCTCGGAAAAACTCATCGCAACCCCGCTGGCCTAGGACGAATAGGAACGGGGCGAAGAACGCCGTTGTTTCAGCCTGCAGCGATGGTGCTGGCCAATGCGCGCCAGTGGCCGCGATGGCGCTGGCCTTGGCTCCTCCGGTCTATGGAAAAAACCGTGCCCCCGTGCACTTCTGAACCGTCGCTGGTCCTGGCGCCCGACGCCCCCCAGCTGGACCGGGAGGAGTGCCCGTGATGTCGAACGAATCGGCTTCCGTGCGTCATGCCTATGTACCCCAGCGTTCAGACATGGCGGCGCGATGGGAGGCGCTCGCCGGAGCGCATCCGGTCCGCAGGTCGTGGTCCGGTACCTCGCGGCGCGTCAGAGATCAGCGGTGGTCGGTGGCTTCCGACCGCAGCCGCCAGTTCTCCGCCGATCCACGGCTTTCCGCCGCCTTCCTCTGGCATGGCTCCACGCCCAGGCCCGCCGATCTGGCGCCCCACACTCTGCAGGGCCTCTTCCGGGCGGACGCCTGGCCTGCAGAACTCACCCAGACATGGAGGGCCGTGGCTCCCGCCACCCAGCCGTCCGTCGACGGAACCGCCACCAACCTGGTCAGCTTTCCGGACGCGACGCTGCCAGCAGCCGCGCCGCCCGGGAGCGTGAGCGCCTTTTCAGAGACGGCCACCGCGAGCGACCTCTCCCAGGCCACCGCCGTCCGGTCGTTGATGGCTTCCACCGCTCCCGCCGGGAGCCCGAGCGCTGCGGCGGAAGACCAGCCCGGCCCGGACCAAGCGCTCCTGGCACCGTCGGTCCCGGCCGGCGGTTCCGAGTCTGTGGCAGGTGTCCAGTTCACCGCGCCGGACCAATCCCCGCTCCTGTCGCTGGAAAGCCCCGCCCCCGACAGCGGGGGAGCCGGCCTGAACCTGAACGTCTCTCTGGCTACGCTGGCCCCCTCGCTGGATGCGACCACGGCGGCGGTCGCCGCCACCAACCCCATCATCCTCGAGAACCAGAAGCAGGGGAATCCCGCCACCGAATGGGACCTCAACGGCGCCGGCAGCACGAACATCGAAGGGTTCGCCACCCAGATCAGCACCGATGTCGGGGGGCGGGTCGACTTCAAGATCAACACCACCTCCAACAACTATCGCATCGACATCTACCGGCTCGGCTATTACGGCGGAATGGGCGCGCGGAAGGTCGGCACCATCCAGCACACGGGTGTCCAGAACCAGCCCAGTCCGATCGTCGATTCCTCGACCGGCCTGGTGGACGCGGGCAACTGGGCGGTGTCCGCCTCCTGGCAGATGCCGGCCGATGCCGTTTCGGGCGTCTACATCGCCAAACTCGTGCGTCAGGACGGCACTTTCGGGGAAAACCACATCCCGTTCATCGTCCGCGATGATGCCCGCGCCAGCGACGTGGTCTTCCAGACTTCCGACACGACGTGGCAGGCCTACAATCCCTGGGGGGGCGCCAATTTCTACAACGGCAACGGCCCCGGCACCTCGAGCCCCGGATCAGGCCGAGCCTACAAGGTCAGCTACAACCGCCCGTTCACGACCCGTGGCGGAGGTCTGGCGGCCGGTCCGCAGGACTGGATCTTCGGGGTCGAGTTCCCGGCCATCAAGTGGCTGGAGCAGAACGGTTACGATGTCTCCTACATCACCGGCGTCGACACGGCCCGCGACCCGCAGACGCTGCTCAACCACAAGATATTCCTCTCGGTCGGGCATGACGAATACTGGTCCGGCGCGCAGCGGGACAATGTCGAGGCCGCGCGCGACGCCGGGGTCAACCTCGCCTTCCTCTCCGGCAACGAGATGTACTGGCGCACCCGCTGGGAGCCCAGCATCGCCGGCACGCCCACGGATTACCGCACCCTGGTGAGCTACAAGGAGACCTGGGCCAACGCCGACATCGATCCTTCCAACGAATGGACCGGGACCTTCCGCGACCCCCGCTTCGCCGGTCCCACCGCCATCGGCGCAGGGGAGCCGGAGAACGCGGTCACCGGGACGATGTTTTCCGTCGACAGCTACCGGCAGGACTCCATCCAGATTCCCTACGCCTATTCGGACATGCGGTTCTGGCGCAACACCAGCGTCGCCAACCTGCAGCCGGGACAGACCGCCTCCCTGCCCGCCGGTTATCTGGGTTACGAGTGGGATTCGGACGTCGATAACGGCTTCCGGCCGGCGGGCACGGTCAACATGTCTCAGACGGTGCTCGACGTCAGCCAATACGTCTACGAATACGGCAACCGCGTCGGAGACGGCACTGCGGAACACAATCTCACCCTATACCGGGCCCCCAGCGGCGCCCTGGTCTTCGGGGCCGGGACTGTCTACTGGGCCTGGGGGCTGGATTCCGACCACGACCTCGAGCAGGTTCCCGCCGACATCCGCGTGCAGCAGGCGATGGTCAACCTGTTCGCCGACATGGGGGTGCAGCCGGGCTCGCTCAAGACCGGACTGGTGGCGGCCACGCAGTCCACCGACTTCACCCGGCCCACATCCACGGTCGCCGCCCTGCCAACCAATCTGAATGCCGGACAGACCGTGACGATCTCCGGCACCGCTTCCGACGCCGGCGGCGGCGTCGTGGGCGGGGTCGAGGTCTCAACGGACAACGGCGCGACCTGGCACGAAGCGGTCGGCCAGGAGAACTGGACCTACACCTGGGTACCGCAGCAGGGCGGCACCTTCGTGATCCGCTCGCGGGCGACCGACGACAGCATCAACACCGAAGTCCCGAGTGCCGGCAGGACGGTCACGGTCACCGGTGGCGGCGGAGTCAGCCTGTTCGCCGCCAACCCCACCCCTGCCGAGATCACCGCCTCCGACACCTCCGCGGTGACGCTGGGGATGAAGTTCATCCCCTCCGCCTCGGGCACCATCACCGGCGTCCGCTTCTACAAGGGGCCGCAGAACATCGATACTCACACCGGAAGCCTCTGGACCAACACCGGCACGCTGCTCGGCTCCACGACCTTCCTGAACGAATCTGCCAGCGGGTGGCAGACGGCGATCTTCTCGAGCCCGATCGCGGTCACCGCCGGCCAGACCTATGTGGTGTCCTATCACACCAATGTCGGCCGCTATTCCACGGATAGCAACTACTTCAGTGTCGCCCGCACCAACGGTCCGCTGACGGCGCCGGCCAGCAGCACCAGCGGCGGCAACGGCGTCTACCGCTACGGCGCGGGGAACCTCTTCCCCAACCAGACCTTCCAGGCGGCGAACTACTGGGTGGATGTGCTGTTCCAGCAGGGTGCGCCGACGGCCAATCAGAATCCGGTGGCCAATCCCGACTCCGGGTCCGACTTCGGTACCCAGCGCGACACGGTATTGCAGATTCCGGCCTCGGCCGTCCTCGCCAACGACAACGACCCCAATGGCGACCCGCTGACGGTGACGGGGGTCAGCAACCCCAGCAATGGCTCTGTATCCTTCAGCCAGCAGACCAACACCATCACCTTCACCCCGGCCGCAGGCTTCACCGGCACGGCCGGATTTTCCTACGCCATCTCCGATGGTCGCGGCGGCACGGCATCCAGCACCGTGGCGGTCAGCGTCACCGCCCAGGCATCGGGGGTGAGCCTGTTCGCCGCCAACACCACGCCTGCCGTGATCACCGACAACGACACGGCTCCCGTCGAACTCGGCATGAAGTTCGTGGCGTCGTCCAACGGCACCATCACCGGGGTGCGCTTCTACAAGGGTCCGCAGAACACTGGCACGCATACCGGCAGCATGTGGACCAGCACCGGCACGAGGCTGGGCACCGCCACGTTCCAGAACGAGTCCGCCAGCGGCTGGCAGACGGCGACCTTCTCGAGCCCGATCCAGGTGACCGCCGGGCAGACCTATGTCGTCTCCTACCACACCGACGTAGGTCGCTATTCCTCCAACTCCAACTTCTTCGCTTCTTCGGTGAGCAACGGGCCGCTGACCGCTCCCTCGAGCGCCTCCAGCGGCGGCAACGGCGTCTACCGCTACGGGGCCAGCGCCTTCCCGAACCAGAGCTTCCAGGCCACCAACTATTGGGTCGACGTGGTTTACCAGCAGGATGCCCAGGCACCCAACCAGAACCCGGTTGCTGCCAATGACAGTGGCTCGGGCTTCAGCACGCAGCGCGACACCGCCCTGCAGCTGCCAGCCTCGGCCGTGCTTGCCAATGACAGCGACCCCAATGGCGACCCCTTGACGGTCACCGGCGTCAGCAACCCGACCAATGGCACCGTCTCCTTCACCGTCCAGACCAACACCATCACCTTCACGCCGACGACCGGGTTCACCGGAACGGCGGGTTTCTCCTACGCCATCTCGGACGGACGGGGCGGCACGGCGACGGCCAATGTCGCGGTCAATGTCACCGCGCCCACGCCGCCGCCGGCCGGGGTATCGCTGTTCCCGGCCAACGCCACTCCCGCCACGATCACGGACACCGACACCTCTTCGGTCGAGCTGGGGATGAAATTCACGGTCTCGTCGGCCGGCTCGATCACCGGCATCCGCTTCTACAAGGGGCCGCAGAACACCGGCACGCATACCGGCAAGCTCTGGACGTCGACGGGCACGCTGCTCGGGACGCTCACCTTCCAGAACGAGACGGCCAGCGGCTGGCAGACGGCATCGTTCGCCTCTCCGATCGCCGTCTCGCCAGGGAACACCTACGTGGTGTCCTACCATACCGATGTCGGCCGCTACTCCAGCACCGGCAACTACTTCACCGCCCCGGTGACCAACGGCCCGCTCACGGCGCCGTCGAGCCAGACCAGTAGCGGCAACGGCGTCTACGCCTATGGCGCCAGCGCCTTCCCGACGAACACCTTCAACGCGTCCAACTACTGGGTGGACCCAATCTTCAACGCACAACTGGCGGGATGACGGCCAAGGGCCGGTCGGCGCCTAGGGAGGACAGCATGCAGCCGGAACTATACGCGGACGGAATCAGCGAGATCACGGTCACCGGTTCGATCGTGCGGCTCGATCTGGTCAGTCTGTCGCCGACAGAAAAGGACGCCAACGGCCAGCCCGTGCCGGAGATCCGCCAGCGCATCGTGATGTCCGTGGAAGGTTTCGCGAACAGCTTCGAAGTGCTGCAGAAGGCCATGCAGGGCCTCATCGAGGGCGGGGCCGTCCGGCGCGTGCCCGCCGACGAACAGAACGGGCAGGACCTGGGGAAGCCCATCCAGCTTCCCCCCGAAGTCCCGGCCCGCCGCTCTGGCGGATCGCCCAACTTCGCCTGACCGGCAGGGGAAGCGGGGATGGGAACGCCCCTGACGGGACCGCAATGCCTCGCGGCGACGCTGCGCCATCACGGCATCGACTGCAACGCCGAAAGGCTCGCCGCCTCCTATGCCATCGTGGAGAACGCGACGACGCCGGCGCAGATGGTGCGGATGGCCCGTGACCAGGGTCTGAAGGCCCGACGCGTGCGGACCCGCACCCGCAGGTTCCCCGGGCTTGATGGCGCCCTTCCGGCCCTGGCCCGGCTGAAGAACGGCAACTGGGTCTGCATCGTCGCACGGGAGCCTGATCCTCAAGGGGCGCCGGCGTTGCGGCTCTACGACCCCTTGGCGGAGGGGGACGGGATGATCCTCCTTCCCGAGGAACTGCTCTGCACCCATTGGAGCGGGGACCTCGTCCTGGCCAAGCGCTCCTATGGACTCACCGAGCCGGACCAGCCTTTCAGCCTGCGCTGGTTCTTTCCCGAACTGCTGCGGCAGAAGCGCCTGTTCCTCGACGTCGCGGTGACGGTGATCTTCCTCTACGCGCTCGGGCTGGCAACGCCGATCTTCTTCCAGCTGGTCATCGACAAGGTGCTGGTGCATGAAAGCTACTCGACCCTCTTCGTCCTCTCCGCAGGCATCGCCGTGGCGTTGCTGTTCGACGCGCTGTTCGTCTTCCTGCGCCGCTATCTCCTGATCCACGCCACCAACCGCATCGACATCCGGGTGGCGACCCGCACCTTCAAGCATCTGCTCGACCTGCCGATCACCTTTTTCGAACAGGGGTCGGCCGGCGTGCTGGTGAAGCACATGCAGCAGGCCGGCCGCATCCGGGAGTTCATGACCGGCCGGCTGTTCCTCACCCTGCTCGATGCCCTGTCGCTTTTCGTGTTCGTGCCGGTGCTGTTCTTCTACAGCGCGCAGTTGGCCGGGATCGTGCTGGCATTCAGTGCTGCCATCGCCATGGTGGTCGGCCTGCTGGTACGGCCGTTCCGCCGCAGGCTGACCGCCCTTTACGAAGCCGAAGGCATCCGCCAGGGCCTCCTGGTGGAAACTGTCCACGGCATGCGCACGGTAAAGTCCCTGGCCATGGAGCCGCTCCAGCGGCGGGTCTGGGATGACCGCTCGGCGCAGACCATCCAGACCCGGTTCCAGGTCGAGACGGTGTCGACGCTCGCGCAGTCGGTCACCGGCCTCCTCGAAAAGCTGATGGGCGTCGCGATCGTCGGGTTAGGGGCCCTGGCGGTGTTCGACGGCGCGATGACCATCGGCGCGCTGGTGGCCTTCAACATGCTGGCCGGCCGGGTGTCGGGGCCGCTGGTGCAGATCGTGACCATGGTCCACGAGTACCAGGAGGTGTCTCTCTCCGTGCGCATGCTGGGAGAGGTGATGAACAGGAAAGTCGAACGCCCGGACGCGGGCCAGGGGCTTCGGCCGTCCTTCGACGGCGACATAGACTTCGAGAACGTCACCTTCCGGTACCGTCACGACGGGGGGCTGGCGCTGGACAACGTGTCCTTTTCCATACCCGCCGGCTCGATATTCGGGGTGGTCGGCCGCAGCGGCTCCGGAAAAACCACCGTCACGCGCCTCATCCAGGGCCTGTACCCGGTGCAGCAGGGGCTGGTCCGGGTCGGCGGACACGACGTGCGCGAGCTCGACCTCGTGCACCTGCGGCGGAGCGTCGGCGTGGTCCTGCAGGACAATTTCCTGTTCCGCGGCACGGTCAGGGACAACATTTCCGCGGCCAAGCCGGACGCCACCTTCGAACAGGTGGTCTCGGCGGCGCGCCTGGCGGGGGCGGAGGAATTCATCGAGCAGCTGCCGCGCGGCTACGACACCATGATCGAGGAAAATGCCGAGAACCTGTCCGGAGGCCAGAAGCAACGCCTCTCCATTGCGAGGGCCCTGGTCACCGATCCGCGCATCCTGATTCTCGACGAGGCGACCAGCGCCCTCGACCCTGAAAGCGAGATGATCGTGCGCAAGAGCATCAAGGGCATCGCGGAGGGACGCACCGTTATCATCGTGTCCCACAGGCTCTCGACCCTGGCCGACGCCGACTCCATCCTGGTGATCGACCGCGGAAAACTGGCCGACGTCGGCAGCCACGACCAGCTCCTCTCGCGCTGCACCACCTACCGCCACCTTTGGAAACAGCAGACGAGGATGGCGGGATGACGACCCCTCCTCCGCTACCCAAGGACCGGGCCCTGGTGGTTGCCGCCAGGCCGCTTCCCGCCGCCCTCGAGTTCCGACCCGACGCGATCGAGCTGGAGGAGCGCCCGCCGCCACGCCTCGCCAGGATCACCCTTTACGCGGTGGTCCTGTTCATCGGCTGCGCGGTGACCTGGGCTTCCGTTTCGACCGTGGACGAGATCGTGGTCGCCCCCGGCCGGCTGATCACTGAACGTCCGCTGCTGGTGGTGCAGCCTCTCGAAAAGGCGGTGATCCGCGAGATTGCGGCCCGACCCGGCGAGCTGGTGAGGGCTGGTCAGATCCTGGCGCGGCTGGACCCGACCTTCCCCGAAGCCGACGTCGAACAGCTGCGCTCGAAAATCGACATGCTGCAGGCCCAGGTCCACCGCCTGGAGGCGGAGCTCGCCGGCGCCGAATACGAGCCCTCGGCGGCTCCCACGCATGACGAGGTGATGCAGGTCCGTCTCGCCCGGCAGCGTGCCGCCTACTACGGATCGATGCTCCGCGACTTCGACACTCGCATCGCGCGCTCGAAGGCCGCCCTGGGGGCGGCGTCGCAGGAGGAGACGGTGCTGGCCCAGCGGCTGGAGGGACTGCAGGAGATCGACCGCATGCGGCAGGCCTCCTTCGACAAGGGAACCGGGACCCGCCTCGATCTTCTGCTGGCACGCGATCTCAGCTTCGACGTCGAGGCCGGCATCAAAAGGCTCAGCGGCAGCCGGGCAGAGGCGGAGCAGGCCCTCGCGCAAGCCATGGCCGAAAAGCAGAGCTTCATCGAGGACTACCGCCGGCTCTCGCTCGAAGCCCTGGTGGAACTGCGGGACAACCTGGCGGTGGCGGGCGAGGAGCTGAAGAAGGCTGAACTCCGCAACGCCATGGCGGTGATGACCGCTCCCGCGGACGCGGCGGTGCTCGACGTCGCGCAGCGTTCCATCGGCTCAGTGGTCCAGGAGGCCGAACCCCTGTTCACCCTGGTGCCCTTGGACGTGCCGCTGGAAGCAGAGGTCTCCGTGGCGGCATCCGACATCGGCCGCATCGTCACCGGCGATCCGGCCCGGGTCAAATTCGACGCCTTCCCGTTCCAGAAACACGGTACGGCGTCCGGCAGCGTCCGTACCATCAGCCAGGATGCCTTCACTCTCGCCGAAGGCGCGAAAAACCCGGCGGCGACGCCGTTCTACAAGGTCAATATCTCGCTTGCGGATATGCACCTCAGGGATCTGCCCACCTCGTCCAGGTTCCTGCCCGGCATGACCGTGCAGGCGGAGCTGAACGTGGGACGGCGCTCGGTGATCTCCTACTTCCTCTACCCGCTGCTGCGCGGTCTCGACGAAAGCCTCCACGAACCATAGGCTGCCACGTCAGGGGGCCTCGCCGGTCCTGCCGTAGGATGCATCGTCTGGCAGGTA
>JBQCFF010000001.1:0-17696 GCA_051959485.1 Devosia sp. | reverse complement strand
GCGCCGATGGCGTCGGCGATGCCGTGCGGCGGATCCTGGTTGAAGTTCAGGCCGGCGGTGCCGAAGGCGAAGTCCATGTCGAGGATCAGCACATCCTGCCGGAGGTTCTGGCTGATGGCCCAGGCGACGTTGTGCGCCACGGTCGAGGCGCCCGCGCCACCCTTGGCGGCGAGGAAGCCGATGGTGCGCCCGATCGGGGCGGCGCCCTCGGCGGCGAAGAGCTCGGTGATGGCCGAGACGATGGTCTGGGCGGACGCCGGCAGCACGATGTACTCGGAGACGCCGGAGCGGATCAGCTCGCGGTAGAGCACGACGTCGTTGACGTGGCCGAGCACGATCAGGCGGGTCGCGGCATCGCAGACCTCGGCGAGGCGCCCGAGCGCACCGGGGATCTCGTCGGTCGGCAGCGAGGTCTCGACCAGGATCAGGTTCGGGGTCGGGTTCGAGCGGTAGGTCTCGATCGCGCCTTCGAGGCCGCCATTATGGGTCGTGAGCGCGACCTTGCTCATCCGGCGGTCGTGCACGGCGGCTTCGACCAGCTGGGCCGTCTGGGAGTGCTCGCAGAAGGCCTGGATGGTGATGCGCGGGATCAGCCGGGCCCCGGTCGCCACCTCGATCGCGGGCTCTTCGGCCGTCTTGCCGCCGTCGATCTTGAGGAAACTCATCGTACTCTTACTCCGTCAATCCAGCAGGAAGCCGACCGAACCGTCATAGCTGCCGCGCATGCCGTCCGGCCCGACGCCGTAGATGGTCTCGATGTGGCCCAGGAAGATCGCCTCCGCGTCGCCGGCGAGCTTGAGGTCATCGGTGGGCAGGATCGGCATCTCGGCCTGGGCGCGCGCATAGTAGGGCGTGACCAGGAAGACCAGCTCGGTACGGTCGGCGGTGTATTCGCGCGACCGGAACAGGGCGCCGAGGATGGGGATGTCGCCGAGCCCCGGCAGGCGGCGGATGTCCTGGCGCGAGCGCTCGCTCAGCAGGCCGCCGATCGCCAGCGTCTGGCCGGCGCCGAGCTCGACCGTGCTGGACACCCGGCGGGTGTTGAGGGCCCCCTCGTCGGCCGGCTCCGAGACTTCGCTGTCGACCAGCAGGGTGATGGTGCCGTTCGAGTTGATGGTGGGCGTGAAGTTGAGCTGCACGCCGTAGGGCTTGAACGAAACGATGCGGTTGCCTTCCTTGTCGAAGGTCACGTAGGGCAGCTCGCCACCGGCGAGGAAGCTGGCGGGCTGGCCGGACATGGCCGTCAGCACCGGCTCCGCCAGGGTGCGGAGTGCGCCGCGGGTCTCGAGGGCCCGCAGTTGCACGTCGAGCGACGTATTGCCGAAGGGCAGCTGGATGTTGTTGAGCGAGGCGCCGCCGGGGGCGACGGCTGGGATGCCGCCATTGAAGCTGCCGGAGATCGTGCCGACCGAGAAGCTGCCCGACAGGTTGATACCGAGCTGCTTGACGACGTTGCGCTGCACTTCGGCGACGGTGACCTTGAGCATGACCTGGGCCGGCCCGACGACCTGGATGAGGCTGCCGACCTTCTCCTCGCCATCGGAGATGTCGGAGGCGAGCTGCTCGGCCACAAGCTTGTCCTGCGCCGACTGCACGGTGCCGGTGAGCACGAAATGCGTCTTGGTACCCTGGCCGGAATCGTCGCTCAGCGCTTCGACCCGGACATTCGAGCCGGGCAGCAGGCGCCCCAGCATCTCCTCGAGCTTGGAAGCGATCGGCGAGGGTTCCTGGCCCACCTGCACGTCGAGCACGGCGATCTGCCGGCCCGCCGCGTCGAGGAAGAAGATGTTGGTATCGCCCGCCCCGGTGCCCTGCAGGATGGCGCGGCGCTTGGTGCGCAGGATCGCGTTGGCGACACCCGGCTGCGAAACGATGACTTCCTTGACGTCGACCGGCAGGTCGACGATCAGCGACTTGTTGAGGCTCAGGTCGACGTCGCGGGTGGCGCCGAACGACTTGCCGGTGATGGTGATGCGGGCCGCCTCGGCGCCGTGCGCCTGGTTGAAGGCCAGCGGCGCGAGGCCGATGGCGAGACCGAGCAGCGCGGCCAGGGCACTCATCCTGATGGTATCGTGCATGAGGCGCCTCGCCGGAGAGTGGGCCAGTTCGGTGTTGTTGAACATCATTCCCCCGTCGCCTGCCCTTCGCCCTCGCCCGAACCCTCGTAGTTGGCAGCCGTGACCTGCGCGGCGATGCCGGGCGTCGTTACGTCCTGGTTGCGGCCGAACCGGATCATCCGGATGGGCCGGTTGACGTTGTTCTTCTCGCCGGGGGCAGTGGCCTGCGCGTAGTCGGCGATGGAGCGCAGCACCAGCGACAGGGTGCCGAGCCGGGTCGCGTTGATGACGGTTTCGCCCTGCACCGGGTCGAGCTCGAGCACGGCGATGGTTTCGGTGAACACCGTCGACTTGGGATCCTCGGGGTCGGCCGGAGCGCCGGTGGCGCCGGCCTCGCCGAGGCGCGTCCCGAGCGCCAGCACCTTCACGTTCTCGAGGAGGGTTTCGGACACCGGGCCGCTCGAGCCGGCCTGGCTCAGCACCACGTCGACGCGATCGTTGGGGACGATGTAGCCGCCCGAGGCGGACGCGGCGCTGACCTGTACCGGAATGGCACGCATGCCCTGGGGCAGCACGGCCGAGAGGTAGCCCTGGTCGGTATGGACGAGCTTCGTGTCGAGGATCGGCTCGCCCGGGAAGAACTCGAAGCGCGCGATGGAGCCATTCATCTGGCTGAGCGCATCGGGAAGCGCGGTGTCGGTGATGTATTCGGGGCGAACCGAGAGCTCCGGCCAGTCCTGCCACTCGATGGTATCGGAGGAGAGCCGCTGGCCGACGCCGATCGGGGCCTTGGCGACGAGGATGCGGGCCTTCTGCTCGGGAACGATCTGGGTCGGGCCTTCGACCACGACCTGCTGCGGAGTATTGGTGGTGGCGACGAAGAAGTAGGCCGCGAGGCCACCTGCCAGGAGGGCGACCAGGAGCAAGATGATGCGCGATGCTCTCATCGCCGGTACTCCACTGAACCAAGACGCCACGAGGCGCCCGACTAACTCGTGCCTCGACTATGCGCGCAAAGGGTCAAGGTTTGGTTAATCGATGCTTGTCAATTACGGTTAACGGGACCTTCCCGTCTTGCCGGAGCTTTGCGATCAGGCGAGAAAACGCTGGAAGATCACGCTGTCGGAGTAGACGAGGATGCCGGCGATGGCGAGCGCGATGCCGTAGGGCACGCCGGTCTTGCTGTCGTGCAGCCGGTCGATCCACCGCACGTTGCGCAGCCGCTCGGGCAACGGCCAGCGGCGGGCGGCGAGCAGCAGCAGGGTGAGCGCGCCACCCAGCAGCGAGGCGTAGACCAGATAGGGCAGCATCATGCCGAAGCCGAGCCACAGCGTGGTGGCGGCAATCAGCTTGGCATCGCCGCCGCCGATCCAGCCGAAGGCGAAGAAGGCAAAGGCGACGACCAGCACCAGCGCGGCGCAGGCGAGATGCATGCCGATCTCCGGCAGCGGCAGGCCGACGAAGAAGGCGAGCGCGAAGAACGCCGCGACCAGCAGCAGCACCAGGCCGTTCGAGATGCGCATCGTCAGGAGGTCCGACGACGCGGCGAAGGCCATGAGCAGGGGAAAGATCAGCAGGGCGACGAGCGAGATGGCGGACATGGCTGCCGAGAGCTGGAGCGAAGGCGCAGGCATAGCGCGGGCATAGTTTCAGCGCGCCATGGTTAAGAAAGCCGAAACGGCGGGAGATGGGCGCGGGTCTGTCACCCTTCCCTGCGGCAGGCCTCAGGAAACGGTGACGTCGAGCTTGGTGGAGATGTTGTTGAACAGGCCCGCCAGGCTGCCGCCCAGCGTGGTGGCGGCGGCAATGATGCCAACGGCGATGAGCGCGGCGATCAACCCGTATTCGATCGCGGTGGCGCCGGATTCGTCGTCGAGGAACCGGGCAACGGTGTTCATGCGAGGGTTCCTTCCACGTCGTCCGTCGGCTGCTTTTGGCATTCCATAAGGACCAGGCTTTGCCGTTGCGTTAAGCGGGGCGGCAAAACTGGAGGCCGGGACGCGGAAATCGGAGCGGCGTTTGCCGAATATTCACCATTCCCGGCAACACTCCGTTCAGCGTACCAGTCAAGTAACCAGGGTTCGTCCCATGATGACCGCCAAGAGTATCGCGGCTCTGCTCGGCGCCTGCCTCGTGCTCGGAAGCCTCGCCCCGGCGCTCGCCCAGGACAGCGCGCCGGTGAGCGTCAAGGTCAACATGGCCCGCATCCTGCGCATCGACGCCCCGGCCGCGACGGTGATCATCGGCAACCCGGGCGTCGCCGACGTCACCATCCAGGATCCGCAGACGCTGGTGCTGACCGGCAAGAGCTACGGGCAGACCAACCTGATTATCCTCGACAGCACCGGCAACCCGATCGCCGATGCCATGATCCAGGTGACGCAGGACACCGCCGACATCGTGACGGTCTACATGGGCAACAACCGGCAGACCCTGAGCTGCGAGCCGGTCTGCCAGTCGACGGTGATGCTCGGCGATGACCCCGCTTTCACCGGCGAGGCCGTCGGGTCGGCGCAGACCGTCGCCGGCATGGCGCTGAGCAGCAATTAACGGGCCTGCAACCATTGGCGCAAAACTGCATCCGGCGGCTAACCATCGCTTAGCGCTGCGCGGATAGGGTGGCGCCAATGAACGGACGCCGGCGCAGATGACCGTGAAACGCAAATCCTGGTTCAGGTGGATGCTGGCCCCGGCGCTGCGCCGTGCCGGCAGGTTCGGCCGTGACGAGCGCGGCGTGACGCTGATCGAGTTCGGCATCCTGGCCCTGCCCTTCTTCACGATCATCGCGGCGATCCTCGAGACGAGCCTGATCTTCTTCGCCAGCCAGATTCTCGACAGCGCCGTGCAGGATGCCGGCCGGCTGATCCGCACCGGGCAGCTGCAGACGGGGGCCCAGAACAACCTGGCGGGTTTCCGCGCCAAGGTCTGCGACGGGCTCTACGGCATGATGCCGTGCAACGCCATCAAGCTGAAGATTTCGGTGGTGGCCGATTTCAGCAGCGCCACGGTGAACTACCCGATCCAGACGGGCAACCAGTGCACCACCACCAACGGGGTGAAGACCTGCGACTGGACGATCGTCGAGAGCTACGCGCCCGGCGGCGGCGGCGAGATCGTGCTGGTGCAGGCCTACTACAAGTGGCCGACCATCGTGCGACTGCCCGGCTTCAACCTGCAGGACCAGGTGGACGGGACGCGCCTGCTCGGCGCGGTGCGCGTGTTCCGCAACGAACCGTTCGGATGCTCCAATTGCACCTGAGGGCGAACGCAGTGTGGCGTCTCCTCCGCGACAGCAGGGCGGTGGCGGCGGTGGAATTCGCCCTCATCCTGCCGTTGCTGGTGCTGCTGTATTTCGGCACGGTGGAAGCCGCCTCGCTCTACACCGTGGACCGCCGCGTGGCGACGGTGGCGAGCACCATGGCCGACCTGGTCAGCCGCGAGCGGGGATGCATCTCGACCGACAAGCTGAACAGCTACTTCAATGCCGCGACAGGTATCATGCAGCCCTACTCGACGACGGGGCTGAAGCAGGTGGTCTCGTTCCTGGCGGTCAACAAGACGACGGGCGCGGTGACGGTGAAATGGAGCAAGCCGTACGGCACCGGAGCGCAGGCGAGGAGCACCGGACCGACGACGGCGATCGGCGCGGAGACGCAGATCAACAAGCTGGCCCGGACCAAGGGCTGGCTGGTGGCGGCCGAAATCCAATACCCCTACCAGCCGCTCTACGGCATCGTGATCAAGACGATCAACCTGGGGCACACCGAGTATTTCCTGCCGCGCTACGAGGAAGAGATCACGCAGCCGACGACCTGCCCGACGAGCTGAAGCCAGCGCTTCGGCTTGCCGTGCCGCAGTGGCACATGGCATAGGCGGGCACCTCTCTTTCGTTCAGGCGCGGCCATGCAAGACACCATCATCCCCGTTTTCGACCTCGGCGGCGTGTTCGTCGACTGGAACCCGATGTTCCTGTTCCGCAAGCTGTTCGAGACCGAGGAGGAGGCGCAGTGGTTCTGGGACAATATCTGCACCAGCGACTGGAACCTCGAGTTCGACGCCGGCGACATCTTCGCCGAAGGGGTAGCGCGGCTGATCACGCGCCATCCACGCTACTGGCGCGAGATCCAGGCCTTCGACCTCAGGTGGAAGGAGACGCTGGGCGGCTTCATCCAGGGCACCATCGACATTCATGAGGAACTGGTCGCGGCCGACATTCCGACCTTTGCGATCACCAATTTCTCCTGGGAGAAGTGGGTCAGCTGCCTGCCGGAGTGGCCGTTCCTCGAGAAGTTCGACGGGGTGGTGGTGAGCGGCCTAGAGGGGCTGGTGAAGCCCGATCCGCGCATCTACCGCGTGTTCTGCGAGCGCTACGGCCTGTCGCCCGACGCCTGCGTGTTCATCGACGATAGCGAGCCGAACGTTGTCACGGCACGCAAGTACGGGATGAACGCCATCCACTTCACCGACCCCAAGGCGCTCAGGAAAGAGCTGATCGGGCTGGGCCTGCCGCTGAAGAAGGCGTGACGAAACGCCCGCCGGCCATGGGGCCGCGGGGTTTTTCCGCGCAGTTCTGCCGAACCCGAAGGTGCGGCATGGGCGGGACTTCGTCCCGTTGCCGGTAGACCGGCCAAAAGTAGTCGGTGGGACTTTCGCCTCGCCCATTGCGAAGGGACTTATGGCGCACGGCACCGCTCAGCGATGCAGGAACCGCAGTCACCCCGGATGCAACGGCTTGCACCCGGCCCCCAACCCTTCCCGCGATGCCCCGTCGGCACCTCGCATCGAGAAGGTGAGGAGAGCATAACGCAGGGCTGAGTCGCGGGGATAAGTTCCCAATGCATTCTGGCTGGAATTGACGTCGGCAGGGTCGCGGGCGGGCAGGCGCTGTGCCTGTGCCGCCCCCTCCACCATGCATCGCAAGGTCCCCCACCCCCCCTTAGCGGTGGAGGATCCGGGGCGTCAGCGCCTGGGCGGGCGGAAAGAGGACCGCACGCGTGGCGGCGCGTGAGGACCTATTTGGTGCCGTACATGCGGTCGCCGGCATCGCCGAGGCCGGGGACGATGTAGCCCTTCTCGTTGAGATGGCTATCGATGGCGGCGGTGTAGATCGGGACGTCCGGATGGGCCGAGCTGAACCGCTCGATGCCTTCGGGCGCGGCGAGCAGGCAGAGGAAGCGGAGGTTGTTGGCACCGCGCTTCTTCAGCTGCTCGACCGCCGCAATGGAGGAGTTGGCGGTGGCCAGCATCGGATCGACGACGATGATGAGCCGGTTCTCCAGCTCGGACGGCGCCTTGAAGTAGTATTCGACCGGCTGCAGCGTCTCGTGGTCGCGGTAGATGCCGATATGGGCGACGCGCGCCGCCGGCACGAGGTCGAGCATGCCGTCGAGCAGGCCGTTGCCGGCGCGCAGGATGGAGGCGAAGACCAGCTTCTTGCCCTTGATGGTGGGCGCATCCATGACCATCATCGGCGTCTCGATGGGGATCATCTCGAGCTCGAGGTCGCGGGTAACCTCGTAGCACATGAGGTGGGCGATCTCGCGCAGGAGCCGCCGGAAGCCGGCGATCGAGGTATCCTTGTCGCGCATGATCGTCAGCTTGTGCTGGACCATCGGATGGTCGATCACCGTTACGCCGCGCATGAGGCCCTCGTTCTCGCTTACAGGAAAGATTTGCCGTGCGGTCCCGGCGGAAGGCCGAGCCAGCGGGCGATGCTCTCCCCTATATCCGAGAAGGTGCTGCGAATGCCAAGGGTTCCGGGTGGCAGGGCTGGGGAAAAGGCCATGATCGGCACCTGCTCGCGAGTATGGTCGGAGCCGCGCCAGGTCGGATCGTTGCCGTGGTCGGCAGTGAGGATGACGAGGTCGTCGGGCCAGAGCTTCGCGATGAGCTCGGGCAGCCGCTGGTCGAACGCCTCGAGCGCCCGCGCATAGCCGGGGACGTCGCGGCGGTGGCCGTATTCCTGGTCGAAATCGACGAAGTTGACCATGATGAAGGCGCCGTTGGCGGCCATCTCCATCGCCTCCAGTGTGCGATCGAACAGCGCGAGGTTGCCGGTGGCCTTGATCTTGTGGGTGACGCCGTGCCCCGCGTAGATGTCGGAGATCTTGCCGATGGCATAGACCTGCCGCCCCGCCGCCTTCGCCCGGTCGAGCAGCGTCGGCTGGGGCGGGGGAATGGCGAAGTCACGACGGTTGCCGGTGCGCTTGAAATCGGCTGGGGTCTCGCCGACGAAGGGCCGGGCGATCACCCGGCCGATGCGCAGCGGCGCGGTCAGTTCGAACGCGGTTTCGCACAGGGAGTAGAGCCGCTCGAGCCCGAAGTGCTGCTCGTGCGCGGCGATCTGGAACACCGAGTCGATCGAGGTGTAGCAGATCGGCTTGCCGGTGCGGATCGACTCCTCGCCCAGTTCGGCGATGATCGTCGTGCCGGAGGCGTGCCTGTCGCCGAGGATGCCGGGGATGCCGGACCGCTCGACCAGTTGCGCGATCAGGTCGGGCGGGAAGGTCGGCTCGGTCTGCGGGAAGTAACCCCACTCGAACGGCACCGGCACGCCGGCGATCTCCCAGTGGCCCGACGGCGTATCCTTGCCCTTCGACACCTCGCGGCCGACGCCCCAGCGCCCGCCCCTGGGCTGGTCGGTGAGGCCGCGGGGAAGGCTGCCGGTCGACAGCTGCGCCGCCGCGCCGAGGCCGAGCGCATCCATGTTGGGCAGCGAAAGTGGGTAGTTGGCGGCGATGTGCCCCAGCGTGTTCGCGCCCGCGTCGCCGTAATCGGCCGCGTCGGGGGCGCCGCCGATGCCGAAGCTGTCGAGGATGCAGAGAATGGCGCGGGACATCAGCGGGGTCCGATCCTGTCGGCGATGAGCGGGTGGGCGGGAGGCGCGGTGTCGCCGATCGTGTAGGCGGCGATGAGGCGGCGCTGCCCCTCTTCCGCCGCCGCTTCGTCACGCGCATGAATGGTGGCCAACGGCAGCTGAACGTCGACCGGCGCGCCGAGCGGCGCCAGCCGGCTGAAGCCGACCCCGTGGTCGATGCTGTCGGTCGGCAGGCGCCGGCCGCCGCCGAGCGCCACCACCGCCATGCCGACGCCGCGCGTATCGATGGCGGTGACGATACCCGCCTCGGGCGCGAAGATGTCACGGACGATCGGCGCCGGCGCGAGGTGCTGGTCCATGCGTTCGACGAAATCGGCGGGGCCGCCCAGCAGCGCCACCATCCGGCTGAACCGCTCGAGTGCGGCGCCCGAGTCGATCGCCTGCTGCACCGCCCGCAAGGACCCGTCGCCGCGGCCGGAGAGGGTCAGGGCGCCGACGCACAGCGACACGGTGACGGCATGGAGCCGTTCGTCGCGATGCCGGCCGGAGAGGAAATCGACGGCGTTGCGAATCTCGAGCGCGTTGCCGGCGGCCGAGGCGAGCGGCTCGTTCATGTCGGTGATCAGCGCCGCCGTCCGGAGCCCGGCGCCGTTCGCCACCGAGACGAGGCTTTCGGCCAGCGCGCGGGACTGCTCCAGCGTCGGCATGAAGGCGCCGGAGCCGGTCTTGACGTCGAGGATGAGGGCGCCGAGGCCGGCAGCCAGCTTCTTCGACAGGATCGAGGCGGTGATCAGCGGAATGGACTCGACCGTCGCGGTGACGTCGCGGATGGCGTAGAGCACCTTGTCGGCCGGGGCGAGGTCGGCGGTCTGGCCGATGATGGCGCAGCCCGCCTCGCGCACCACCTGGCGGAACAGGGCGTTGTCGGGGCTGGTCTGGTAGCCGGGGATGGAATCGAACTTGTCGAGCGTGCCGCCGGTGTGGCCGAGGCCACGGCCCGAGATCATCGGCACATAGACGCCGCAGGCGGCGAGGATCGGCGCCAGCATCAGCGAGGTGTTGTCCCCTACCCCGCCGGTCGAGTGCTTGTCGGCGACGGGGCCGTCGAGATCGGACCAGTCGAGCACGGTGCCGGAATCGCGCATCGCCAGGGTGAGGGCGACGCGCTCGGGCGTGCTCATGTCGCGGAAGTAGACGGCCATGGCGAAGGCGGCGGCCTGGGCATGGCTCACCGACCCGTCGGTCAGGCCGGCAATGAAGGCACCGATCTCGCCGGGGCTCAGCGCTGCGCCGTCGCGCTTTTTCGCGATGACTTCCTGCGGAAGGAAGGACATGGGCCCTGCGGCTCTTGTTCGTTCTTGTCGGCCGCGAACCTAGTCTGCGCCGCGCCTCGACGCAATCAGCCGGCGAGCGAGCGGGACTCGGCGCCGCCGGCAGCAGCCGGCTTGCGCTCGGCGAGGCCGCGGTTGAGCAGCGCCGTGCTGGCCGCGGCGAGGCTCAGCACCGCGAGGACGAGGTAGCCGGCGGCGGGGCCCCAGTCGTAGAGCGCGCCGGCCAGCACCGGGCCGACGACGCGACCCAGGGCCGAGAAGGCCTGGTTGAGGCCGACATAGCGGCCGGTGGCGCCGGCCGGGGCGAGGCGGCTCGCCATCGCGGCGGTGATGTTGGTGAGCGCGCCCTGCGCCGCCCCGACGATGCAGACGCCGACGAGGAAGGCCGCGAACGGCGACATCGGCAGGGTGGCGAGCGCCACCGCGATCAGCGCCGCGGCACCGGCCGCGACCACCCAGTCGCCGAAGCGCTCGGTGAGCCGCCATACTAGGCCGGCCTGGGCGACGATCGAGGCGATGCCGGCCAAGGTCAGCAGCCAGCCGAGGCCGGAGGCGGTCATGGCGAAGCGATCGTGCACGAGGAGGCCGAGCGTCGTCTCCATGCCGACGAACACCACCATGGTGAGCCCGGTCAGCGCCAGCAGCCGCCAGAAGCCGGCGCCGAGCGGCTGCTGCGGCGCAGCGAGGGCGGGGCGGCGGGCGGCATGCGGCAGGAGCCGGAAGGCGGCGAGCAGGTTCAGCGCGGCGATGGCCGCCCCGATGAGGCAGACGGCCGAGAAGCCGAGCGGCGCGGCGAGCGCACCGATTGCCGGGCCGACGGTGAAGGCGAGGCCGATCGAGGCGCCGCCCATGCCCATGACGCGGGTCCGCTTGTCGGGCTCGGTGAGGTCGGAAAGCGTCGCCATGGCGACCGAGATCGAGCCGCCGAACAGCCCGCCCAGCACGCGGGCCCCGATCAGCACCCAGATGTTCGGCGCCAGCGCACAGGCCACCAGCGACAGCGTGGTGCCGAGGAGGGCGGCGAGCAGCAGCGGCCGGCGGCCGACCCGATCCGACAGCCGCCCGAGGATCGGCGCGGCGAGGAACTGGGCGAGCGAATAGCCGGTGAACAGCAGGCCCAGCGCAATGCCGCTGCCGCCGAAGCTGGTGACGACGAACGGCAGCGAGGGAATGACGATGCTGAAGGCCAGCATGTCGGTGAAGATCACCGCGCAGAGGATCAGCAGGCTGGACTTGGAGGGCATCAGCTACTCGGTAGCGCCGGCGGCGCGAGGTCGGGTGGGGTTGTGCACGGTTCCGGCGGCGATGGCCAGAGGACAGAGGGTCGCGAGCGGGCTTAGAGGCGCACGGCGTGCCGGACTTGATGTGGATCACGCCCGTGACATTGCGGCGTCGATCCAGCAGAGTGCCCGCAACGATGGAGGGCACATGTCGCAGCCGCTGCTGGTGATCGACGGGGATTCGTTTGCGCACCGCGCCTATCACGGGCTGCCCAAGACGGTGCGGCGGGCCGGCAACAAGGGCGGCGGGGCGATCGTCGGCTTCGCCAACTACCTGATCCGCCTCGCCACCGAGGAAAAGCCGCGCGCCATCGTTGTCGGCTGGGATACGCTCGAGGTGCCGAACTGGCGGGCGCTGGAACTCGACGGCTATCAGGGCGGCCGCGAGTTCGACGACGAGATCGTCGAGCAGCTGAGCGTGCTGCCGGAATTCGTGGCGGCCTGCGGCTGCGTGGTGGGCAAGGGCGCCGGCTTCGAGGCGGACGATTTCCTCGCTACCGCCGTGGCGCGGGAAGAGGCGCGGGGCGGCACGACGCTGGTGGCGACCGGCGACCGCGATGCGTTCCAGCTCGCATCGGAGCGGACGACGATCCTGCAGCCGGTGAAGATGGGCGAGATCGCGCGGATCGATCCGGCCGGGGTACGCCAGCGCTACGACGTCGAGCCGCGGCAGGTGCCGGACTTCATCGCGCTGCGCGGCGACCCGTCGGACAAGATTCCCGGCGCCCGGGGCGTGGGCGAGAAGACCGCCGCGAGCCTGCTGAAGCGCTACCCGGACCTCGAGGCGATGCTCGCCGACAACCGCTTTCCGAGCCAGGAGGAGAACCTCCGGCTCTACAAGCGGATCGCCACCATGGTGCAGGACGCCCCGCTCGGCGAGGTGCCGGACGCGGAGCCGACCTGGGCCCGCGCCGCGGACCTGGCGCGCGAATGGGAACTCAAGTCGCTGAGCGAACGCCTCGCGGCGCTGGCGGCAGCTTAACCCGGATCGATGTTTCCGATCGGCAAGCGGCGTAGGCGCAAGCGCGAGCCACTGATGCTCAAGACGGCCCCCGCAGAGAGCTCTTGTTCCACTTGCCGCATCGCGCTTGCGACTTGGGCGGCCAGCACCAGGCTGAAACGGTCCTGACGCCGCAAATGGACAACACTGGGCGCGAGACCCTTGCTTGCCGCCAGAATGGTGCTGAAGTCGATATCGCGGGTGAGCACCACATAACCATGCGCCGCGGCGTGCCGCATGATCTCAACGTCCGGCGAGGCAGGATCTCCGAGCGCGGACCAATGTGCGGCGTCGAGGCCACGATCTCGAAGCGCGTCGACCCAGCGTGGCGACATATTCATGTCGACCAGGACTCTCATGAGCCGCTGAGATCTAACTCACGCTCCTGTGCCAGCCAAGCGCCGTAGCGGATCGCCTGGAGGATGTCTTCCCGCTCAAGATACGGAAAGTCGGCGAGTATATCCTCGATGGAGGCGCCGGCGCCGAGCTCGCCCAGGATCATGCCCACTGTCACTCGCATGCCGCGAATGCAGGCCTTGCCGCCCATGACGGCCGGGTTGTGAGTGATGCGATCGAGTTGTGCCATGACGAAACTCCTGGTCCCAACATAGCAAGTTGGCTGGCTGCCCGCAAAGTCAGCCCAGCGGGTCGGGGTCGAGGGGCCAGATCGGGCGGGGGATGCGCTGGAAGGGGATGCTGGCCCAGTCGGGCGGGCAGGCGCCGGGGGTGGCGACGTAGAGCTGGTCGCGGACCAGCGGCGCGAACACGTCGGTGTGGCGGTAGAGGTTCTTGAGGCCGATCACCTGCTTGCCCTCGAGCGTGACCCCGTGGCGGGTGAACATGGTGGGCGAGAAGACGCCGGAGCGCTTGGTGTTGAGCAGCACCTCGACGCCGCCGATGCGGACCACCGCGACGTCGCCGATCGGCACCTTCTCGTTGGTGAGCTGATCCTGCCAGGTGTTGCGGGCGAGGTGCAGCACTTCGGCGTCGACGTCGAGGCAGGCGCCGGAATGCGGCTCGAACTTGCCGCCGAGGCGGAGCTTCAGCTTCGCGCCGACCCCCACCGAGAAACAGATGCCGACGGCGAGCGGGTCCCAGAGCGGGCCGTATACCGCGTCGGTGACGCCGGCCTCGAGCAGGGCGCGGAGCATGTGGGTGGTGTCGCCGGGGGCGCCGCCGCCGGTCTGGTCGGAGGTATCGGCGAGGAGGAGCGGCTTGTCGCCGCCGCGCGTGGCTTCGGCGATGGCATCGGCCAGCGGCACGAAAGGCAGCGTCGCCTCGGCGCGGATGGCGTAGAAGCGGCGGCCGAAATCCTCGGCGGCGCGGCGGGCGATCTCCGGGTCGCCGTTGGCGACGGCCAGCATCTTCGCCCCGGCATGCGGCACATCGGCCCAGGGGAAGCCGTGGTTTAGGCTGAGCGACAGGATGCCGTCCCTGCCTTCGGCGGCAAACATCTCATCGACGAAGCCGGGCATCGGGCCTTCGCGCGTGGTGGGGAAGAGGCCCATGGTCTTGCAGTCGAACAGCGCCATTACCGGCTCGATCTCGCCGGCGAGCGTGCGCTGCATGAGGGTGAACAGGTCGTCGGCGCGCTCGGCGTAATCGATGTGCGGATAGGCCTTGTAGAAGACGATGAGGTCGGTGACGTCGAGCAGGCGGTGGTCGAGATGGGCGTGGAGATCGAGCTCGACGCCGATGCGGACCTTCGGGCCAACCTGCTGGCGTATGCGGGAGACGAAATCGGCCTCGCAGTCGTCGTAGCCATCGGCGACCATGGCGCCGTGGAGGAACATCAGCACCGCATCGACCGGCCCTGCGGCGGTGAGGTCGGCGAGGATGCGGTCGCGCATCGACTCATAGGCGGAGCGGACGGTGGGGCCGGCGGGCTCGGCGAAGGCGTAGAGGCTCTGCACCACCTCCCAGCCGAGTGCCTCGGCGCGGGCGAGCCAGGTCTGCGCCGGCTTCGCCCAGGGGCTGCCGGGGATGCTGCCGATATCGCCCTCATTCCAGAAGCCGTTGCGGAAGTTGTCGAGCCCGGTCGGGAACGAGGCGAAGGTGTTCGTTTCGGTGCCGAGCGTGGCCAGGAATATGCGCATTGGGTCCCCCTCCCCTGGTGCGGGACGGGCGGACCGGGTGCGTGGGCGCCCCCTCCACCACCGAGTGGTGCCCTCCCCGCTTTGCGGTGGAGGATCACCCTCCACATCGGCGCCCACCATACGACGTTCGTAGGCGGTTGCCAGGCGCGGGCGGGGCTGCTCTGTTGACCGAAAACGCAGGAGGATCAGCGTGGCGGAATTGAAGTTCGAGCGGTCGGCGGCGGCGATCGAGGAGGCGCGCAAGTGGATTGCCGGCGGAGTGAACAGCCACTTCCGCACCGGCATGGCGCCGGGACCGCTGGTGTTCACGCAGGGCGAGGGGCCGTACCTGTTCGATGCCGACCGCAACCGGCTGATCGACTATTACGGCGGCATGGGCGCGATGGTGCTGGGGCACAGCCCCGCCATCGTGCGGGAGGCGGTGAAGGACCAGGTGGACAAGGGCATCCTGTTCGCCGGGCAATCGCCGCTCGAGGCGGAGGCGGCTCGCCTGCTTTGCGAGCGCATCCCCAGCGCCGAGCGGGTGCGGTTCGGCTCGTCGGGCTCGGAGGTGGCGCAGGCGGCGATGCGGCTGATGCGGGCGGCGACCGGGCGGCGCAAGATCCTGAAGTTCGAGGGGCATTATCACGGCTGGTTCGACAACATCCTGTGGTCGACGGCGCCGGCGCTGAACGCGGCCGGGCCGGAGGACGCGCCGGTGCCGGTGGGCGGCAGCGCCGGGCAGCACCCGGCCGAGGCCGACGGCATAGAGGTGCTGGGCTGGAACGATCTCGGGCGGCTGGAGGCGCGGCTCGCGCAGGGCGACATCGCCGGGGTGATCATGGAGCCGGCCATGTGCAACCAGGGGGCGATGCGGCCGGCGCCGGGCTATCTGGAGGGCGCGCTCGCCGCCTGCCGGGCGAACGGCACCATCCTCTGCTTCGACGAAGTGATCACCGGCTTCCGGCTGGCGCCGGGCGGGGCGCAGGAACTGTTCGGGGTGACGCCGGACCTCTCGATCTTCGCCAAGGCGATCGCCAACGGCTTCCCGGTCGCTGCCGTGGTCGGACGCGCCGACCTGATGGACCTCTTCGCCAGCGGCGGGGTGCTGCACGGCGGCACGTTCAACGCGCAGCCGGTGACGCTCGCGGCGATGATCGCCACCCAGCAGGCGCTCACCCCGCGGCATTTCGAGACGGTGGGGGCGCGCGGCCAGCGGCTGCAGGACGGGGTGCGCGCGGCGCTGGCGGAGGCGGGGATCACCGCGCAGGTGATGGGCTTCCCGCTGATGTTCCACGTGTCGTTCGGGCTCGCGACGCCGCCGCGCAACTACCGCGAGATCGCGCTCGCCGACAAGCGCGCCTACTCGGCGTTCGCGCTGGCGCTGCTGAAGCGGGGCGTGCGGGTGCTGGAACGCGGCGCCTGGTTCGTCTCCTCGGCGCACGACGATGCGGTGATCGACGAGACGATCGCCGTGGTGCGCGAGGCGGCGCGGGAGGTGGCGCCGGGGTTGGGCGGGTAGGTCGCGGCTGCAGCAACGGCGCCTCCTCCCCCTCGGCGGGGGAGGATAGTGGAGCTTGTGAGCGACAGCGAACTAGCGGAACTGAGGAGAGGGGGTGGCGCGTGAACTCGGCCGCTGCCCCCTCTCCTCAGCTTCGCTAGGCCTTCGGCCAAGCTTCGCTATCCTCCCCCACCGAGGGGGAGGAGGCGCTGTTGAAAGGTCCCTGCGCTATTACGCCCCGTAGGGAATCCAGACGTTCTTCACCTGGGTCGCCCGGCGGAGGAGGTAGTCGCCTTCGAAGCGTGGGTCGGCCAGGTCGTAGTAGAGGCCGCGGGTGGTCCAGGTCTGCTTCAGGTTGCCGATCGAGGCGGCCTCGACCATTTTCGAGGTCTCGGCGTCGGCGGCGCACCAGATGGCGTCGATGCCGTCGTGCTCGGCCAGCGTCTTCGCCAGCACCCTGGTTTCGCCGGTGACGACGTTGAGGACGCCGGAGGGGACGTCGGAGGTTTCGAGCACCTGATAGAAATCGGTCATCGACAGCGGCGCCTTCTCGCTCGGGACCAGCACCACGGTGTTGCCCATGGCGAGCGCCGGCGCGATCAGCGCGATCGAGCCGAGCAGCGGACGCGACGGCGGGGCGAGGATGGCCATGGCGCCGAGCGGCTCGACCATGGCGGTGGCCACCATGCGCTGCGGCGGATTATGCACCGCGCCGTCGTACTTGTCGGCCCAGCCGGCGAAGGCGAAGAGGCGCTCCACCGACGCCGCGACTTCCGCCGCCCCGTCCTCGCCGGTCTGGGCCTTGATGCGGGCGGCGAACTCGGCGGCACGATATTCGAGGTTCTCGGCGAGGAAGTAGAGGATCTGCGCGCGGCTATGGGCCGAGGTGGTGCCCCAGCCGAGTGCCGCGCGGGCGGCCTCGACGGCGTTGCGGATATCCTTGCGGTTGCCCTCGCCGACTTCGCCGACGAGGCCCGCCGGGCCGTGCACGGGGCGCGAGTAGCCGCTGTCGGGGCGGGCCTGCTTGCCGCCGATGTACATCTTGGCGGTCTGGTCGATGCCGGGCTCGTCGTCCAGAGGGTTGCGGCTACGCCCTCGTGGTTCGACAGGCTCACCATGAGGGCTACTCTTGGGTTTCCCCGCGGAGAGGACTTCCGCGGCGGGCTTGAGCTCCTTTTCCCACTTTGGCTTCAGGTAGACGGCCATGCCTTCCTTGCCGCCCTCGCGGCCGAAGCCGGATTCCTTATAGCCGCCGAAGCCGACGGCGGCGTCGAAATTGTTGGTGGAGTTGATCCAGACGACGCCGGATTTCAGCTTCGGGGCGATGTCGAGGGCGAGGTTGACGTTCTCGGTCCAGATGGTGGCGGCGAGGCCGTAGCGGGTGTTGTTGGCGAGCGCGACGGCTTCCTCGGGGGTGCGGAAGCTCATCTCGACCAGCACGGGGCCGAAGATTTCCTCGTTGGCGACGGTGTTGGCGGTCGAGACGTGGGTGATGAGCGCGGGGCGAAGGAAGCAGCCCTCGCCAGGCAGGTCCATGTCGGGCTCGTAGAGCTGGCCGCCCTCGGCGACACCCTTCTGCACCAGGTCGCGGACGCGCTCGACCTGAACTTGCGCCACCAGCGCGCCGATATCGAC